>JAJXVS010000040.1 GCA_021782015.1 bacterium | reverse complement strand
CGCCCTTCCATCGCCCGTCAAGGCCCTAGCCCATATCACGGGCGGCGGCTTCATCGAGAATATCCCGCGCGTACTCCCTGCCGGAATCGATGCCGTCGTCCGATGGGGAAGCTGGGAGATTCCGCCGATCTTCAACCTGATACGTGGGCTTTCGGGGGCGGACGATGGGGAGATGGCCAGGGTTTTCAATCTCGGCATAGGTATGATCGTTGTTGTCGCCCCCACTGAATTGGGACGACTGCGCGAGCTCGTGCCCGAGGAGGTCTTCGTCATCGGCGGGCTCGAAAAGGGCTCGGGCCGCGTCAGGCTCATATGAAGCAGGGCGACGACAAGGCCCGCGTTCTCGTTCTCGCTTCGGGAAATGGGAGCAATTTCGAGCATCTCGCGAGGGCAGCGAATCGGGGAGATGCCCCGATCGAGGTGGTGGGTCTGGTGTGCGACCGACCCGGCGCGGGATGTCTGGAGCGAGCTCGAGACCTGGAAGTGCCTGATCTCCTCCTGCCGGCCGAGGGCAGAAATCGTCGGGATTATGACCTTCTTCTCGCCGAGGCCGCTGGTGGTTTCGAGCCCGATTGGGTGCTTCTCCTGGGCTGGATGAGGATTCTGTCGAAGGTATTTCTCGAAGGCTTCGGGGGACGGGTGATCAATCTCCATCCGGCCCTGCCGGGGAGGTTCCCGGGAACCGAGGCGATCCGCCGGGCATGGTCGGCCGCGCGCGCGGGGGAGGGGGACACGACGGGGGCGATGCTCCATTTCGTGCCGGACGAAGGCGTCGACACGGGGCCGGCAATTATAGTACGCACACTGAGCATCGATCCGCGAGACACGCTGGCTGAGTTTGAAGGCAAGATGCACATGCTCGAGCACGAATTGGTGGTGGAACTTGCGATGCGGTTGCGGCGGGACCGCCTCGATGACGAATCCGCGATGACCGCTACGAAAAGACGACAGGGAGGGATGGCATGAGACTGGCGCTCGCATCGGTTCACGACAAAACGGGGCTCGGTTCCTTCGCACGGCGCCTCGCGGCGAAGGGTTTCAGGTTCCTCGCCACCGGGGGGACGGCGGCCTCCCTGCGCGAGGCCGGGCTCGAAGTAATCGACGTCGCCGCCTATACCAAATCCGAGGAAATGCTTGGGGGAAGGGTGAAGACCCTCCACCCGGCCATCCATGGCGGCATTCTCGCCAGGGGCGAGGGGACGGATTTTGCCGAACTGGAGGCCCGGGGCTACGGACCCATCGATCTCGTCGTGGTGAACCTCTACCCCTTTGAAAAGGCCCTCGGGCGCGACGGTGTCACCGAGGCCGAACTCGTGGAGGAGATCGACATCGGAGGCGTCGCGTTGACACGAGCGGCGGCGAAGAACTACGCCAGGGTCACCCTCGCCTGCGATCCTTCCGACTATGATGAAATCGCCACCCTCTTCGAATCGGCCGGGCCTGACCTCCAAAGGCGAAAGCGCCTCGCCCTCAAGGGTTTCCAGCGGACGGCCCGCTACGACGGGGCGATCGCAGGATGGTTCGCGGGCCTTGTCGGGGAAGAGGAAGGCAAGGAGGCGGGGGAGGGCGGACTCCTCCTTCCCGGAACGCGCGAACGGTCCCTTCGCTACGGCGAGAACCCCCATCAGACGGCCGAGTACCGCTGCGCCGTTCCCGGACAGGGCCCGCTCGGCGGCAGACTGCTCCAGGGAAAAGAGCTTTCATATAATAATATCCTCGATCTGGACGCGGCCCTGCGTTCGGTCTCGGCCTTCGGAACCACGGCATGCACTATCGTCAAGCACCTATCGCCCTGCGGGGTGGCCCTCGGTGCGGATGTGGCCGAGGCCTACGAAAAGGCCCTGGCCGCAGATCCGCTCTCGGCCTTCGGCGGCGTGGTGGCCTTTAACCGGCCCGTCGACGCGAAGGCAGCCGCATCGATGACGGCGCTGTTTCTCGAGTGCGTGGCCGCTCCCTCCTTCAGCGCGGAGTCCCTCGCCCTCTTCGCCACGAAGAAGAACCTGCGCCTTCTCGAGACTGAGCCCTCCCTCGCGCTTTCCCCGATGAGGGAAATCAGGGCCGTAACCGCCGGCTGGCTCGTCCAGGATCGTGACCGGGGAGATCCCGCAGAGGCTGAATGGAAGACGGTGTCACGGCGGCGGCCGACGGAGGCGGAACTCGAGGCGCTCCGCTTCGCCTGGCGGGTCGTCTCGGACGTCAGGTCGAATGCCATCGTGCTCGCTGGCGCCGGGGTGACCTACGGCATCGGCGGGGGCCAGACGAACAGGGTGGACGCCGTAAGGCAGGCGATCGAGCGCGCGGGGGAGAAGGCGAGGGGCTCGGTGATGGCCTCGGATGCCTATTTCCCCTTCCCCGACGGCATCGAGGCCGCGGCGAAAGCGGGCGTGAGCGCCGTCGTCCATCCCGGCGGTTCGATCAGGGACGCAGAGACTCTCGCAGCCGCGGATGCCGCCGGAATGGCGGTGATCTATACGGGCGTCAGGCATTTCAGGCACTAATCGCGATGGCTGGAGACATTATGCGAAACGATCAATTGTTTATGACGGGTCCGGCCCTTACCTTCGACGACCTCCTCGTCGTGCCGGGCTACAGCGAGATTCTGCCCTCTGAGGTCGATATCGGCGCGACTCTGGTGCCCGGCATCAGACTCAGGGCCCCCCTCCTGTCGGCGGCCATGGACACCGTGAGCGAAAACCGACTCGCCATCGCCCTGGCGAGAATGGGCGGGATCGGCATCATTCACCGGAACATGAGCCCCGCGGCCCAGGCCGAGGAACTGCGGAAGGTCAAGCGCTCCGAGTCGGGCATGATCGCCGACCCGGTCTTCCTCCCCGTCACCGCCAGCCTCGCCGAGGCGGAGAAGGTGATGGAAACCTGGCGCGTTTCGGGCGTGCCGATAGTCGAGGCGTCGAGCGGGAAGCTGGTCGGGATCATAACCAACAGGGACAGACGTTTCTGCCGTCCCGAGGACGGCAGGCGTCCCGTCACCGACTTCATGACGTCCCAGGGCCTCGTCACGGCTCCGGAAGGGACGGGCATCGAGGAGGCCATCGCGATACTCGCGCGCCATCGCATCGAGAAATTGCCCATCGTGGACGCCGAGGGGAGGTTGCGCGGCCTAATCACCGTCAAGGACATCCAGAAGAAACGCGACTATCCGAACGCCGCCGTCGATTCGCTCGGGCGCCTTCTCGCCGGGGCGGCCGTGGGCGTCGGTCCCGATGTCGAGGAGCGGGTCGAGCGGCTCGTCGCGGCGGGAGCCGACGTTCTCGTTGTCGATACGGCCCATGGCCACACGAAGGGCGTGACGGGGGCGATCAGGAGGATCAAGGCCGTGGCCAGGGATATGCCGGTCATCGCCGGGAATGTCGTCACCGAGGAAGGCACGGAGGCCTTGATCGAAGCCGGTGCCGACGCGGTGAAGGTCGGCGTCGGCGCCGGTTCGATCTGTACTACGAGGATAATTTCCGGGGCCGGGATGCCCCAGATGAGCGCCATTTGGGCCTGTGCCCGCGCCGCCAGGAAACGCGGCGTCCCCGTCATCGCCGACGGCGGGATCAAGTATTCCGGCGACATCGTCAAGGCCATCGTGGCGGGAGCAGAGACCGTCATGCTCGGGAGTCTCCTGGCGGGCCTGGAGGAGAGTCCCGGCGAACTGGTCCTCTACGAGGGCAGACAGTACAAGAGCTATCGCGGAATGGGCTCCCTGGGCGCCCTGCAGGGCTACGGCCGCGACCGCTACGGCAGCGGCCAGGACGATTCGGCGGCGCAGGGAGGCAGGAAGCTCGTGCCCGAGGGGGTCGAGGGGATGGTGCCCTATCGGGGGACCTTGCCTGAATACGTGAACCAACTCCTCGGCGGCATGCGGTCCGGCATGGGCTACGCGGGCGCGGCCAGTCTGGCCGATCTCCGCGAGAGGACCAGCCTCGTTCGCATAACCTCTTCCGGTCTCGCGGAAAGTCATCCCCACAGCATTACGATTACGAGGGAAGCGCCCAATTATCAACGAGGTGATTAGGAGGGCAGTGTCGGGGCGGCATCCGAATGGATACCGCCCCCGGTGGCGAGGAGCGGCGATCGCGTAGGGGTCCTCACGCGATCGGGCCCGCCTTCCACGCAGCCTAGTCGCGGAGGGCCATCGTGTAGATCTTGATCGCCTCGTCCCTGCCGATTTTCACGAAGTTGCCGACCTGTCTCTTCCCATTCTCGGTGAGTTTGTCGGCCATCTCCCGGATACGGTCCTCCTTGACGCCGAGGCCCGAGAGTCGCACCGAAAGTCCGATGGAGCCCCAGAAACCTTCGAGGGCCGCGATGCCCCGCAGGGCCGCCCGCTCGATGTCGCGGGGCACGATCTCCAATCCCCAGACGCGGTTGGCGATTTGGGCGAAGCGCGCCACATCCTGTTTGAGCGTGAAGCGCATCCAGGAGGGGAAGAGGGCGGCCAGTCCGGCTCCATGGGCCACGCCGTAGACGGCCGACACCTCGTGCTCCAGATCATGGGTGGCCCAATCTCCGACCCGCCCGGTATTGAGGAGATTGTTGTGGGCGATGGTGCCGGCCCACATCAGTTCGGCCCATGCGTCGTAGTCGTCGCGCTTGGCCAGGACCCGCGGCGCCGCGTCAATTACCGTGCGAAGGGTGGCCTCGATGAGACGGTCGGTGAACTCGACCGGCCTCGAGTTCGTGAAATAGCGCTCGAGGAGGTGGGCCATGATATCGGCGGCGCCATTGGCGATCTGGTCGGGCGGCAGGGTGAAGGCGAGTTCGGGGTCGAGAATCGAAAAATGCGGATAGATGAGTTCGGAATTGCAGGCGCGCTTGTAGAGGCCTTCTTCCTTGGTGATGACGCTGCCGGTGCTGGCTTCGCTGCCCGCCGCGGGAATCGTGAGAATTGTGCCGACCGGCAGGGCCTCGGTCGGCTCCGCCTTGCCCGAGTAGAAATCCCACACATCCCCGGAATAGGGCACGCCAAGGGCGATGGCCTTGGCCGAGTCGATGACGCTGCCGCCGCCGACGGCGAGCACGAGT
Organism: bacterium; assembly: GCA_021782015.1. GTDB lineage: Bacteria > Spirochaetota > Spirochaetia > Treponematales > Rectinemataceae > CAIJMU01. The sequence goes on along the minus strand of JAJXVS010000040.1, from coordinate 13,863 downwards.
CCCACCTTCTCCTTGCGGCAAAGGGCGATTCCTTCCTTCACGAGGCCGAGGCGGGGATTGGGCTCCACTCCCCCGAGCTCGACATAGGCCACACCCGCCGCCTTGAGCGAGGCGACCACCTTGTCATGGAGTCCCGACCGCTTGATGCTGCCGCCGCCGAAGTGCAGGAGCACCTTCGACGCCACGGCGCGGGCCTCTTCGCCCACCTTCGACTCTGCCCCCCTGCCGAAGACTATCTTGGTGGGATTCCTGAAAACGAAATTGTCCATGTGCACATCTCCTTTCAATCAAACCGTGTTCTCAATATATAACCTAAGGGGACGCGGGGCCATAGCGCTTTGGTCGGGGAGAAGGGCGGGGGCTGGACCTGAAATCGGAACCTGTGCCGTTTCGTTCCGATCTTCCGCTTGACGATTCAACTGGCCCGGACAATGCTTGCGCCGATGCAAAAGGGAGAACGATCGCCCATCGGCGCAGCCGTGCGAGACACCCTGTTCTCGACCGATTTCCAGAGGGGGACCGTTCTCGTTGCCACCTATGTCGCGGCCGTCCTCCTCTATCCCGGACCGCCCGATCCCGGCCACCCGCCGCCCTATTTCGGCGAAACCTACTTCGGGCTCGTCGGCGCCTCCGTGGCATTGAGCTTCCTGGCCATCCTCGTGAGAAAGAACGCTTGGCTCCATCCCGTCCTCCTCCTTCGAGCCTACCTCCTCGTCATTTTGGGCTACAGCCTCGAATCGTACCTGTCGGTCAAACTTGTGCTCGGAGTGGGCCTCATGACGGAAATATGCCTGATCGAAGAGGCCCCCTACGACAAGGTGGTCGCGGCATTGGCCTTCGCGTTCTTCATGGTCGCGCAGCTCTTTCCCGATTTTCTGGGGGCGAGCAGTCTCTCCCCCGAAATGCCGCGGCCGCGAAGCTCGGAACTCGGAGCCTTGGCCCTCGCCCTCGCCCTCGCCTCGGCGGCATCCTGCCTGTTGCGGACGCTCAACGCCAGGCAGAAGGAACTTGTCGAACTCGTCCGGCTCCACGAGGCCAACCTCGTGGCCCTGGCCGAACTCAACAGGAACCTCCAGGGATACGCGCAGACCATCGACGTCGAGTCGGCCGAGCGCGAGCGCAATCGGATCAGCCGCGAAATTCATGATATTTCAGGCTATATTTTCACGAATCTCATCGCCTTGATGGATGCGGCGGGCAGTCTTCCCCGCGACGACCAGGCCGGCCTCACCGATCTCATCGTCTCGGCGCGGAGCCAGGCCCAGGAAGGGTTGCGCGAGACCCGCATCGCCCTCCGCAAGCTCCGTTCCGAGCAGAACCGCCTCACCGATTGCACCCAGGCAATCCACAAGATCGTTTCCATCTTCCAAAAGGTGACGAAGATCGAGGTCGACGTGAGCTATGGCAACATGCCGCACGCCCTTCCACAGGAAACCAGCCTGACCCTCTATAGAACCATCCAGGAGGCCTTGACGAACGCGGTGCGTCACGGCAAGGCCACGAGGGTGAGGGTTGGGTTCTGGGTCGAAAACAACCAACTAAGACTTTCGATAGCGGACAACGGGAAGGGTGCCTTCGCAATTGTCAAGGGCATCGGCATCAGCGGCATGGAGGAGAGGATCGGGGCCCTCGGAGGCCATGTCGAGGTGGGCCAGGTCGCCGAGGGCGGCTTCGCGCTCCGCATCGACATACCCCTGCCCGACCTTGTGCTGCGCGCCTCCTCCCCAGGTCCCGCGCCGGCCCCCAGGGCTTCCCCGCTTTCCCCGAAGACAGGAGATTGAGATGGACGGCAAGATACGGGTCCTCATCGCGGACGATCAAAGGCTCTTCCTCGAAAGCCTTTCGACATTCCTTCACAATTATGCAGATGATATCGACGTGGTCGGGAAGGCCCGCGACGGAGCGGAGGCCTGCTCGATGGCCTCCGCCCTCCGTCCGGACATCATCCTCATGGATGTGCACATGCCCGTGATGGACGGGGTGGAGGCCACCGGGAAGATACTCGCCGCCCTTCCCGCCACCAAGATCCTCATTCTTTCCACCTATGACGAAGACGAGAATGTGCGAAAGGCCCTGGGTTTCGGGGCGGCGGGTTACCTGCTGAAGGACATTTCCCCCACCGAGCTCATCGCGAGCATCCGGGCCCTCAAGGGCGGGGCCATGCAGATTTCGCCGCATGTCGTCGGCAAGCTCATGCGGAGCATCGTGGACGAGAGCCCCTCGCGGCCCGATCGCGGAGAGGGCGACATCGAGGGCTTCGAGACGCTCACGAGGCGCGAGCGGGAGGTCTTCTCGCTCATTGCCACGGGCTGCGACAATGCGCAGATCTCCGATTCGCTCCACCTGGCCGAGCACACCGTCCGCAACCACGTCAGCATGATCTACTCGAAACTGGGAGTGCAGGATCGTTTCCAGATCATTCAAATGGCCAACCGCATCCGCTACCACGAGTGAAGCGTGAAGGCGTGACAATTGTCCCGATCAAATCGTGATTCCTGTCTCTTGCGGATACGGCCGACCGGGTCCACTGTAAGGCCGCGCCACAAAGTGGCGAAGCGTTCGTAGGCAGGAGGCTTCACGTGAAGAAAAGAATGTTCATCGTACTTGCGCTGGTCGCGACCCTGGTCGTCGGCCTCTCCGCGCAGAAGAAGTTGACGGTCTGGTGCTGGGACCCCAACTTCAATGTCTATGCCATGAAACAGGCGGCTTTGGTTTACAACAAGACCCATCCCGATGTGAATATCGAGGTGGTCGACATGGCCCAGGACATCGAGGCCAAGATCATCTCCGGCCTCCAGGCCGGCGGCGCAGGGCTCCCCGACATAGCGCTCTTCCAGGATTTCCGCATCGAGCAGTTCCTCCAGGACTATCCCAACGCCTTCGTCGATCTCAAGGCCGCGGGCGTCGACTACAGCAAGTTTGCCGCCTACAAGGTCGGACCGATGACCGTCGGCAACCACGTCTACGGCATTCCCTTCGATACCGGCTCGACCGGGCTCTGGCTGCGCACGGACTATATCAAAGAAGCCGGCCTCAACCCCGACAACTACGCCGGCAAGAAGCTCACCTGGTCCGAAGTCATCAAGCTCGGTGTGCAGGTCAAGGCCAAGACAGGCAAGCCCCTTCTCGCCTACCAGAGCGACAACTTCGACATGCTCCGCATCGTCGTCCAGTCCACCGGTGGTCAGTTCTTCAACACCGACGGCAGCCTCAACCTTCGCAGCGACGCCTTCAAAAAGTCGCTCACCCTTTTCAAGGAACTCAACGACAAGGGCCTCCTCTACCCGGTGGTCGGATGGAGCGATTGGATCAACGCCATCAACAGCGACCAGGCCGCCGGCTTCCTCAACGCCATCTGGATGGTCGGGAGCGTAAAGTCCCGCCCCGAGAATGCCGGCAAATACATGATCATCCCGACTCCCAAGATCGAAGGTGTGCCCGGAGCGTCCAACGCCTCGAACAACGGCGGTTCCAGTTGGTACGTTTTCTCGAGCAGTCCCAACAAGGCGCTTGCCGTCGATTTCCTCAAGTCCGTCTGGGCGACCACGACGCCCGATACCCTCGCCTTCTACAACGATATTCTCAAGGGCGCCGGCGCCATGGGCACCTATCTCCCCAGCCAGCAGGGCTCCAACTACACGGCTCGTGACAGCTTCTTCTATAAGAACCAGGCTATCTACCACGATTTCGCCACCTGGATGGCCAATGTCCCCGTCCTGAGGTATACGCCCAACTACGTGCCGATGCGTGATGCCGTCGCCCACGCGACGCTCAACTACTTCCAGGGCAAGCTCAAGACCGTCGACGAGACCATCGCCGCGGCCGAATCCGAATACAAGCAGGTGATGGGCCAATAAGGCCCGGCCAGGTTCGGCATTCAGCGAGTCCGCCCTGGCCCCCTCGGGCCAGGATCGGACGAGGGCTTTCGCCCCGCGGCCTTTTCGGAAGGCGGGGGCGAAAGCCTTTTTGCGAAATTACGCCCAGCAGGAGCAGCCCATGGCACAGCGAGGAACCTACCAGCGATACCTGAACCGATTTGGATGGTTCTGCGTCACCCCGGCGATGGTATTATTCTCCCTATTCATGCTTTATCCGATCGTCTCGTCGCTTTACTACGTGACGCGCAGGTGGAAAGGCATGTCCAACACCTTCATCGGCCTGGGGAACTTCGTGAGGATGGCCCATGACCAGGTTTTTCAGGGTGCCCTCGCCAACAATTTCATATTCATGGTGATACAGATACCAATTATGATATTTTTGGCCCTCATGCTTGCCGTGCTCCTGAATCAGGGCATCAGGCGCTTTCGCGGCCCCCTGCGCCTTGCGATATTCCTTCCGGCCGTGACGTCCCTCGTCGTGGTGTCCGTCCTATTCCGCGTCCTCCTCCAACAGAACGGGATGCTCAACAACGTGCTGCTCGACGCCCATCTCATAACCACGCCGATAGGCTGGTTGAACGACGCGTTCTGGGCGAAGGTGACCATCATACTTGCGATGACCTGGCGATGGACGGGCTACAACATGGTCTTCTTCCTCGTGGGGCTCCAAAGCATTGATACTGAAATATACGAGGCCGCGGAGGTCGACGGGGCCTCAAAGTTCAGGCAGCTCTTCTCGATAACAATTCCCCTCCTCATGCCCGTGATCCTCTTCTCCCTGGTCACCTCGACCAGCGGAACCATGCAGCTTTTCGACGAGCCGAACATCCTTACCTGGCAGGGAGGGCCGGCCAACGCGACCATGACGGCCGCCCTTTACATCTACAGGCAGGCTTTCTTCGTCAACGCCGATTTCGGCTATGCGACGGCCATGTCATATGTCGTGGTGCTTATCTCGGGCATCTTCGCGATCGTCCAGATGCGCCTCCTCGGTGAAAGGAAAGCCAAATGAGCATGGTCAGGAATTGGTCGATTGGCAGGGTCCTCATCCTCGTCATCCTGTTGGGTGCAGCGGCGATCAGCATTTTCCCTTTTATCTGGATGATTGTCGGCATGACTCTCAACCCGAACGATGTCCTCAAGGGCATCCTCGTTCCCGGTCCCGAATTCGCCTCCAACTGGAACAAGGCGACGACAAGCTACAATTTGCCGGTCTTCTTTTTCAACTCGCTCAAGATCGCCCTTTTGACCGTCATCTTCGGCCTCGTGGTCAACGGACTGGCGGCCTACGGTTTCGAAAAACACCAATCCAAGGCGCGCGACAAGGTCTTCGGGGTCCTTCTCCTGACCCTCATAATTCCACAGATCGCCCTCGTGATTCCGATGTTCAGGATGTTCGCCTTCTTCAGGCTTCTCAACACCCACGCCGCGATCATCCTGCCCTCCATAATGTCGGTATTCATAATTTTCTTCATGCGTCAGAACTTCAAGATGTTCCCGACCGAGATCATGGAGGCGGCCCGGGTGGACGGGGCCAGCGAATTCGGAATCTTCGTCCGGATCGTGACGCCTTCGATGCAGGCGACCTACGCCTCCGCGGCGATCTACCTCTTCCTCGGTCAGTGGAATTCCTACCTCTGGCCCCTCATCACGATCCTTTCCGACGAGAAGAAGACCCTTCCCATCGCGATGGCCTCGATGATGAGCGCCTACACGATCGAATATGGGGCATTGATGGTAATTGTTTGCATATCGGTGTTGCCGGTCCTCGTGCTTTTCCTGGCGATGCAGAAGCAGTTCGTGGCCGGACTTCTGGGTTCGGTGAAATAGGGCCGGCGGAAAAAGGGCGGGGGAGGACGACATGAAGCGCGAAGGCGATCTATTCCATTCGTACAGGCCTTGGGAGAGTCCGGAGGTCAGCGGGGAGGGGCGGCTGCCGATGCGGAGTCCGCTTCTGCCCTGGAGAAGCCTGGAGGAAGCGAGAAGGGCAGCCCGTCTGGGGCCTTCCGTCGCGACCGGGCAGGCGAATCCCCTGGTCCTCGGACTGGACGGCCAATGGACCTTCGCCCTGGCGGAGAACCCCGACGCCTGTCCCGAGGGTTTTTTCAACGAGACATTCTCGGATTCGTCCTGGTCGAGACTGAAGGTGCCCGGCACCTGGACTCTTCAGGGCTTCGACAAGCCGCACTATACGAACGTGGTGATGCCCTTCGGGAACGCGCCGCCCTCGGCTCCAGCCGTGCACAACCCCACGGGACTTTATAGGCGTTGGTTCGATTTGCCCGCCCTGTGGGAATCGAGGCGGGTGGTCCTTCACGTGGGCGGTGCCGAAAGTTTTCTCGAAGTCTGGTGCAACGGCCACAGGCTGGGCTATTCCAAGGACACGCGGCTTCCCTCGGAATTCGATCTGGGCGCGGCGCTGAAGCCAGGGCCCAATCTCCTGGCCTTCCGGGTCATCAGGTATTCCGATGCGAGCTACATCGAGGATCAGGATCAGTGGTGGTACGGCGGCATCTATCGCAGCGTCTGGCTCTACAGTACCGATTTCGCCTACATAGCCGATCTCGACGCGAGGCCGGTGCCGGAAGCCGATTTCTCCAAGGGCCAGGTCGAAGTCGCCGTCAGGCTCGGGTTCACCTTCGACCCCGCGGCGAATCGCCTTCCCGAAGGCATGGCTCCCGTCGACTACGGCGGAACGGGCCTCCCCTCGGGCATCGACGCCGCGGGCCTTCGCGGCGATTGGACGGTTCGCCTGTCGTTGTTCGGGCCAAGGACTCGGGGGCCCGCCGGTCCCGACGCCTCGCCCGAGTCGCCACTGGCGGAGGCCTCAGCGAAGGTGGGATCCTATTATCGCTCCTCGCGCTGGGAAGTCCGGATGTCGATGCCGGTGGAAGGCCCGAGCCCGTGGAACCACGAGGAGCCGGCCCTCTATTGTCTCGTCGCGACCCTGGTCGCGCCCGACGGCCGCGAAATTGAGCACGTCGCGACGCGGCTGGGTTTTCGGCGCGTCGAGGTCCGGGACCGATCCCTCCTCGTCAACGGTAAGCGGGTCATGATCCGCGGCGTCAATCGTCACGAGCACGACGAGCGTTGGGGCAAGACCCTCGACACGGCGGGAATGCTCAGGGACGTCGAAATCCTGAAGCGCAACAACTTCAACGCGGTGCGGCTTTCGCATTATCCCAACGACGAACGCTGGTACGACCTCTGCGACGAATACGGCCTCTATCTCTTCGACGAGGCCGACATCGAAAGTCATGCCTATTACGATCATCTTTGCCGCGACCCCAGGTGGGCCATGGCCTTCCTCGAGCGCGGCATCAGGATGGTCCTGCGCGACAAGAATCATGCCAGCGTCATCGTCTGGTCCCTCGGCAACGAGTCGGGATATGGCCACAACCACGAGGCCCTCGCAGCCTGGATCAGGTCTTTCGATCCTGGCAGGCCCCTCCATTACGAGGGCGCCTTCCGCCCGGAATGGGGACAGGGACGCCACAATCTCGAAAGCCTCAAGCGGGGTCGAAACGTCTCGGACATCGTGTCGACGATGTATTCGCCCCTCGAACTCCTTGAGGCCTGGTCGGCTACCACGGACGACGACAGGCCCTTCATCATGTGCGAATACTCGCACGCCATGGGCAACTCGAACGGGGGGCTCTCCGATTACTGGGAGCTCTTCGAAAAGTCCAGGGGCCTCCAGGGAGGCTTCATCTGGGATTGGGTAGACCAGGGCCTCGAGGCCCGTGACGCCGCAGGCATCAAGTACTGGAAATACGGCGGCGACTACGGCGACAAGCCCAGCGATCTGGATTTCATCTGCAACGGCCTGGTTTTTCCCGACCGGACGGCGAAACCCGTGCTCGCCGAATGTGCGCAGTTATTCCGATGGGTCGGCGCCCGATCCGAGCATCCGGCCACCGGGAAGATACTCGTACGCAATAGACAATATTTCAAAAGACTCGGCGGGCTTGCCCTGCGCTGGACCCTCCAGGCTGAGGGTGAATCCCTTCTTTCCGGCCGCCTCGACCTTCCCGCCATTGAACCGGAGAGCGAGGCGCTTGTCGACCTCGGCATCGTCTGGACCGAGGAGCTCCTGACGGCCACGGCCTTGCGGGAATCCTTCCTGTTTCTCGAGTTCGTCCTTTCCGAAAGCACCGCATGGGGCCCCGCGGGACATCGCGTGGGTTGGGAGCAATTGCCGCTTTCTCTGGCCCGGATGCCGAAGTTCGACACCGCCGCGTGGATCGGCAGGGAAGAAGCCCTGAAGCCGGACCGGGGTGGATGGCTGTATGTAGCGAAGGAAGAGGGAAAGGCCCTGCCCTGGAGCGCCCATGTTTCGAGCGAGGGCTTTCTCGACGCGATGGGTGCCGCGGACCGCCCCCTGATTGTCGGCCCGGTCGCGATGAACCTCTGGCGGGTCCCCACCGAGAACGACGGACTCAGGCTGTTCATGGACAAGCGGGGGATGCCCGATTTCGCGTTCTACTACGAAGACAAGGCCATGTATTCCTGGCTCGACGCCGGCCTGGACGCCCTTTCCTTCTCGCTGCGATCGATGGAAAAGAAGGGATCAAGGCTGACTATTTCGCACGAGGTCGTTACGAGGACCGGAAGGAGGGCGGGTCGTTTCGGCCAGGAGCTCCTTTTCGGAAAGACGGGAATCGAGACTTCCTATTTCTTCGATCTCGATCCGGGCCTTCCCGAATTGCCTCGCGTCGGAATCGCCTTTCCCCTGACTCAGGGCCTTGAGCACGCACGCTGGTACGGGCGTGGTCCGCAGGAAAATTACCCGGACAGGAAATCGGGGGCGGCCTTCGGTATTTACGAGTCGGAAATCGATGGGCTCGATGTGCCCTATGTATTCCCGCAGGAAAACGGCAACCGCTGCGATACGCGTTGGCTCGAGGTGGCGGACTCCGAACTGGGGATCAGGATCGAGGGTGAAGGCCCCTTCCATTTCGGAGCCTCCCACCATGACGCGGCCTCACTCTGGAAAGCCCTCCATACTACCGACCTCGTCCGCAGACCCGAAGCCTTCGTCACGCTCGACGCGGGGCAAAGGGGCCTTGGAACGGCGACCTGTGGGCCGGACACTCGGGAACGCTACCGCCTGGCTCCGGCCCCCTATTCTCTTCGGCTCAGGTTCAGTCCCCTTTCCCGCGGCGGATCGGCGAGAATGGCGGGATTCCGCGGCGGACCGGCCTGAGATGGCGAATCCTGCACCACGCGCGCTATTGCACGGCGGCGATTGGAATCCCGATCAATGGCTCGACAGGCCCGAAGTCATCGACGAGGACTTCAGGCTATTCGAACTCGCCGGGGTCAATATAGTAGCAATTGGTATATTTGCCTGGACGCGCCTTGAGCCGGAGGAGGGGCGCTACGATTTTTCATGGCTGGATTCCATCATGGATCGCCTCGCCGCGGCCGGGATCAAGGCGGCGCTCGCGACCCCCTCGGGCGCGAAGCCGGCCTGGATGGCGCGGAAATATCCCGAGATCCTGCGATGCGGGCCTGACAGGACCCGCGACTTCCAGGGCGGAAGGCATAATCACTGTTACACATCACCGGTTTATCGTCGCAAGGCCGCCGAGATCAACGAGCGTCTGGCCGGGCGGTACGCGAAACACGATGCCCTCTCGCTTTGGCATGTCTCCAACGAATATGGAGGCGAGTGCCATTGCCCCCTCTGTCAGGCGGCCTTCCGGAGCTGGCTAAAGGATCGCTACGGAAGTCTGGAGGCCCTCAACGCGGCCTGGTGGACCGACTTCTGGAGCCATCGTTATGGCAATTGGGATGAAATCGAATCGCCCTCTCCCCGCGGCGAGTCCTCGCTGCAGGGCCTTTCCCTCGACTGGCGGCGTTTCGTCGACAGGCAATCCCTCGATTTCTTCCTCGCCGAATCGGAGCCCTTGCGACGCCTGAATCCCGGAACGCCCATCGCGATCAACATGATGGGCACCTACCCGGGCCTCGATTACTGGAACTGGGCCCCCCATGTCGATGTCGCAGGCTGGGACTCCTATCCGCGGTGGCACGCCAATCACGGCAACGAAACGCTGGGCGGGGAACCTGGACGGACGGCGGAAGATGGGGGACCTTCGAGCGGCATGGCTGATGTCGACGAGGCGGCCCGCACCGCCTTTGTCCACGATCTCACGCGCAGTCTCAAAGAGGGCCGGCCATGGATGCTTATCGAGAGCACGCCGAGCCAGGTGAACTGGCAGCCGGTGAATCGTCTCAAGGCCCCGGGCATGCATCTTCTCTCCTCCATCCAGGCGATCGCCCACGGTTCCGATTCCGTCATGTATTTCCAGTGGCGCAAGAGTAGGGGAGGACCGGAGAAATTCCACGGCGCAGTCGTCGACCATGCCGGACACGAAAACACGAGAACCTTTCAGGAGGTCGCCGATGTGGGCCGCGGACTCCGCGAAATCGGCGATGTCGCCGGCAGTCGCGTCGAGGCTGAGGTCGCCATCGTCTATGATTGGGAAAACCGCTGGGCCATCGACGGCTTCTACGGTTTCGGCAAGGCCGAAAGGAACTACGAAAGGGCCTGCGTCGAATTTCACCGTTCATTCTGGCGAAGGTCGATTGCGTGCGATGTGCCAAACCAATCGCAGGATTTCGGCCACTACAAAGTCGTGGTCGCGCCTTGGCTCCATCTCGTCAAACCGGGCACGGCGGAGCGTCTCGAAGCCTTCGTCGCCGAGGGCGGAACCCTCATACTTACCTTCTTTTCGGGCATGGTCGATCAGGGCGATCTCTGCTTCGAGGGGGGCTTCCCCGGGCCGCTCCGGCGGCTCGCGGGCCTGTGGTCAGAGGAATTGGATCCACTGTGGCCAGGCCAGACAAACCGGCTCCTGCCCCTTGCGGGCAATCCAGTTGGCCTGAGGGGCGAGTATGCGATCGACAGTTTTTGCGAGCTCGTGCACCTCGAAGGGGCCGAGGCCCTCGCATCCTACGGCGATGATTGGTATGCGGGCCGGCCGGCCCTGACACGCCACCGCTTCGGAAAGGGCCTAGTCTATTATCTGGCGGCGCGGACCGAAACGCGTCTGCTCGATGAGCTTTCGGACCATGTGTGCCGGGAAGCGGGCGTCGGCTCAGTCTGGCCGGAAGTCCTCCCTCCCGGCGTCAACGCGCAGAAACGGAGCGACGGGACGACGGACTTCATATTTATCATGAATTTCAACCGTGAGGGCGCGGCCGGACTTCCGCCATATGGACAGCGCCTCGAGCGTCGGCCGGCGGCGCGCTCCCAAAACGCCGATCCCGCCCGGCATATTCCCTAAACGCGGCGCGGAGGTCGTCCTCGGTGAAATCGGGCCAGAGTTTCTGGCTGAAAATGAATTCCGCGTAGGCCGTCTGCCAGAGAAAGAAATTCGATACGCGGAATTCGCCTCCCGTGCGGACGACAAGGTCGATGTCCGGGAGAATTGGGGCGTCGAAATGGCGCCTGAGTTCTCCGGCCGAGGGCCTGCCGCGGCCTCCCTCCTCGCTCCAGCGTTGCATGGCGCGAAGGATTTCGTCCTGCCCCCCGTAGTTGAGCGCGAGATTGACGACCATTCCCTTGTGCGAGGAAGTGAGCGCGACCGTCCGGTCCAGGGCGCGGAGGACATCAGGAAAGAGTCCCTCGCGCTCGCCCGAATGGACCACGCGAAGGCCGAGGGCATTGTAGAAATCGAGTTCCTTTTCAAGATGGCGCGCGACGAGTCCCATCAGGAATCCCACCTCTTCGGTGGAGCGCTTCCAGTTTTCGGTGCTGAAAACGTAGAGGGAGAGAAAGCGCACCCCAGCCTCGCTGGCCGCACGTACGATCCTGCGCGTCGTCTTCAGGCCCTCGGAATGGCCCTTGCTGCGATCAAGACCGCGCGAGGTCGCCCAACGTCCATTGCCGTCCATGATGATGCCGAGATGATCGGGAACTTTCATGCCGACCTCCTTGTGCAATAATCGTCGAAACTCGCCTTCGTCGCATGGGGATGGGCTTGGGAATAGCTTCCCAGATCCATGGTACAAAGTTGACGCTCGCCTCGGGGGCCACGGGGGGCTATACTACGCACATATGACTTCGCTCAACGATCTGGTCGCTCCCCTCCTCGCCTTCGCCGCCGCGCTTCCCGCGATAACCCTCGCCTTTCTCCTGTGGTATCGCACGCGCGACCGCAGCTTCGAACTTCTGGCGACCGGCCTCGGCCTTCAGGCCGTGCTCGCCTTCATCTTGTCGATCGGCACCTTCCTCGCGTCCGCCCGCCTCGTCCGAAACCCGCAGTTGCAATTCGTACTATGGAACACGACCTTCATCCTGTCCTTCGGCAGCCACCTCGTGCTGCGGCGTTTCGCCGCCATCGTCATTCCGGGTCCCGGCGTGGCGCGCAATTTTCCGCGACTCTTCACCCTCGCGAGCGGCCTGGTCTACACCGCCTTCCTGTCGGCGGCCTTCGCGGTCGAGCCGCCTCTCATCAATTTCAGCGGCCGCTTCGTCTACGCCCTCAGCGCCCTCTGGTATTTCGCAGGCTACCTCGGGCCGGCCCGAAGACTCTGGGCCGCCCATGACAAACTGCCCTCCTGGATCGGGCGCCTCTTCTCGCGGGCCCCCCTCGCCGTGGGCATTCCGGTCCTCGTCCTGGGTGTCTACGAAGCCCTGCGCGTCGTTGGCGTCCTCGGGATGGGCTGGCCCTTCCTGGGTCCGATGGCGGTCGTAGCATTCTTCATACTTGTTACGATCGAGCTGTTCCGGCCCCTAGCCAAGGAGGGCGATTCAGCCCCCGCCCCGGCTTCGCAGCAACATGCGGGGGGCTTCGGGGGCTCGACGGAGGCCGAGGATCGGGCCAGGCGAATCGCGGGACGTTGCGCGGCCGACCCGCTCACGAAACGGGAGCTCGAGGTCCTCGCCCTCCTCCTCGAGGGGTGGCGAAACCAGGACATCGCGGAGCGCCTCGGCCTCTCCCAGAGCACGGTGAAGAATCACGTGTACAATTTGTACCAAAAGACGGGCGTTGCCAACAGGGTCGAACTCTCAAGCCTTGGCGAGTGATCGCTGGAGATGGTTTACAATTGTGTGAAATCTGGCTATTGTTCACAATTGTGTTGTCAGCGGCAAGGATCGCCCCATGCCAAGCGCCCGTGAAGGCTCGGGCGAAACAAGGAGACAGTATGCAGTATGAGCGATTCGGCGAGGGCCCTTACCCCACCGTGCCCCTCGGCGATGGTAGCTATTCCAGGCGCCTTCTCGCCTTCGGGGGCAATCTCCTTCTGGCGACGATGGAGTTCGAGGCCGGATCGGAAAGCGCCGTGCATTCGCATGACGAGGAGCAGCTCACCTGGTGCCTGTCAGGGGAGTTCACGACCGAGGTGGGCGGAGTCCCCGGTCATTTGGGTCCGGGCGATTTTTTCCATGCGGGCAAGGGCGTACCCCACGGCGCCCGTTGCGTTGTCGCCGGCGCTCTGATCCACGCCTTCACGCCTCAACGCGAGGAATACAAGAAGGGCTGATCCCGGCGCCCAGGAGGGCTGAGGCCAGCAGCCAGGAGGGCTGCGGCGAACTCGTACTCGTCGGGACGATCGATATCAAGGACCGTGCCCTCGTCCCCAGTCTCGATGAAGAGGGGCTCGGCCGCGTCGATGAGGGCCCGCAGATTGGCGGAATCGGGCAGGGCCAGCACCCGTCGCGCCAAGGCGGGCGGCAGGAAGACGGGATGGCCCCGCCGCCCGCCGCAGGTCGCGACAAGGGGCGTCGACCGCTTCGATGCGAGAAGCAATTCGTAGGTACTCGTCCTGACGAGGGGCATGTCGGCCGGAATGAAAAAGAACCCGCGCTCGCAGGGGTCTGTGGCGATGGCGATACCCGCGCGGAGGGTCGAGAGCATGCCGCGCTCTGGGTTTCGATTGACGGCGACGAGGACGCGTCCAGGTCGGGCATAGGCTTCGATGAGGGCGTCATCCGGCCTTCCCACGACGATCACGCGCACACCGGCGCCCA
>JAJXVS010000039.1 GCA_021782015.1 bacterium | reverse complement strand
GAAGAAGGGCTCGGGCCTGAGGAGGCCGGCATCAAGGCGGCCGCGGTTCGCACGGCCGACAGCGAAGCCGCCCTCCGTGCGCGCAATCGCCTCATCGCGGGGCTCGACACCCTGGCGGCCTTCGCCTCGACCGGAGAGGGGCCGGACGGCCTCATCCGAACGTGGCTTGAGCGGGCGGGCGGCCTGGAATCGCTCGCGGCCTTCCTCGTGCTCGATTCGCTGGCGGAACTCGTGCAGGGCCCGGAGAGCGCGCGCGGGGGCAGGAGGCTCGGCGAGAAACTCGCCATCGCGCGCAAGCTCCGCGAAGCACTTCAGCAAGCCGGCGTGCCGGGACACGAGGCGTGGCACGGCATCCACCTCGCCCTCATCTTCACCGGAAGTCCCGCCTGGGAATCGAAGACCTCCTCCGGACTGCTCGAAGTCCTGGCCTCGCTCGACAGCGACGACGAACTCAGGAATTTCTTCGGCGTCAATGTCTGGGATGGAACTACCTGGTTCAAACGCGAGGCCATCGACGATTTCCTTTCCTTCGGCGGAGCGGCGAAATTTTGCGCCGGCGAAGGACTGCGCCGGGCTTCGATCCCCGGCCGCGAAGATAGACTTTCCATCCTCGAAGCCGAGCTGCGGACAGCCAGGGGAGCCGAAGCGGCTTCGGGCTACCGCCTCGACGGCTTTCTTGCGGCGATCGACATCGCCCTCGCGAAGAAGCCGAAGTCGCGCGCCCGCGCCGTCGTGAAGGGGGGCCCGAAGGCGACAGCTGGGGCGAAGGTGGGGGCGAAGGCGAAGGCCGCGGCGAAGGCGGGGGCTGGGCCAAAGCCCGAGGTGGGGGCCGGGGCGGCGCCCAAGGCCGGGACAACACCGAAGGTGGGGGCCGCGGGGGCGGCGCCCAAGCCCAAGGCAGCGGGCGCGGCTCCTAAGGCCAAGCCTGCTGCCTCCAAGGCCAAGCCCCCAGGGGCGGCGCCCAAAGCCAAGCCCGCAGGGGCGGCGCCCAAGGCCAAGCCTGCTGGATCCAAGGCCAGGACAGGCCGCACCCCCTCGGGGCCGAAGAGCGGTTCGGCGAAATGACAGGCTAGATATATCGACAATCTTCGGGACTTCCTCCGCTCCCGCCTGGCCGACGGGCGGACGGTGCTTGTGTTTCCCAGCCAGATCGCGGCCGACGCCTGGGCCGTCGAGGCCCTGCGCATGGGCGAGACGAGCGAGGCCCCGGAGATCGCAGGTCGTGAGGGCGCGACGAGCGAGGCGGAAGGGCCCGGCCGGGCCGTGGACCCCGACCGCCTTATCGGTTGGGATCGATTCAAGGAATTGTTTCTATCGGAACGGAAGGCCGAGAAGCCCGCGAACCGGGTCACGCGCACCCTTTGGGCCGCCCTCGTCGTGTCGAGGCAATCGGAGAAACCCTTTCTCCGGAGCATCCTCGGAACGGGGCGACCCTCGCCTTCCTTCGTGGGATTTCTGGCCAAGCTGCCGCCATCCCTCGCTTCCCTCGCCGAGGCCGCCGCGGCAGCCAGGCAGGCGGGGGAGGCTGCGGCGGCGGCGGAAGAGGCGGCGGCGAGGCAGGCCGAAGCCGCCAGCGACCCGCTGATCGGCGACCTCCTCGAACTTCATCGCAATTGCTCTGATTTCATGGCAACTCGCGGTCTCTTCGAACCTTCCTGGGAAAAGCCGGTGGCCCGAGCCCTCGACCGTCCCCATATTTTGATCGCCCCCGAGCTCGTCGAGGACTGGGATGAATGGAGGGAATCGCTCGCCACGGTCGAGGGTTTCGGGACCTTCACCTTGGGCGATTTAGGCGCCGCGAAGGAAGCGGCCGCCGAAAAGGGACTCCTGGCTTATCCGGGCGCGTGGGAGGAATACCGCGATGTCTTTCTCCGCGTCGCAGCCCTCATCGATGCGGGCACGGCGCCGGAGGACATCGGCGTCACGGTGGCCGATCTGGATTCCGCCCGACCCTGGATCGAGGAGGCTGCGGCCAACGCCGCCGTGCCCCTGGCGATACGGCGCGGTACGCCCCTCGCTTCATCTCCCTTCGGTCGGCTCCTCTCCGCCATCGAAGCCGCAACCGGAAACGGTTTCGGCCTTCCCCACATGAAGGCCCTCCTTCTCGACCGTTTCGCGACCTGGAGGGACGCCGCGTCGGCCGCCGGTCTCGTTCGGTTCGGCATCGAGCACCACGCCTTCGCTTCCTGGACGAGGGATGGCCGGGAGGTCGATGTCTGGGAGGAAAGTTTTCGCGTCACGGGAAAGACAGGCCTCCAATCCTGGTACCGGCTTCTCAAGACGGCATTGCGCAACATCGCGGAAGCCCGCGACTTCGCGGCATTGCGCGCCGCGGTCACTTCATTTCGCCGGCAATTCCTCGATGAGGGAACCTGGAGCGCCGAAGAAGCCCGTCTCGTCCAAAGGTGCATGGAGGAACTCGAGGCCCTGGCCCGGGCCGAGGCAGACTATGCGAAGGGCGAAAGGCTGCCTTCACCCTTCGCGCTCTGGCTCGCGACCCTGCGCTCGGAAAGTTATGTACCGCAGCGGCACGGCTCCTTCGTGCAAGCATATCCCTGGCGAGTTTCGGCCCTCCTGCCGTTTCGCTACCACTTTCTCCTCGGTTGCGGCTTCGAGGAGGTCTCCGTCCGCTATGGATCGGAGGCCTTCCTCCGCGAGGACCAGAAGGAACTACTTGGTAGGAACGGCCGGGACGCCACGCGGGATTTCCTTCGCGCCTACCTTCTCTCTGGCGAGATCGTGCTGCCCTGTCATGCCGCGGAGGGCATAGGCGGCTGGTCCGCGCCCCACCCCTTTTTCGCCCCACGCGAGGACGGAGAGGTGGCCGGGGGAGTGGCAAGGGTGGCGACGGGGGCGGGGGCGGCAGCGGCAGCGGCAGCGGCAGCGGCAGCGGCAGCGGCGGGGAGCGGGGCGGCCGGGGCGCCCGAAGCCGCCCCAGATCCCATTGCGGGTGAGGCGGCGGCATGGAGCCGGAGCCGTGATGACAAAGCGACGGCCAGGAAGGGGGGTCTTGAAGGCGAGGCGACGGCCCTCTTGGAGAGCCGCGGCCTGCCCTCAAAACTCCTCATAATGCAGAAGAATGCCTTCGCGCGATTCTCCGCGATCGTCGCCAAAGGTGATGGAGAAGCAGGCAGCGGCGATGGCAACGGAAGTGGCGGTAACGACGGCAGTGGCGGAGCCAGCGGCGACGGCAGTGGCGATGGCGGGGCCAGCAGCGGTGGGGGCCGTGGTGCCTTCGAAAGGCTCGATGGGCGGAGTCTGGCAAAGCTTGCGCCGCGTTACGATCGCGACGGCCTCGTCGCGCTTTCGCACAGCCTTCTCGCCGAATATCGCGCCTGTCCCTTCCGCTGGCTCGCAGGGCGCGCCCTTCGCGTCAGGAAGGAAATCCTGGACCCCGGCTTTTTTGACGCCCTTCTCGCGGGGGAGATGGCCCACAAGGCCATCGAATGGCTCTTCGAGGGCATGCGTCCCTTCGGGCCTATCGATGGCGCTCACCTCTCAGAGTACCGGCGGCTGGCTGAAAACGCCGCCGCCGCGGTACTCCCGCCCTTCTCCCGCGAAAAGGGTCCCTTTCTCGAACCCATGTTCGAAGCCTGGTCGCCTCTTCTCACCAATCGCCTCCTCCGCCTCGTCGATGCCCTCGTCGAGGATCCCGGCTGGGACGTGGGCGAGCTTGAAACGGAGCAATTGCACGCTTTTCCGGAGGCCGGTTTCGTGCTCGACGGCCGAATCGACCGTCTGGCCCGAAGGGGCGAAGAACTCTCTATCGTGGATTACAAGAAGGGGCATTTGCCGAAAGGCGATACCCTGGTCGTCTCGGAAGGTTCCGATGAGGCCGATGAGAAAGGTTCAGGCGAGGCCGACAGGAAGGACTCCGGAGACAGAGATGGAGGCAGCCTGGACGAAGGAGGAGAGGCCGACGATGCGGATGGCGAGATCGCATCGAAGGCTGGCGAATTGGCCAACACCCAGGTGGCCGCCTATGTCACGCTTCTCGAAGCGGCGGGAATGCGGGTGACGAGGGCTTCGTTCTGGTCGATCGAAAAGGCCAGGGCACTTGTGGTGATCGGCGAAGGCGGACTCAGGGCTCCGGGCGGCTACGAGGCCGAGCTGAGCTCCTTCCGGGCCCTGGCGACGCAGGCGGCCCAGGGGATTCGCGCAGGCCGCTTCGGCTGGGCGCCGCCCTCTTCGCCCTCCTGCGTCAATTGCGATTTCAAGCCCGTATGTCGCAGCCATTACTCGGCGGGCAGGTGAGCGATGGAAACGATATTCGCGAAACTCGATTCCGATCAGAAAGAGGCCGTTCGGCTCAGGGCGAACGGGACAGTGTCGGCAGGCGCCGGCTCGGGCAAAACCACCGTGCTCGCCGCCCGCTATCTGGCCCTCGTGCTCGGGAAGGGAGCCGAAATCGAAGGCGACCTCGGCGAGGGCGGCAGCAGCAGTGTGGATGAAGGCGGCAGCGGCAGTATGAGTGAGGGCGCCGGCGCCCGCAGCGCGGAGGGGGGCCTCGCCGACATCATGGGCGCCGGCGCCGATGTCCGCTCTATCCTCTGTCTCACCTTCACCCGCAAGGCCGCCGCGGAGATGAAGGCCCGGATCTGGCGGGAGCTTTCGAAATCAGGCTCGCCGCGAGCCAAGGAGGCCCTCGAGCGCTTCTCCGAGGCGACTATCACAACAATTGATTCTTTCTGCGGCTCTATCCTGAGGAGTTCGGCCCAACGCTATGGCTTCGCCCCCGACTTCCGCGTCGATGACGTTGAGGCCCAGGCCCTGGCCATCGACGAAGCCCTGCGTTTCGTTCTCGCGAGGCGGGAAGATCCGGCCCTCCGCGAGGTTCTGGCCTACCAGAGTTTCATGACGGTCTGGAAGGAACTTTTCGGCGGGGCGGGGCATCGCTTCTCCACGCCGGCAAGCGAAGGCGGCGGCGAATTGGCCGCTGTCCCCGCGAGGGCCCGGAAGGCCCTTATCCGCATGACCCGCGAGGCCCTGGCCCAAATCGAGGAGAGCCGCGGCGAGGCCGCCGAGCTGGGCGATCTCGGCACGAAGTCAGGGAAGGACTTCATCGCCGCACTCGGGGGGCTGCCCGCCGATATGGCCCCGCCGGTCGACGCGGGAGGGTCCGACGAGGAATTCGCCCAAGCCTTGGGCGAGGCGGCGCGCGCGACCTCGGCCCTCGCAGCGATCGGGATGGGCTTCGGCAAACGCGACGAAGGACCGAAGGATCGCCTCAAGGCCGCGGCCGGAGCCGCCCGCGAAGCGGCCCGTCAAATCGCCTCGGCATCGGAGGCGGCATCCCACCGCGGTTTCGAGAATCGCATCATCGCCCTCGTCGACGAGTTCGCCCACCTCGTCGCGGCGGCGAAACGAGGCGCGGGCCTCATGAGTTTCCACGATGTCATCGTGGCCACGGTCGATCTCCTGGCCGCGGAGCCGAAGATCCGGGCCTGGTGGAAGTCGCGTTTCCGCTGGATCATGGTCGACGAATTCCAGGACGACGACGAGCTCCAAAAGAAGCTCTTCTTTCTCCTTGCGGAAAGGGAGGGCTTCGAGGGTCCCGGCATTCCCGACGCGGCCGCCCTCGCGCCCGACAAGCTCTTTTTCGTCGGCGACGACAAGCAATCGATCTACCGCTTCCGCGGCGCCGATGTCACCGTCTTCAATCGGCTCGGTCGCGAATTGGCCACCGAAAGGCGCAGGGTGGGAGCGGCCGCCCCGCCGCAGCCACGATTGCGCACCAATTACCGCTCGGAGCCCGGTCTCATCGATTTTTACAATAGTGTCTTTTCCAGGCTTCTTGCGGAAGAGGGGGCTCCCGATTACGAGGCGCGCTTCGAAAGGACGCTGGCCCGAAACCCGACTCCCGGCGTCGAACCGGGCGTCACCCTCCTCCTGAAAGTCAAGGGCGGCAAATCCGACGACATGACGCGAAGCGACGATGAGGCCCTCGCGGAGGGCATCGCGCTCCACATCGGGGAAATCGTCGCGTCGAAGCGGCGCCTCGTGCCCGACGGCAAGGGCGGCGCGAGGCCGGCCACCTTCGACGACATCGCCATCCTCCTCCGTTCCAGCTCCAAACAATACCTAATTGAGCGTTTCTTGCGCCTCCACGGCATCGCCCACCGCGCGGCGGCTGTGCGAAGCCTTTTCGTCGAGTCGCCAGCCAATGATCTGCTCGCCCTCCTGGGCCTGTCCCTCGTCCCGGGCGACCGGCTCGCCCTCGCGACAGTGCTCCGCTCGCCCTTCGCCCGCCTGTCCGAAGGCGGCTTCGTCGCCGTCCTGGCCGACGAGCGGGGGCTCGACGCGCCCGACTCCGGGCTCGACCTGTCCGCCAAAGACCGGGCACGTCTGGATTCGCTGCGAAGCCTCCTCGACGGTCTGGCCGAGCGGGTGGATCGCCTGCCCCTCGCCAGGCTCCTTTCCTGGCTTTGGTACGATCGGGGGCTGCGGCTCTCGATCCTCGCCGATCCCTCCGCCCATCCCTTTCTCGAGCACTTCGACTGGCTTTTCGCCCTCGCCGTGGCCGCCGATGGGCGGGGCGAGGGGCTCGCCGCCTTCCTCGACCGCCTCCGCCCCCTTCTCGGCACGGCCGAAAGGCTCGAAGAGGACATCGAGGCTCCCCGCGAAACCAAGGGTGGTGTCCAGATCATGACAATTCACAAGAGCAAGGGACTGGAGTTCCCGATCGTCATACTACCCTGGATCGAGAACCGGGGCAGGAGCGACCAGAAGGGCCCGGCCTGGTACGAATCGGCCGAGGTGGGCCTTACCCTCAATCTCCGCGACTGGCGCGACCCGAAGGCGAAGCCGCGCAACCTTTTCTACGAGGAGGCGAACGGGCGCGAAAAGGCCCAGTCCCTCGCCGAGATGAAGCGTCTCTTCTACGTCGCCTGCACCCGCGCCTCGACTCGCCTGATCTTCGCCGGAATCATGCCCGTCAAGAAGGCGGCCGCCACCTCCTTCTTTCAATTTCTCGGCGCCCGCGTCGAAGAGCCCGGGGCCGCTGCCACGGACAGCACGGGTCGGCCCACGATAGTCGGCCTCCCGGAGGGTGTTGAAATTGTGCAGCTGGACGACCTCGGCGAGGAGGCGTATCGAGCTCTGGCCTCGAAGCGGGGAGCCCCCTCCGTCGCCGACTTCGAGAAGCTGTATGCCCAAGCGGAAACCCTCGATCGCTCGCGGCCCGGCCGCCTCGTGCCGGCCACGGCCCTGGCCTTCGCGGCCTGGGAGGCCGATCCGCGGAGGGAGGGCCCTTCGCCCCCCCTTCCCGCCTCGGCCTACGACGCCTATGCCGACCAGGTGCCCGAAAACCGCTTCGGCGACCTTTGTCACGCTGTCCTGGAAGCCAGGCTCAAGGGCCGGCCCCTCGATCCCGCCCATGCCAGTCTCCTCGCCCTCCCGGACCCGACGCGCGGGCCCCTCCTCGCCGAGGCCGAGCGCCTGGCCGATGGATTCTTCTCGTCACCCGGCGCGAATCGACTCGCCCTGGCCGACGAGATCCTGATCGAAAAGCCGATACTCCTCGCCGTGGGCGACTATGTCGTCCGCGCCCGCCTCGACCTGGTCCTCGTCGGAGGGAGTTCCGTCCTCGTCCTCGACTGGAAGAGCGGAAAGGAAGGGAAGGCCGCGGCCTATTCCGTCCAACTTGCCTTGTACCGAAGGGCCCTGGCCGCCCTGTATCCCGGGAAAGAGATACGAAGCGCCCTCTGGTGGCTCCGATCGGCGAGCGAGGAGGAACTGTCCGAGGAGTACGATGAAGCCGAACTCGCCGCCTTCGCCGCGACGGCCGCCGGGGCCTTGGCCAGCCCCGCATCACGCCCGGAGGCCTTCGACGTGGCCCTTTCGGTCTTCGGGAATGGATAAGCGCCCTTCGATGGCGAAATATCGCCACCGGGCCCCTTCCTCGCGCGGGAAGATTGCCCTATACTGGGACGAACGAACATGAGCAAGGAAAAGATACTTATCGTCGAGGACGAAAAAGTCATCGCCCTCGACATTCAGCGCCGTCTCGAACGCTATGACTATACCGTCGTGGGGATGGCCGGCGAAGGCGAGGAGGCCGTCGCCATTGTCGCGGAGACCAGGCCCGATCTCGTGCTCATGGACATCGAGCTGCCCGGATCGATCAACGGAATCGAGGCGGCCAAACGCATTCGCGCGGCCCACGGCACCCCGGTCATCTTCCTCACCGCCTATTCCGAGCCCTCCCTCATCGAACAAGCCAAGGCCGCCGAACCCTTCGGCTACATCCTCAAACCCTTCAAGGAGCGCGAGCTCCTCACCACGATCGACATCGCCCTCTACAAAAGCAGCATGGACCGGAAGCTCCGGCGACAGGAGCAGTTGTTTTCGGCCATCCTCCATTCGATCAACGAGGGCATCGTGGCCACCGATACCGAATTCCGCGTCAGCTTCCTGAACCCGATCGCCGAGGAGCTCTGCGGCTGGACCGAGGAGGCCGCCCGCGGCCGTCACGCCGCCGAGATCATCCCCGTGACCGACCCCGAAAGCCGACGCCCCATCCTGCCGAACGCCCCGCCCATCCTCGCCGACAGACCCCTCCTTTTCACCGAGGCCCATCTCCGAAGCCAGAACGGCACGACGGTCCTCGTGGACGGTTCGGTGACCCGCATCCGCGAAGAGGCCAACGCCTCCGAGGGATTCGTCATAACACTGCGCGATATTACCGAAATCAAGCGCATGTCCGAGACGATCAGCTATCAGGCGAGCCACGACATCCTGACGGGCCTGGCCAATCGTGACGAGTTCGGCTTCCGCCTCAACGCGGTACTGCAGGAGGCGCGCAACTCCTCCGCGACCCACGCCCTGCTCTTCCTCGACATCGATCGATTCAAGGCGGTGAACGACACCCTCGGCGGCCTCGCCGGGGACGAACTCCTCCGGCAGTGCGCCGGCCACATCCAGGCCAACGTGTCGCGGCACGACCTATCGGCGAGGATCGGCGGCGACGAATTCGCCATACTACTTATGGATTGCGATGTCGAGAATTCGCGCAATGTCGCGCAACGCCTGCAGGAAGCCGTCCAGGAGCGGAAATTCGAATGGCAGACCGGCGTCTTCCCCGTCAGCCTTTCGATCGGCATCGTCCCTGTCACGCGGGAATCGGGCGATCTCCAGACCATGCTCGCGGCGGCCACCGACGCCTGTAACATCTCGAAGCAGGAGGGCGGCAACCGGATCACCCACCTCTCCGTCCGCGACGCCGTCTTTCAAAAGCATCGCGGGGAGATGGACTGGATCTCGAAGATCAACCGGGCCGTGGAAGAGAATCGCTTCGTCCTCTACCGCCAGCTCATCGCCCCCATCGATCCGACGAGGGGCCTCGAAGTCAAGCACGAACTCCTCATCCGCCTCGTCAACGACGACGGGAGCATCTCCTCGCCTGGCGAGTTCATCCCGGCCGCGGAGCGCTACAGCCTCATGCCCCTCATCGACCGCTGGGTCATCAAGAACTCCTTCGAGGGCTACCGCGAACTCCTCGCCCGCAAGTCGCCCCTCGCCAACGGCATCTTCTGCATCAACCTCTCCGGCCCCTCCATCCTCGATGAAGAATTGTCGGAGTACATACTTTCCGAGACCAAGCGCCTCGGCCTCGATCCCTCGCGTTTCGATTTCGAGATCACCGAGACCGCGGCCATCCAGAACCTGGCGAGCGCGAGCCGCTTCATGAAGCGCCTCAAGGACGAGGGCTTCACCTTCGCCCTCGACGACTTCGGTTCGGGATTCTCCTCCTTCGGCTACCTCAAGAACCTGCCCGTCGACTATCTCAAGATCGACGGCTCCCTCGTCCAGGGCATCGAGGACTCCGACATACAATTCACGATGGTGAAATCGATCAACATGGTCGGACAGGTGATGGGAATTAAGACGATCGCCGAATTCGTCAAGAACGAGGCCATCCTCAGCAAGCTCGTGGAAATCGGCGTGGACTACGCGCAGGGCTACCAGCTCGCGCGCCCCGAACCCCTGCTCTAGCCGCGACGACAGGACTCCGAGCGGACTGACCCTCGTCGCGCGGCAGTGATCGAAACGGGCTGTCCGGCGAGCCGGCCCTTCCTGCTGCGCCCTCTGGGCCGAAGCGCCTCAATGAAACCTTGGGAGGCTGTCGGACTTATTACCGCGCAACACAAAAGAAACATTTATTTGAGCGCTTTTTCGCGGAGAGCGGCCATCCTCGGCCCAAAATTGGCTCGTCAATCGGCCCATACAGGAAGTATGGGCCTCAATCCTCACCAATTTTGGTCTCAAGGCTCTCTCGCTCTCCGCGAAAATCCTAAGTCCGACAGCCTCCTAGGGCCCCATCCTCCTCCACCACCTCCGCGATCGCGCGCTCGAAGGCGGGGATTCCATCGAAGGCTTTGGCGGGACTCAATTCGCGGGGCCGGGCGAACGCAAGAACTCGAGAGCGGCGGCGCGATGACAGAAGAGCGTCGACGTTGTCGAGGGCGAATTCGGGGTTTCCGGGCGCGTTGCCCGGTATCGCGTACCCGACACCTTCGACCCAATGCTCAGCATGCAATTCCTCGAGGGCGGCGGTGAGGGCGGAGGCGCGATAGACCCGCAGGCCCACATTGACGAGGGCGGGCGCCCCCTTTTCAGCTCCGTCACGAAGGCCCTGAAGCTTGGCATGGCCGAAGGAAAGGGGAAGGCCCTCCTCATCGAGGCCGATGGGGTAGGCAGGATCGTCCTGGAGGGCCGCGGGCAGGAGGAGATCGAAGCCCCCGCCCGTCGCTTCGAGGGCAGCCGCCGCAAGAAGAGAGGTCTCGACGGTGAAACGAGAGTTGGCATCGCCTCCGAAGTTCGCCACGACCCAGCGCGCGCCCCGCAACAGCGATCGGCATTGCCAGGCCGCGTCGCCGTGACCGAGGGGTTTGCCGTAGGGCGCCTCCTGGGTGGCGAAGGTCCAGGCAGCATGATCGAGGCCGAGGGCGTCGAGGATGTCGCGACGAATGGACTCTTCGTGACCGCGGACGACGACCACATGCGACGCGATGCCCGACACAGCAGCGATAGAATAGGCCGCGATGGGGATGAGGTTGCCGGCGGGTGAAAGGGCCGCCCCCGCTCGCGAGTGGGTTAACCCCAATCCACAGGCCTCTGGGCCGTCCGTAGCTTTGGGGGCGCGGCACAGGAAGTCGGGCACCGGAAAGAGGCCGCGAGGCGCTTCGGGGTCGAAGTCGAGCTGGGCCCCCGAAAGGCGGCCCTCGGTGCGGGCTGCCGCGAGGGAGGCTTGCCACCGGCTGCCTGAGCCGGCGAGGAGGGTGAGCGAAACTGCCTCCGCAAGGACAGAGGCCCTCCAGGCGCCAAAGCCGGAAGGCTCCACGCCCGCCGCGCGCGCGGCCAGGAGGGGAAACTCGGCGCGACGGCCGAGGGCGCCCTTCCATCCTCGGCCGACGAGGTTGGCCAACTCGTCTGCCGGGTTCATGAGGCCTTGACCACGCGGTGTTTCTTGACGAAACCGGAAGGCCGATAGGTTAGCTTGGCTTGGCGGAGGCCCTCGTCGCCCAGATCCTGCTCGCGGTTGACAAGGCGGTATTCCTCGGGCAACTCCTGGGCGAAACTCTGGTTGATGAACTGGTAGACGCCCTTGTAATGATCGATGCCCTTTTCGAAATGGACGGCGAACATGGAGCCTGCGGCGACCGGCTCGCCGAGGCACCAGCCCACGGGCCTGTCCTCCACATAATAGACGCAGCCCTTCATGCCGAGCCATTCATGGTGCTCGAGAGCCTCCTTCGAGGCGTCGAAATCGCCACGCTCGCCCTTGGCCTCGGCCCATTCTTTCAGGACTTCGAGGGCGTCTGCCAGGTTCTTGTCCGAAAGGACATGCGATTCGCAGGCATAGGCGTTGCTGAAGGCGTTCACGAGGTTGCGCTTTTTGTGGTAGGTCTTGCCGATGAGCTCGGCGAGATCCTTCCGCTCGTAGACATAATCGAAATTGTCGCGATCCTCGACGATCTCGTAGCCCAGGGCCCTGAGGCGGTCGCCATGCTCGGCGAGTTGGCGTTCGGAAAGGTTCTTCAGGTAGTCCTTCCGGTCCATGAGGTCGCGGAGAATATCGTCAGGCGGCAAGTCGAAGGGCGCGTAGAAGAAGCTTTTTCCCTGCTTCGAACCTTCTACGATTACGACCTTGTCCGAAACCCGCGACAGGCGATAGCCGTAGGTGCCGCGAAAAAGGTAGAGGTTCGAAAAGGTGAACTCCGAGATGCCATCGGGTATCTGGTTGAGGGCCGGTAGGAGTTCGTCGCGCATGTCGAGCGAAATATCCGCGAATTCCGGGTACTGCGGTATCGTCATATGAGAACATAGTACGAATTCGATGCCGTCTTGGGCAAGGCGGGAAGCCAGCTCGGGGAGAAGGTGCCCCCCTGCCCTCCCTTACGGGCCCCTTCGCCCCTGCCATTTCGCCCCGCGAGCCGTCAAGGGTTTCGCTAGCGAGCCGCCCCCCGCCCTCATTCCAGCAAGAGCGGCTCCCTCGGAATGGCGATGCTGCCCGCGAGGTCCACCCGGGTTCCCCGGAGGAGATCGCTACCTGCGAGGGGCCGCGGCAATTCGACCCGGCCCGAAAGGCCGCGGAGGTTGAGGAGGGCCATCACCGGCCTGGGGCCGCCAGAGCGTTCGATCAGCACAAGGCCATCGGCGAGTTCACGGGCGGCGAAGCGGTCCTCCCTGGCGCGGATGCCTCTTGTGACCTTCTGGGCCTTCGCGAACCAGGCGCGAAAGGCCCCGTCGCCCTCGGCCCAGGGCACGACATCCTTGTCGAAGAGGCTCGGCCGGGCCTCGATCGCGCATTCCTGACCCGCGTAGGCGAAGAAGCAGCCCTCGAGCAGCATCGCGAACAAGGTCCAATTGCGAAGGTTTGCGCCCTCGAACCGCGAGGCCGCGCGGCTCTGGTCGTGGTTTTCGAGGAAGCGGGCCTTGATCGCGTGGGCCGGGTACATGCAGCGCTGGAGTTCGAGGTGGTGGAGGTAGGCTGACAGGGGTCCCCTGCCGGCCCAGGCCCTTTCGAGTTCCTCGCGGCCGTCGTAGTCGTAGCTCATGTCGAAGGCCTCGTGGAGTTCGCCGTCGCTGGCCGCTTCTATTCCGCGACCGCGGAGCTCGTCGACGAATTCCTTGTGGACGCTTTCGGCCAGCCACAGGACGGGGCGGATGGCCGCGCAGCGTCGGCGAGCCTCGACCCAAAAGTCGAGAGGCACCATGGAGGCGACGTCGCAGCGGAAACCGTCGACGCCGAAGCGCACCCATCGCTCGAGGGTTTCGAGGAGATAGTCGCGGAGGCCGCTGTGGGAGTAATCGAGGTCGACGACATCGGACCAGTCGGCGACGCGGGGACCGGGCCTGCCGTCAGGCCCCTTGCAGAACCATTCGGGATGCTCGCGCGCAAGGAGGGAGTCGGGACTCGTGTGGTTGTAGACGACGTCGATCATTACCCGGAGTCCCGCGGCGTGGGCCGCCTCGAGGAAGCGCGCGAAGCCGGCCTCGCCTCCCAGCGATTCGTCGACGGCGCGGTAGTCGGCAATCGCGTAGGGGCTGCCGAGACCGCCCTTCCGCGCGACACGGCCGATCGGGTGGATGGGGGTGAGATAGAGGATGTCGAAGCCCAAGTCAGCCGCCGCGCCGATGGCCGGAAGGGCTGCGTCGAAGGTTCCTGCATCGGACCAATTGCGAACGAATACCTGATAGATCGAGGAGGCGCGCAGGGAGCGCGGCGTGTCGAGAGCCATGAAAATTCTCCTTTGGGCGCGCTGTCGCGCGGGTTTTCAACCTTCGTTTTCCACTTCGTCGATGATCGCGCCCTCGTCGCCCGAGGCGATGGCGCGGAGGGACTCCTCGCAGCCGAGAAAGGCATCGACGAGGCAAGGATCGAAATAGGTGCCGCTCCCGGCGCGGATTATCTCGACGGCCGAGGAAAAATCGATGGCCTTCTTGTAGGGCCGGTTCGAGAGCACCGCGTCGAAGACGTCCGCGATGGCGACGATGCGAGCCGAAAGAGGTATGGCCTCGCCCGCGAGGCCTTCGCAATAGCCCTTGCCGTCCCAGCGCTCGTGGTGGCTCTTGATGATTTCCATGAGCACGGGATCGGCATCGATGTCCCTGACGAGCTTTTGTCCGATGATGACGTGGCTTTTGACGATTTCGCGCTCCTCGTCGGTCAGGGGGCCGGGCTTGCCCAGGATTTCGCGGCTGATGCCGATCTTGCCGATGTCGTGAAGGGGTGCGAAGACGAAAATGCGACGACGGGCGGCCACATCGAGGCCAGCGGCGCGGGCGATCTCCGTGGCGTAGGCGGAGACGCGGCGCACGTGGTCGTAGGTCTCCGGATCGTTGATGTCCACGACGCTCTCGAGGGTGGCCAGAATGGTCCGATTCATGGCTTCGACCTGGCGATGGAGCTTGCGGTTGAGAATCTCCAATCGCCGGTGCTCTACGGCCTGTCGCACGGCCATCCTGAGGTCCAGGGAGGACCAGGGCTTTGAAATGAAGCGAAAAAGCCCGGCTTCGTTGATCGCTCGCTTGATCGCCTCGATCTCGGAAAAGCCGGTGAGCATGATGCCGAGGACCTCGGGAAATTTCTTCTTCAATTTGATGAGGAATTCGCTGCCATCCATGCCCGGCATGCGCTGATCGGTGACTGTCAACAAAAGGGTCCGCCCCTCGGCGTGGATGGCATCGGCGAGCTCGAGGGCCTCGTCCCCCGACATGGCGATCTCGATGTCGAGCTCCTTGCCGAATTCGTTGCGGAGCTCCACCTTGAGACTTGCGAGAATGATGGCTTCGTCGTCGACGCAGAGTACGCAGTCAGGAGGCATGACTCACCCTCTTTCATCCATCTGTTGGGTCAAGTGTAGTGGATTCAGCATTGGAAGCAAGACCGCGGCCCCCTGTTCGCGATGGTCAGTTTCGATGTATAAAAATGATTCCCGCCATTACCCGACAACAAGGAACACGATGCACAGCACGACATTCGCCTCGCTCGGCCTCGGAGAGGCACTGCTTGCGGCAATAAGCGCCGCGGGCTACGAGACACCGACTCCCATCCAAATCGCCTCCATCCCTCCGCTTCTGGAGGGCAAGGATCTTCTCGCCACGGCCCAGACCGGCACCGGAAAGACCGCCGCCTTCGCCCTCCCCATCATCAAAAACCTCGAAGCCCGCCCCGGCAGGCCAGCGCCCAAGCAGGTGCGCGTCCTCATTCTCGCGCCCACGCGCGAACTGGCCGCACAGATCGATGCGAGCATCGCCATCTACTCCAAGGGCTCGCGCGCCTCCCACACGGTGATCTTCGGCGGGGTCGGCAAGTCGCCCCAGGCCAAGGCCCTCGGCCGCGGCGTCGACATCCTCGTCGCCACCCCCGGTCGCCTCCTCGACCTTCACGGCGACGGCAGCCTCCGCCTCGACCACCTCGAGGTCGTCGTCCTCGACGAGGCCGACCGGATGCTCGACATGGGCTTTATCCACGATGTGCGCCGGATCTTCTCCCTCATCCCCGAGCGGCGCCAAACCCTCCTCTTTTCCGCCACCATGCCCAAGGAGATCGCGGGCCTCGCCGCGAAGATCTTGAAGGATCCCGTCCGCGTCGCCGTCACCCCGGAGAAGCCCGCCGTCGAGCTCATCGAGCAGAGCGTGGCCTTCGTCGAGAAGGCCGATAAGCGGGCCTTCCTCGTCGGCCTGGTCGCAGCCGAAGGCGTGGAAAAGGGCCTCGTGTTCACCCGCACCAAGCACGGGGCCGACCGCCTCGCCAAGGCCTTCCACGCGGCTGGCATACCTGCAGCGGCCATCCATGCCAACAAGAGCCAGGGCAACCGCACGCGGACCCTCGAGGACTTCCGCTCAGGCGCCATCCGCATCCTCGTGGCCACCGACCTGGCCGCCCGCGGTATCGACGTCGAGGCGATCTCACATGTTTACAATTATGAACTTCCCGAAGTGGCCGAGACCTACGTCCATCGCATCGGCCGCACGGCGCGGGCCGGGGCGAGCGGGAGGGCGATAGCCCTTTGCGACACCGAGGAGAAGCCACTCCTCCGCGCCATCGAGAAACTCCTCCGGACGAACGTTCCCCTGGCCTCAGGGCCGGAGATCGACGCGGCCTTCGAGGCGGCCCGGCTCGACCGAGTCGCCAAGCCGGAGCAGCGAGAGGCTGAGCGGCGCGACGACGAATCACGAGTGCGGGTTTTCGGCCGCGGAGGCCGTCGCGGCCCGGAGCGGAGCGGCGGAAGGCCGGCCGAGGCCTCGCGGGCGACGCGCCCCGCCCTCACGAGGGAGGGAAGCCCCCTCAGGGCTCGACCTCAGGCCCCGGCGCCCACCTCCGGCGCATATGCCGGGCGAAGGATCGCTGCGCAAGGTTTGCGCGGCAGGCAGGATTCGGGTGCGCAGAAATTGCGCGGCGCGCCCATGCGGCCCGAGGGCGGGCGCAGGGAAAGGCCCAATTTCAGGCCTGATTAGGCGAGAACAGGAGTATGGTATCGACTAACTCGCCTTCTCGCCGAGTTCCCTGAGGAGGGCGTGCCAGGCGAGGGTCGCGCATTTGACCCGAACGGGCAGACCCGCGACCCCTCGCAGGGCGGCCAGGTCTCCCATCGAATCGAGTTCGTCCAACTTGCCCTCGCCGCGGAGTGCGCCGATAAAGCGCTCCGCTGCGGCCCGGGCCTCCTCGGGCGTCAGGCCTCGCGTGTATTCGCTCATCAGCGAGGCCGAGGCCGTGCTGATGGCGCAGCCATGACCGTTGTGCCGCACCTCGCTTATCCGTCCCGCCTCGTCATGCAGGATCTCGAGCTTGATCGTGTCGCCGCAGGTCGGATTTTCCATGGCCCGCTCGTCGGGTATGTGTGAAAGGTCGGCCCTCCCCTTGGGGCGGCGGTAATGGTCCATGATGACTTCCTGGTAGAGGTCGTCGAATTCGCTCATAAATAGAACCTTTTCGCCGCTTCCAGGGCCGCGCCGAGGCGTTCGACCTCTTCCTCGGTGTTCCAGAAGGCGAGACTCGCCCGGGTAGTGGCGGGGACCTTGAGGAGGCGCATCAGGGGTTGGGCGCAATGGTGGCCGGCCCTGACGGCCAGCCCCTCGCGATCGAGGAATTGTGCTATGTCGTGGGGATGGATGTCGGCGAAACTGAAGGAGAAGACGGCGCCCCTGTCGCGGGCCGTCCCGTGCAGGCTGAGGCCCCGCACCTCGCCGAGGACCGAGAGCGCTCGCCTTCCCAGGCTCGCCTCGCGACGGCCGATGTAGTCCCAGCCGAGGCCGCCGATGAAGTCGATGGCCGCGGAAAGGCCCACGGCCCCGCCCACGTCGGGAGTGCCCGCCTCGAACTTCCAGGGAAGATCGTTATAGGTGGAGGTTTCGAGGCCGACGGAGCGAATCATGTCGCCGCCGCCCATGTAGGGCGGCATGGCCTCCAGGAGGGCTTCCCGCCCCCAGAGAACGCCGATGCCCATGGGTGCGTACAGCTTGTGGCCCGAAAAGGCGAGGAAATCGCAGCCCAGGGCGCCGACGTCCAGCCTCATGTGCGGGGCGGACTGGGCCGCGTCCGCGAGGAGAAGGGCGCCGTGGGCATGTGCGATTTCCGAGAGCCGCCGAATATCGTTGATAGTACCCAGGACATTGGACATGTGGGTCGCGCAGACGATGCGTGTGCGCGGATTCCAGGAGGCCTCCACTTTTTCGAGGTCGATGCTTCCGTCGGCCTCGAGCTGGATGTAGACGAGGCTGGCCCCCCTGCGGGCGGCCACCAGCTGCCAGGGCACGATGTTGGAGTGGTGCTCCATCATCGTGAGGAGGATGACGTCGCCTTCCTTCAGGAAGGCCTCTCCCCAGCTGGAGGCGACGAGGTTGATGGACTCGGTCGTACCGCGGGTGAAGATCACTTCCTCATTCCGACGCGCGCCGATGAAGCGGGCCACCTTGGCTCGAGCGCCCTCCCAGTCGGCCGTCGCCTCCTCGCCGAGGGTATGGAGGGAGCGGTGAATGTTGGCGTTGCGCGAGCGGTAGAAGCCGTCGACGGCCTCGATGACCTCCAGTGGTTTTTGCGAGGTGGCCGCGTTGTCGAGGTAGGCCAGGGGATGGCCGTTGATTTCCCGTGCGAGAATGGGGAAGCGGGCCCGCACCGAGGCTACGTTCGACTCGACATCGGGGAGTTCGGGCACGACCAGTGCGTTGGCTATCATGGCAATTGTGCCCATACATCCCCTCCCTCAATCTTGAGATTCCAGGTCTTGACCGGATCGGTGGCGGGCAGGCCACAGGCAGCCCCGGTCGCCAGGTCGAAGGCCGAGCCGTGCTTGGGACAATAGACCTGCCCGTCCCAGACCTCGCCCTCCGAGAGAAGCGAATACTCGTGCGAGCAGACATCGTCCAGGGCTCGAAAGCCTTCGGGGGTGCGGAACACCGCAATCCTCTTTCCCTCGATTTCGAAGGCCTTGGCGCTTTTGATCTCGCCTTCGGCCGCAAGCCTCACCCACTGCCCCATCTCAGGCCGCCTTTCCGGCCCTTGCCTTGGCCCGCTCCAGCCTCGAGGCTGAGCCAAGGCGCTCGGCGAGGCGCCTGGCCACGGGCTCGGAAAAGACGGCCGGGGCGAGGTCGAGGAGTTCGTTGAAAAAGCCGAGCACAAGCAATTCACGGGCGGCCTCGCGATCGAAGCCCCTCGATTCGAGATAGAAAACCTCCGCCTCGGAAAGCTTGCCGGTCGTGGAACCGTGGCTGCAGCGGACGTCGTTGTTGCCGATGCGGAGCGTGGGAATCGAATCGGCGCGGGCCCCCGCTCCGAGCACCAGGTTCCGATTGGCCAAAAAGGCGTCGGTGCCCGAGGCCTCCTTGGCGACCTCGATGAGGCCCTGGAAAACCGAACGCCCGCCCCAATCGAGGGCTCCCTTGTAAAGGGCCCGGCTCGTCGCCCTGGGCGCCACATGACGCTGGACGGTGCG
>JAJXVS010000313.1 GCA_021782015.1 bacterium | reverse complement strand
TACCTTCCGAAGCACCTGCGCCTCGACGGGGTGGCCTACGCCGACGACCTGGATTTTTCGGGAATATTGAAGGGCCATTGGGACACGAAGTGGAAGCTGGCCCTCCAGGCTGCACTCTCCTGGGCCCCGCCCTCGTCCCATCTTCAGAGGCTCACCCTCGATTACACGGCCATCGGCCCCTACACCTATACGCATTGGGCTGATGTTTCCAACGGGACGACCTCCTATGTGGGTGCCCTCGCCTATACGAACGCCGGCCAGAACATCGGCCCCGCCCTCGACCCGGACTCGGACCGCCTCACGCTGAAGGCGACGAGTCAGCCGAACGAGGGGGTGCAGGCTATGGGGATTTTCAGGATCATTCGACACGGGAACGCCTCGGCGGGGGTTAACAATTATTCGGCCGCCACGAGCACCTCGGGCAATGCCTCGGGCAACCTGGGTGACGCGGGCGTGGAGATACTGCCGACGGTCAACGCGCAAAATGTGCATAATACTGCCGATATTTTCGGTGGCGGTTTTGTCACGGGCACGAGCCCGGAATTCCTCCGCTTCCTGACCCAATCGGTCATCGAGACAAGCTGGCAGGCTGGCTTCGGCGTCGACTGGAACATGAAGGGCGGCCTGGGGATGATCCAGACGAGTGTGAATTATCTCTTCGAGTACATAGTAAACGGCGAGGTGGCGGGGGTGGGGCCGGTTGCCGGCAACAACAGCATGAAGCACTATGTCCAGTTTACATGGGGTACTAGTTTTTGAGGGCCGAGGCCGGCCTGAGGACCACGAGGCAGCGCTCGTCGTCCAGAAAGGGCACCTTGACGGTCAGGATCTCGGCCGAAGCGTAGAGGCCCTCGATTTCGGCGAGTTCGGCCTGGGCCTTTTCGCGCCTTCCCTTGTAGGCGGCGACGAAGCCCCAAGGGGCGGCGAGGGCGAAGACCTTTTTGAAGAGCTTGCGCTCGAAGGGGCGGAAGGCGCGAAAGGTGACGATGTCGTAGGCACCGCCGGCGCTCAAGGCGCCGCGGGCGCCTGTGGCGTTTTTAGCGCCCAGGGCGCTTTTGGCCTGTTCGACCTGGGCTTCGAGGATCTCGACCTTGGGGAGGGGAAGGGCGACTTTCATCTCCTCAAGGAAGCGGATGCGGCGCGTCATGCGGTCGATGAGGGCGACATCCCATCCGGGGCGGGCGAGGGCCAGGGGGATGCCCGGAAGGCCGGCGCCGCTGCCGAGGTCGGCGAGGCTGGTGCGCGGCCCGGCGCCCGTTGATCGCGCGACCGAGGCTGGTGCAGCCTCGGATAGCGGTCGCGGGACAGCGCGGTTGGCCGCGGTTTCGGCGCGGGCCGCCGCGGCGAGTGCGGCGAGACGGTCGAAGTCGGCCAGGGGCGCGAGGCTGTCGAGAATATGTTTAATTATGAGTTCATCGCCCGAGGCGCCGACGAGGCCCTGGGTTGGGTTACGCGCCTCGATGGCGTCGATGTAGGCACAGAGGCGGGCGGCGAGCTCGCCGTCGGGCGGGAGGCCGAGTTCGAGGAGTCCGTCGCGGAGGAGCTGGGCGTTCACGCCTCGGAGTCTAGCCTGTGCCGGACATCGCGCCAAGGACTCTCAGGCCCCGTGGACGTGGTACCGGCCGGGTCAGACTCAGAAGGTTCTCAATCCAGTTCGAAGACGCCTCGGATGATTCCTTCAATACTTATGTCTTCGTCGATCTCGTCCCATCGAAGCGCACTACCCTCAGCCCTTACCCGTACAGCGGCCAACTGTTCAGGAGTCGCGCGGGCCAGACGGGCGAACTTATGCGCAGGAAAGGAGATAACTCGTTCATCATATAATTCGACGAATACATGACCCGCCTCCGCCCAGGCACGAAGTGCCACGGGCTCGATGGCCAAACGATCAACCGCGGTGGAACTCATCGAATTTCTCCTTCAAGAGCGCCCTATTGGCTCTGACAAGACGCTCGATCTCCAAAGCTGGGCGTTCACGC
The DNA here is from genome assembly GCA_021782015.1 of bacterium. Taxonomy (GTDB): domain Bacteria; phylum Spirochaetota; class Spirochaetia; order Treponematales; family Rectinemataceae; genus CAIJMU01. The sequence goes on along the minus strand of JAJXVS010000313.1, from coordinate 2,051 downwards.
CTCGGAGTCCAGCCTGGGGCGGACATCGCGCCAAGGACTTTCATTCTTCGACGAGGGGGAGGGTTTCCAGTCCGGCATCGTCGTCGCCTGGTGCGCCCGCAGGAGGAGCGCCCGCCGCAGCCACAGCGGCCGCGGCTGCTGTGGCTGATGAGGCTGATGAGGCTGATGAGGCCGCTGGGGCGGCTGCCGCGGCGGCAGTGCGCCCCTCGTCCATCAGGAGGGTGACTTTGTTGCGGCCGCTTCGTTTGCCCTGGTAGAGGGCTTCGTCGGCAAGTGCGATGGCCGCCTCTCCGCCCGAGGCGGGGGAGACGAGGGCGACGCCCAGGGTGATGGTGACGCTGAGTTTGTGGCCGCCGTATTCCCAGACGGAGCCTTCGATGCGCTGGCGGAGGCGTTCGGCGAGGCGGAGGGAGCCCGAGGGTTCGGATTCGCCCAGTACTATGAGGAATTCTTCGCCGCCCCAGCGGGAGGGGATGTCGGTGGCCCGTACGGTTTCGGCGATGATGGCGGCGGTGTTCATGAGGACGTAGTCGCCGCAGTCGTGGCCGAAGCGGTCGTTGAAGCTTTTGAAATGGTCGAGGTCGCCCATGAGGACGGCGACGAGGCCTTCGCCCCGGCTGGCACGGGCGACTTCGCGGTCGAGGGCCTGGAGGGCGGCGCGCCGGTTGGCGAGGTTGGTGAGGACGTCCGTGCTGGCGAGTTCGGCGAGGCGGGCGCTGGCCCGGTCGAGTCGGGCATGGAGGATGGCCGCGCGGAAGGTGGCGCCCAGCTGGAGGGCCAGGGTTTCGAGGAGGGTCCGGCGCATGGGGGCGAGGGCAGCCGGGTCGCGGTAGCCGGCGGTGAGGACTCCTATGACTTCGCCGCCCACCGCGATGGGGAATCCGCCAATTATGCCCATTCCCAGGCCGTCCAGGGCGTCGCGAAGGGGGCTTGGTTCGTAGTTCCCGATGGTCCGGCAGGTCGAGGCGCCGCTTGAGAAGGTTTTGCCCGCGATGCTGGCCAGGGCGTCGGGACGCGAGAGAAGGGAGATGCAGGTATCGTCGAGGCCCCGCTGGGCGGCCATGGAGAGGCCTTCGCCCTCCTTCTCCTCGAGGTAGATGACGACGGCATCGGCCTCGAGGCGCTCCTGGATGAGGCCGAGGACCTTGTGGAAGAGCTCGACGGGGTCGATGAGGCCGGCGGTGCCGGCGAAGGCGTCGTAGAGGAGTTGGAGTTCGGTCCGCTCGCGGGAGCCTTTTTCGAGTTTTTCCTCGATGTTGCCTTCGAGCCTGCCCATGAGGATGATGACGAGGATGGCGTTGACGGCGAGGGCGAGGCCCAAGGATGTTTCAATTATGAATTGATCGCCGATGAGGGGCGCCGCGAAGGGGAGGGTTTGGCCGCCGCCCTGGGCCGCAGTCGCAGAAAGGGCGGCCAGGGCGCGGAGTATCTGGAGGGAGGCGAGGAGGGCGAAGGCCGAGGCAAGGAGGCCGGGGCCGTTCTTGTGGAGTGGGGGCCTGGTCGTGGGGCAGTCGTGGCCGTCGCGGCGGCCCTCGGCCCTGCGGGCGATGATGATGGCGGCGGCGCTGAGGATTATCGCGGCGGCGGCGATGGCGCCCGCGGCGATGAGGGGCCCGTCGCTGCCCGAGGCGAGGGAGAGGGCTCCGCCGGCGCCGATGGACAGGGCGGCGAGGGCCAGCCATGGGCGATGGGGCGGGGCGATGTCGAAGATGCGGAGGCTCGAGGCTGCGTAGCAGCAGTAGGCTATGAGCATGGCCAGGTTCATGCCGATTTGAAGTAGGGCATGGGGTGAGGAAGGGGCCACGGCGCCCATGCCCAGGAGGGCGAGAACGGAGGCGTTGGCAACCACCCAGGTCCGCAGGTCTTCGATACGCCTGTGGAGGAGGGCGCGGTATACGCCGATTCCGACGAGGATGAGGGCGAGGCCGCCCAAGAGTATTTCGCATGTCTCAACAATTTTTTCATTCATATACGCCCCGTGAAGGCTTGAGTATGGCTTCTCCTTCGCGGGGGCGCAAGGGTTGGCTCGGGACGAGGGGGAGGGGCCCATG
>JAJXVS010000038.1 GCA_021782015.1 bacterium | reverse complement strand
AAGATGGACGAGATGGCCACTCCCTGCGACCAGTCGGTCCCGCCCGAGCGGGCAATGGACCCGAGGAGTGACTCGCTGTTTGTGCGCACCTTTTCACCGAGCCGGGGAGAAAGGTTGGGCAGAGTGCGTTTGACGTCGCGCAATTTGAGGAGAAGCCCCATGGTGCCGAGGACGCCTGCAGCGAAAATGACCCGGCGGGCGAGCACGCGCCTCGGGGCAAGGGAGGGACGCATCGAAGGCCGCCACAGCACTTCGTAGGCCGCAGGCCCGCCACCGCCTGCCTGTCCGTCGCCGCTGGGCCGCCCATCGCCGCGAGACTGCCAGCCAGCGCCCGCCTTCTCCTTGCCGCCCGAGGCCGCAACGTCGAGGGGCCGCACGTCCACCACCTTGGCCCCATGCCGGATTTTCGCGCCGAGGCGCTCCGCGAACCAGAGATAGTTTTTGGGCAAGGTATTCTTAGCATTGTGACGACATCCCACCATGCAGCCCCCGCAATGCGTGCAACCTTCGCGGTCGGGGCCCTCGCCGCCGAAATACGGGTCACTCACGCGAACGCCGGCCTCCCCAAACCAGGAGCCCACCTCGGTGGCGCGGAAGCTGTCGCCCCGTCCCAACGACTCCGCAATGTCGCGAAGGGTCTCGTCGGCCTTCCACAACCGCGGATTGCGCGCGACGCCGAGCATGCGCCGGGCCGTCGCGTAATGCGGGGCGAGGACCCTGCCCCAGGGCAGGGGCTCGTTCCAGGCCGGAGTCGCGAAGGTCGCCTCGTTGGGCACCTCGAGGACATTCGCGTAGCCGAGGCTGCCGCCGCCCACCCCCGTGCCATGCAGGACCATCACGCCTTTGAGGACACTGATCTCGAGCACCCCGTGGCAACCGAGCTTGGGCGCCCAGAGGTACTTCCAGAAGGCCAGGTTGGAGCGAGCGAAATCGCCGTCGTCGAGGCGCTTGCCCTTTTCGAGCACGAGGACCGAATAGCCTTTCTCCGCGAGCCGCATCGCCGACACGCTGCCACCGAAGCCCGATCCCACGATCACGTAATCCCAGATCTGTTCCATCGTCACTCCCGCGGTCTCGCGCCCTGTCCGCGCGCGGCCTTCAATCGTCAGGTCTTGAATGCCCCAATCAGATTCGCCACCCGCGCGTTGAGTTCGGCCGCCTTTGCGGACAGCCCGTCGACCTCGCCGACGGCGGCCCGCAGCTCGGCGTTCCGTTCGCGCATCGCCTTGGAAAGCTCGCTCGCCTCGCGCGAATCCTCGGCGGCCTCGCCGAGCCGCGACGCCATCGCCGCCGCGATGCCGTCGACAGCGCGGGCCGTCTCAGCCACGGAAGTTGCGAGCTTTTCGGTGTCGCCCAAGAGCCCGAGAATCTCGGAATTCTTGCGCCCTTGCTGCCCCATCGCGTCGGCGATCCCGGCCACCACACGGTTGAGGTCCTCCACCGACTGGCGGATTCGGGCGAAGGTCGAGCCGATCGACTTGGCCGATTCGAGGGCCCGCCCTATGAGGCCGAGAATCACGTTCAGGCTTTCCTTGCTCCTTCTGGTATGCACGCCCGTCGACTCGGCCAGGGTCCGAATCTCGTCGGCGACGACACTGAAGCCCCTTCCAAAATCGCCGGCGTGGGCCGCCTCGATCGAGGCGTTCATCGCCAGAAGATTGGTCTTGGAGGCGACCGCCGCGATGAGCTTGTTGATCTCCACGAGATCGGTCGACCGGCTGGCCACCGCGCCGACCGATTCGATGGCGGTAGTTATGTCGGCCTCTCCGGCCCGGAAGGTCGTAACCAGTTCGGCCGTACGCGAGCGCACCGCCTCCGATTCCGAACCGAGCTCGCCTATGGCGTCCATCGCCGTCTGCACGCGTTCCACCGAGCCCGACACGCTGGCCGACTGCTCCTTCGCCGCGGAAGCAAGGCCGGCGGCGTGCGTCGACAGTTCCCGCGCACTCGCGAGGCCGCCCCGGATCGCGGCATCCTCGCTTTCCATCATGCCGAGCACCTTGTCGATCCCGCCGGCAATGTCACCGGCCGAGGTCGACGAGGTCGCGATGCCGGAGAAGAGCCTGGACTGAAGGGTGGCGAGCTCCCCGTAGATGGAACCTATCTCCCGCATGCTGAGGGCGAGCGAATCACTGAAGGCGTTCACCATGCCTGCGATCGAGGCGATCTCGTCGACCGAGGCGATGGAAATCCTGCCCGAAAGATCCTTGTCCGCCGACGACAGGCGTCCGAGCTGCTCGAGCACCGAGCGGAAGAGCAGGGAGGTGCTCGAGTTCCAACTGATCATCAGTGCTACGACAATCGCCAGGAAGACGCCGCTCATGCCCAAAATCCGCGGCATGAACCAGCCGAATCGCCCGGCCTCCATCGCGTCCCTGGGAGCCCGGTCCGCGAGGATGAAGGCCGTGGAGAAGGCGAAGACAAGGGCCATGAGGGTCATGAAAAGAGGAATTATGAAGTTCTTGCGCTGCTGGCGGTTGTCCCGCAGCGTGGCAGGAAACCGCAGCAGGTCGAGACCGAGGAGGGTCGTAAGCGTGAGCCTGTCGGCCAGCACGTAGAGAAAGGCCGAACTCAGCATGCCGATGGAGGCGAGAAAGAGGATGGAGGCGCCCCTGTCCACCTTGGGCATCCCCGCCGCGTCGCCCGCGAGGGCCAGGCCTCCCACGTAAGCAAGCGACAGAACGAGGTAGATGATGAGCGACTCCAGGGGGGCGGCACCGAGGGCGGCCAGGGCCCCTTCGTACTCGACCGGCCTTTCCTGCAGGGCGGCGAAATCCGCCTCGAAGGCCCGGGCCTTCCGCCCCAGCGCGACCATCGATACCGCGATAAACACAAGGCCCCCGAGCCCCCCGACCACCAAGGGCCCCCAAAGCGGGGCCGCGGCATCCTTGAGCGCTGAAAGGGCTCCGACGACGATGCCGACAAAGGCGAGCGACGAGCACAGGAGTATGAGCCGAAAGGCGAGCGGCTTGCTTTTCATGATCCTCCGCGAGCGCGTTGGAGCGCATCTTGCAGCCATGATCGTAGAATGGCGCGGCCTTCCTGTCAAACTCGACCGGCGGGCCCCATCTCGGCTCGCGGCCAGATGTATCGGATCCCTTCGACGTCGCTGCCTCGACCGGAAATCGATGGGGCTCTATTCTCGTTTCGCCCTTTCCCGCGACCAGGAACCTATCGGGCTTTTTATATATAATATAACAATTAATACAATATTCCTTTACAGGCCAGCAAATCGAGCTAGACTGATTCAACCTCATCATCAAGGAGAATCACTCATGAAACGGTTCAGCAGTCTCGTCCTCCTCATCGCGCTTGTCGCCGGAACCTTCGCATTCGCCGACGACGCGACCGTCCTTCCCTTGGGCGTCTTCAGAATTCGGGCGATTCCTTCGTACTCCATGTGGAGCCAGAGCTACGCCAATAACGGCACAGCCAGTGCCGCCTCGACGGGAAATTCCGCGGTCACCGCCATGAGCGGAGCCGCCGAACTCTCCGTGATGAATCCCATAACCTTCGGACTCCAATGGGCACCCGGCTACTATGTCGCGAGCAGCTTCGCCAGCATGCCCACGGGTCTGGCCAGCAACACGAAGATGGCCTACACAGGCCCCGCCGATCTCCAGGTCGGCGCCAAAATCCAGGTCGTCGGCTCGCAGGGTTTCGTGCAGAACAACCAGTTCCGCATCGCCCTCACGCCCGGCATGTACGTTCCCCTCGACAGCTACAAGGCTGACACCGAATGGCAGAATTTCACGGGCGGGAACGCCTATCGCACGATGAGCGCGAGCGATCACCAGAGCTTCGGCTTCGGCGCCAAGGCCGACGCGGACTATCAGATCAACGACATGTTCTTCGTGAACCTCCACGGCCAGGCCCTCTACTTCCTCCCCAACGATTCGGTCTCCTTCACGACCGAGGCGACCTACTATGGCACCTACGCCGCGGTTTATGCACAGACCTATGCTGCCGCAGTCGCAGGAGGAGCCAGCACCGCCGTCGCCGCTTCCACCGCAGCTACCAACGCGACCGCCTATGCCACCGCCAACGCGCCCCTCACCTCCACCAAGACCCAATATGGCGTCAACACCTTCTTCGAGTTCGAGCCCCACGCCAAATATTCCTTCAGCGATACGACGAACGTCAGCGCCGGCCTACCCTTCAGCTACACCTATAATCTGGCCAGCACGACCACCTACAACGGGACGAGCACCACCGGAAACCCGGAAAGTTTCCTCAGTGTTGGACCCAATGTCTCCTTCTTTTCGGTGATCGGTCCCCTTCCCGTCGAAGTGGAAGTCCAGTACGTCCTTCCCCTCATGGGCCAGAACTCCAACGCAACCAGCACCCTCAGCCTCCAGCTCAAGGTCTTCGGAAAGGCCTTCTGATATTCCGGTAGCCCTTCTCGCGTCCTGATTGCGCGCGGGGTATGTCGAAGCGGCATACCCCGCGGGGACGGGCCCACGCGAAGATGGCAAGGCGCCTACATGTCCGTCCTGCATTCGGCGTTCCTCGGCATTGTGCCTGATCGCGGCCTGGATTTCGCTCGTGCAAGGAGCCATGTGGCGAAGTCAGGAAGGAATCAAGCCTGCATTGTGAATATCTTTCCCATTTCGAATGCGGGCACGACCCGGATCTTCTCGGCCAGGGCGTACTCGACGTTTCCAGGATATAGAACATAGAGAAGGTCCAGATTGCAGTCCTCGATCGCGTTGCGCATCGATGGGGTGATTCTCGGGGCGTCCGCGTATTTCACCTCAGCGCCGAGGCGTTTCGATCCATCCCACCAGACACAATCGGCTTCCGCCCCAGCCTGCGTTCGATAAAAGGAAAAGGACTCGGACCTCAGCCGAGACGCGCCTATCAGCTCCTCGAGAACAAAGCCCTCCCACGAAGAGGCGAGTTTCGGATTGGAAGCGAGTGCCTCCGCATCCCTGATCCCCTGAAGAGCATGGAACAGCCCGCTATCCCTCAGGTAAAGCTTGGGCGACTTCACCAATCTTTTCCCGATGTTTTCGTGCCAGGGCTTGATAAGTCGAATCATGAAGGTTCCCTCGAGTATTTCGAGATAATGCCTCACGGCGGTATCCGAAACCCCGAAGGAGCGGGAAAGCTCCTTATAATTGAGAAGTTGAGCATGATAATGCGACAGCATGGACCAGAACCGGAACATGGTGGCGGCGGGCACTCGAATGCCCAATTGCGGAATATCGCGCTCCAAAAAAGTCTGGATGAACTGTTCGCGCCACTCCAGGCTAGCCGCGTCGTTTTCGGCGAGCCAGGATCGAGGGAAACTGCCCCTCACCCAGAGCTTGCGCATATCCTCGGGGCCACGGCAGACCTCTTCGATGCCGAAACCCCGGAGCTCGAGATAGGCAATCCGACCGGCAAGAGATTCTGAACTCTGCCTGATCAGGTCCCTGCTGGCGCTGCCCAGTATCAGAAACCTTCTTTCGGGCCTATTGTCGCACAGGAAGAGGAGGAGGGGAAAAAGCTCCGGCTTTCGCTGGATCTCGTCGATGACCACCAAGCCATCAAGACCCTCCAACGTCAATTGCGGCTGATCGAGTCGAACGAGATCCCTGGGATTTTCAAGATCGAAGAAGTGCGCCGGGCCTACAGTCTTTGCCAAAGTTGACTTGCCCGTCTGTCGCGTGCCTAAGATGGCCGTAACCTGGTTGCGACTAATGGAGGCAAGGAGTCTATCTTTTTCGCCTATGCGTTCGATCATAAACAGGTTATGTCTGCTTTTTCTCGTATTTTCAATCGTTATAGTTTATTTTACAAGGTAATTCATAATGCGAGGCGCAGGCCGTCAAGGCGCGGCCTTGTCCACCCCTCCCCCGCTTTCTATACTTTCACCATGAGACAAGACTTCGGCGTCGACCTCGACCGCGCGCGCGCCTTTCTCGACGCCAAGGAGCGCCGTCGCCAGGGCGAACTTGATGCGCGATTCGAAGTGGCCAGCCGCGACTTCGAGGCGATCGTGGCGCGAATCGTCGAGCGCTTCGCCCCGTCCAGGGTCTGGCAATGGGGATCGCTCCTCGATCGCGATTCCTTTTCCGAAATTTCCGATATCGATATCGCGATAGAAGGACTGGAAGGGGGGCCGGCCGCGTGGTTCGCCCTCATCGGCGAAGTCATGGGAATGAGCGATTTCAAACTCGACATCCTCGAGTTGGAGCGCATTCGACCCGAGAACGCCGATCACATCAGGCAGTCGGGGAAGCTGGTTTATGAAAGAAAGAGCTGAACTCATCGGCGCCATCGAACGCCAAATACGCCTCGCCGATAAAATCTTCGCCGCCATCGCGGAAGCCGAGTCCCGGGATATCGCCCTCCTCGGCCGCACGGCCAATGCCGCCGTCCTCCTGGCCGGATTGATGGAAAATTGGTACAGCTGCTTCGAGAGCGCCTGGCAAAAAATCAGCCAGGCCTTCGAAAACCATCTCGCGGAACATCGTTGGCATGCCGATCTCCTGGAAAGAATGACCCTTTCGGTCGAAGGCGTTCGAGCTCCCGCCGTGTCAGACGAAAACTATTCGGCCCTCCTGGAACTCCTCAAGTTCCGTCATTTTCGTCGGTATTACTACGAACTTGAATACGACTGGGACCGTCTCGATTTTCTCCTCAAGAAACTGCGCCAGGCGCATCCACGTGCGGTCGCCGATCTTCGGCATTTCCAGGATTTTTTGCGGAGCATCTGATGCCGACCAGAGCCTTCGCGCAGGCCGGCCCTACAGCATTCTCCGCATCGATGCCACGGCGCTTCGCCAAAAGCCCGGCGAGGGGTCGCCGGTGAGCTTGCGGAATTCCTCGGGCCTGTAGACGAAGATATCCATGTCAGGCACGAGGTCGCGAAGCTCGTCGAAGTCGAGGGCCCTCTCAACGAAGGGCTTAGTTGTGTCGATCACGAGAAAGACATCGATGTCGGAGTCACGACCGAAGGCTGGGCTATCATAGGAACCGAAAATCCAGGCCTCGAGAACGCGGCCTTCGAGGATGCGCCTAAACTCCGCCTCGAATGTCTCTCGCGTCATTCCGCCGAGCGGATCGCGGGTATTCCAAACGATGATGCCCTTATCCAGCATCTGAGCCCAACTCAGCCTTCGCGCGCTCCAGAAAATCGCGGGCCCAAGCGAGATCGTCTTCCGCCTGCCTGAGCCAATCGCGAGCGCGATTTGCCATGGTCCACCCCTCTCCGTGTAATCCTAGCCGGGTGAGGCGGCGGGGTCAACGATGACCAGGAGGGGAACCGACCCCGCCCGCTTTGCAGTGGGGAACCCGCAAAGTTCAGCCTTAACATTTACCATGCAATTCCTCCTTTTATTCCGGGATTTTCATGGTATAGGGAATCTCCGAATCGCTCGCGGGCAGGGGGGAGGTCGTCGAGTTTCCGCCTCGATGCGTATCGCGATGAACGATCTCAAACTGGACAGCCTCTGGGTCCTCCATCCCGGCGACAAGTCCTGGCCTCTCGACGCAAAAATCCGCTCGGTATCGGGAAACGATTTCTTTTGGGGCTCTCTTGCCGAGTCGGAATTTAGGTAAAATTTAGAATTGGAATATTGATCGAGACGCTTGGCCCTCCCGTGGAATCGCCGGCTCATGCGAGGTCGTCTTGCGGCAGCGGCCTTAGGCGGCGCCCCGGGTCGGCTTACCACAAATGTTTTAAGCCATCACCTTCATAGTCTTTCATTTTCGCGACTTTGGTGACAAGACAGGTTTTTCTGGATATCGCCTGCCAGATCAAAATGCGCTCAAAAGGATCTTTATGGTTTTCGTGAAAGGGCAAAGCCCCGGATTCGATCGCTTCTTTCGCATTAGATTCTATCATACCTATACTCATCTTTTCATGGTCAGGCAACTTCCAAAGCAGACTGACAAGGCGCGTATATCCTTGGCCCTAGACGGCGAACTACAAGACTGCGAACTGCAAGTCGGCAGGGCGACCGAAAAGGATCGCGTCACGCACCCCCCACTGACCCTTGCGTCTCTTCCTGGTTCCCCCTGCCTCGCCCACAGTGGGGAACGACGAAGGTCATTCCGCAAAATGCTTCTTCCTAATGCCTTGCTTTTCGAAAAGAGCGAACTCATCGAGGACTCAGCCGGAAGTCGGTGCATCGCCGACCCTTGCGCCAGTTTGCCTCTCGCACCAAAAAAAAGCCGCCCGGGGATTCCCGGGCGGCCCGTGGCAAGCTAAAGGAAGCTCGCCTGAATCAGCTTAGAAGCTGAAGCCAATGTTGCCGTAAAGAACGTTGCGCGTGGTGTTGGTGGTGGTGGGAAGAATGTAGAAGGAATCGCCGAGGGTGAGGGTGGCCTTGCCCTGGGTGACGGCGACATAGGGACCAGCGCCGAAGGCGAACTTGGAAATCTGGGTGGGATCAGCAGCGGCGGGGAGAATGCCAGCGCCGCCCCAGCAGGTCATGGGGTCCATGAAGAGGTAGACGCCCTGGTCGTCATAGTAGGAATAGAAGGGCACATAGGCGCCGACGCTAACCGTGTCGGAAACCTTGTAGGCGACCTTGGGGAAGAAGTTGAGGGCGATCTTGCCGTTGGTTGCCTGGCTGCCGTAGAGGTTCTGCGACATCATGGCACTGACGGTGAGGGCATCGGTCACGTTGTAGCCGACATTCTCAATGATGGAGATGATCCCGGCGCTGGAATCGAGGGGAATGTAACCTTCGCCCTGGAGGGTGAGGCCGGTAACGGCCGTCACATTGGCGCCCCAGAAGATGACCGTCGAGGCATTGGTGGTCCCGAGGTTGACGCCGCCGTTGAGGTCAACGACGTTCTTCACGCTGTAGGCGAAACCGGCGATACCGGTCTGGAAGGTCCAACCAGCGGTGGTGGAGGCGGGGAGGAAGTAGCCGACGGTGAGGCCGTCCATCGGGGAAACGCCGACCCAGACGCCGGTCTTTCCATCGGTGGTTCCATAGTCGTCCCAGATCGGGCCGGCAACTTCATAACCATCGAGAACGCCGGCCTTGACCGTGACCATGCCGTTGAGGAACTTGCCCCAGGCGTTTATGCGATTGAGAACGGGGGCTACGCCACCGTTGAAGCCCTTGTACTGGAAACGCCCGGCCAGGCCGTAGTTGCCGCCGCCATCTTTATAATTGAACGAAAGGCGAAGGCGATCCGGACCCCAGGTCGTGGGGCTGTACTGATACACATTGGTGCCGCCGGAATCGGTAACCGCGGCAAAACCAGCGCCAAAGCCGCCACTCCATGTGAGGGTGGGAGCAGCGTCCTGAGCGAAGGCACCAAAGCCGACGGCTGCGAGAACGAGAAGAGCAACGAGAAGCTTCTTCATTTGTGAAGTCCTCCTTAGCTATGCAAAGGGCTTGGACCAACGGTTCAAGTGATCCCCTTTCCAAAGTTCCAAGGCAGTGTAGTCCCCTGATTTTTCGGTGTCAAGTTTTTTTTGACATTCTTAACGAAACTTGTAACCTGTAGATCGGTGGCCCTGGTTCGGTTAAATCACTACTCTGAAAAGCATTATCCATGCCGATCACGAATTATCGCATTTTCGTTCATTAATTGAACACGACAAATTGACGCAATTTGTAAAGCAGGCCCTCGGGCGACGCGGTAAATGTGCCAAGCCTCCAAGAACCCAGCCAAACTTTCTCATTTTTGGCTTGCAGCCATCGAATCGCTGCTCGGCCTGAGCCGCGCGGGCCTGGGGAAAAACCAAGGAGGAGGCGCAGCATGGCGGGATCAAGCCCATCCCTTTTCATCGACCGGAGGCCCTGCTCCCGTTCGCAATCTTCATATTAATGAAGAGACCCCCTCTGCAGGGGGTCTCTTTTCATGGATGTGGGAACTTCCTACTTGGCGGCCTTTTTCGCCGCTACCTTTTTTGGCGGGGCCTTTTTGGCAGCGGGGGCTTTTTTCGCTGTGGCCTTGGCCGCGCTCTTCGCGGGGGCCGCACTCTTCTTGGCAGGAGCGCCCTTGGCGGCCGCGGGCTTCTTCGCGGCGACCTTCTTATCTGCGACCTTTTTCGCGGGAGCTGCCTTCTTCGCTGAAGCGGCCTTTGCCGCGGGTTTCTTCGCGACGACTTTCTTGGCGGCCGCGGCCTTGGGCGCGGCCTTCTTGGCGACGGCCTTTTTCGCGGCGGGAGCCTTGGCGACTTTCTTGTCTGCCATCTTTTTCACCGCGGGCTTCTTGGCAGCCACTTTGACCGCCACGGCCTTCTTGGCCGGAGCCTTCTTCGCCTTGGGCTCGGCGACTTTTTTAGCAGCCGCAGCCTTTTTGGGCTCAGCCTTCTTGGGCGCGGCCGCTTTCTTCGCGGGGGCTTTCGCGGCATCGGCCTTCGGGGCGCGAGCCTTGCGCGGAGCCTTGGCCGCCGCGGGAGCCGTGGACTCGGCGGGGGCTGGAGCGGGCGCGGCGCCGGCATTCGGAACATCACTCATTGCTGAACCCTCCTTCTGGATTCTTTGTCGGGCGCCGGCTTTCCCGGCCGCCTGTTGATTTCCCTTCGACGCCGGCATCTCCGGCGCGATTTTCTTTTCTTGGGGCTCGTACTTTCTGGCGGCCGATTCGGCTGCGACGGGGTCGAAACCGCGCTCGTGCCAGAGCCGGGTCCGGAATTCGTCGAGGGCGCGATCGACGAGGCTTTTCGCCGAGGGGTCGGGCCGCGCACTGACGATGGCGACAGCCAGATGGCCGAGACCGCAACGCAGCAGACTCGTAAGCCTGCCGTCTTCCTCGTCCTTTTTCGCCTCGTGCGAAAAGAGCCAGGCGATGAATTGCTCTTCCGTCGCGAGGATGACGTCTTCGTCGAGGGGCTCGGCGACCTTGTCGAGAAGGCGCTCAAGTTTTTCGTGAACCTTCCGGTAATCCTGGAGAATCGTTTCGTCGATCAGTTTTTCCTCGACGAGCCTGATGTCCAGGAAACCGACAGGATTCCTCTCAGACATCGCGCTCCCTCCTTTCCTATTTTCGGCGCTCGCGACAATTGTAGCAACTATTTTGAAAGGCGCAAGAGCGACTTCGAATTTGTCGCGCGGTTCGCGCGCGATTCGAACCCGGTGCGCGGTCGCTTGTCCGCATGCGCGCGGTCATGGGATTATCATCGGCATGTTCACGGTGAGAATAAACGAGGGCGCCCGTTCTCTCGAGGTGGAAGGAGGGCCTTCGCTCCTCGCAAGCCTCGCGGCCAAGGGCGTATGGCTGCCTTCCATCTGCGGAGGCACGACCTCATGCGGCGAATGCGCCAACGTGGTGCATGGAAAATTCGAGAATCCTTCTTCGGTGGAGAAGGCTATCCTCGGTGAAGACCGCCTCGCGCGCGGCATGCGCCTCGCCTGTTCCGTCACCGTGGCCTCGGACATCGATATCCATATTCCCGATGAGGTGCTCGCGATAAAGATGCGAAGGGTCCGGGTCGCGGCGGCGAGGGAAATCGCCCGCGATACCCGCGAACTTCGCCTCGAAGCGATCGATGGTGACTTCACCTTCCGGCCCGGACAGTATCTTCGCGTCGTCATTCCGCCGCACGAGGGCCTCACCGAGTCCTTTCAGCGCGCCTATTCCTTTGCATCGCCGCCGGGAGGGCCGACGATCTCGATCATCGTGCGACGTTCGCCCAGCGGACTTGCGAGCGTCTGGCTGCACGATCGGCTTGCGGTCGGCGATGCCCTTGACCTCGTAGGCCCCTTCGGAACCTTCGGCCTTCCCGAGGGCTCGGCACCCCTCGTCTGCGTCGCGGGAGGCACGGGCCTCGCTCCTTTTTTCCCAATATTTATGACAATGGATGCCTCGGGGAACCTTTCGGAACGCGACGTGGTTCTCGTCTTTGGAGCCAAGGCGCGCGAGGATCTTTTCGGCCTCGGCGAATTCGAAGCCATCGCGAGACGATGGTCGCGCTTTCGCTTTATGCCTGTCCTGCAAGAGCCCGATGACGAATGGAGGGGAGCGCAGGGCCTCGTCACAGAGGCCCTTGCCTCGATTGTAGGCGACTCGGGGGGCGAGGCGAAAACCTGGAGTGCGGCCCTCTGCGGTTCGCCGGGCATGGTGAAGGCCTGCGAAAGGGTGCTCGCCCGACACGGCATACAGGGCGATGCGCTCAGGCGGGACAGCTTCGCGTAGGCGACCGCGCGTGCGGCCCTGGCGGCCTGTGGCGCGCGGCGTGTGGCGTGTGGCGCGCGGCGTGAGGCCACTGGCAACGTGTGGCGAGCAGAGAGCGGCGCGCGGCATGGGCCACTGGCGGCGGGAGGCGCGGCCGTCTACACTTGAATTGAAAGGGACACAGCGATGATCAACTGGAACGCCGAGCTCGCGAAACGATTGTCCTGCGGCGAGGACGAGCGACGAGGCCTCGGCCCCCTCATACGGCGCTTCATCGATCTTGCGCGGAAGGCCCGCAAAGAAGGCTTTCTTTCGCTCGAGGCCGAGGCAGCCCAGACCGAGGACCCCCTTCTCAAAGTCGGCCTCAGACTCGTGGCCGAAGGCGTGTCCGGCGACGATCTCGAAGACATACTCGCCACCTACCTCCTCGCCAACGACGAAAAGGGCTGGCCCTTTCTCCGCTCCTGCGTGACGGTGGAAGGCCTCGTCTCGCTCGCGGCGGGCGACGAAAACCCCATCCTCATCCGCAAGCTCGTCGCCTACTACGGCGCGGACCGGGCACTCTCGCTCTTGCAGGAACTCGAGGGACAGGCATCGTGATCCGCGCGATAACCGAGGCGGTCTGGGATGAGATCGCGAGGCCGGCGGGCGTGTCGCGGCAAAAGAAGGACGCGATCTTCGAACTGGCCTGCCGAGTGTCGGCCATCGCCGAGCGTTCGCGCGCCTCGGGGGGGGTGAGCGTCGCCAAAGACGCGGCCGACGAGCGCCGCAAACTCCTCCGCTTCGGTCTCGAACTCCTCGTCGAGGGCGCCGATGCGACGCAGATCGATTTCGCGTTCAGGCATTCTCCCATCACCCTCGAACTAGACGCCGGCACGAAACTGGAACTCGCCGCCGTTCGCGCGGGCCTGATCGCCATGGTCGAGGGCAAGCACCCAGCCTTCGTGTTGCGTCGC
This sequence comes from bacterium, assembly GCA_021782015.1. Lineage (GTDB taxonomy): Bacteria > Spirochaetota > Spirochaetia > Treponematales > Rectinemataceae > CAIJMU01. The sequence goes on along the minus strand of JAJXVS010000038.1, from coordinate 6,503 downwards.
ATGACGGCCTTTCTCGGGCCTGAGTATTTCGAAAAAGCGAACGATTGGCTCCTCGAGAGAACCAAGAAGCGCAAACGCCGCAGCCAGAGCCTTCTTGTGCCGGGTGACTTGCCCGACCTCGTCCGCAGCCTCGCCCTCGACCCCCGCTCTCTGGAGCGCACCATTCGCTCGGCGGGACGGGCCCTCTCGGTGGCCGCCCTCGCGGGCTGCGCCCAGGAGAGCGTCGACCTCGTCGCCGGCTTTTACGGCCCGATAGGAGCGGCCGCCTTCGAGGACGACGCCGATTTCCAGCGCGGGAAACTCTCGGGCGACGAGATCGGCCAGGCCCAAAACGCCTTCGCCGAAGTGGTGAAGAACCTGGAAGCCGAAGGCGAACTCGAACTCGGACCCGAAGACGAATTCGCCAGCGACCCCGCCTTCATCCACGAACTCACACGAGCCGTCATGGCCCTCGACGAACGCACCCTCCGCACGGTTTTCAAGGAAGGCGACAGCCGCATCCTCGCCCTCGCGATGCAGGGCCTCGAACCCCGGGCCCACGAACGCATCCTCGGACTCCTCGGCAACCGCATCTCGCACCGCCTCCTCGACGCAGTGGACGACGCCGCCATCCTCCCGCGGCGCGACGTCCTTCTTGCCGGCAAGACCCTCGCCGAAGCAGTCCTCGCCAACGCGGCCCTCCGCAAATCCGAGCCCAACGAGGCGCTCACCAGCTTCGAGCGGGTGCGCGACTGGGCCGTATCCGCACCCCTCCCCGCGCCCTGAATCCCGCCCCGCGCCCTGGAATCAGGCCACGAACCTGTGCTTAAGCCCCATCACGTCCTTATACACAATTACCCCAAGATTTTTCCGCTCCTTGTCCAGGATCGGCACGGCCCGAAAACCGTAGCGCTGGAATAGTTCGTAGGCATCCCGCAGGGTCTGGCCCGGCTCGAGAGCGACGACGACATCCGTCATCACCTCGCCGAGGGTGGCCTCGTTGTCGGCGATGAGGAGCTCGCGCACGTCGACGACGCCCGCGAGGCGGCCCTCGCCGTCGGCGACATAGACATACATCGTAACATCCTTGTCGCGGGCGACCGTATCGTAATGGTCCTCGACCCAGCCGATCTTCGTGTCGGAGCCCAGCATGATGTAGCGGTCGGTCGCGTAGTCGAGAATCGACTCTTCCTGCCGGTCCATGATGGCCGTGATCTTTTCCCTGTCGCCTTCGTCGAGGAGGGCGAGGATGTCCTTCTTTTCGTCCCAGGCCAGCACGGCGAGGATGTCGGCGGCCTGGGGTGGAGTCATCTGTCCTATGAGGTGCGCGGCCCGGCGATCGTCGAGGGTGGCGATGATCTGACGCTGCACGTTGGGCTCGATCTCCTCGAGGGTGTCGGAGGCCTCTTCGGAATCAAGCTGGCCGAAGACAGCGTCCCGCTGGGGGCCGTCGAGATCCTCGATGATGTCGGCCAGGTCGACGGGCGGCATGTCCTCGATCTGCTCCTTGAGGGCCTTGAGTTTGAGATCGCCGGAAAAACTCCCCAGGCTTTGCGGAAGGGGCTGGACATAGGACCAAGAGACGAAGTCCTCCTCGACGCCCAGGAGGTCGGCCAGCCAGCCGAGGCGGAGGCGCCGATAGAGACCGCGACGGCCGAACTCGACGTCGGTGAGGTAGATCTTGCGCGTCGCTTCGATGCGGAGGAGTTTGACGTCGAAGACCACCGAAACTTCGCGGTCCTCGAGGTCGATCACCTTCTTGTCTAGGACGAAATCCTTGAGGAGGACCGATCCCTCGGGCAGGGGCTTTTCATGTTTTGCGAGCTCGTCGATGCGAACGGTCACGCGCCGGGGGCCGATCGCTTCGATGAGTTCGGCGCCGATGAGAAGATCGGGCCTTCCGAAGCTGCGCTTTACGACGAGGGTCGTCATGTGGGGAATGGCCGCGAATTCGACGATGACGCAGTCCTTGAAGGCGCCAAGTTTTTTGCCCGTGGCCGCGTCGACCACCTTCACCTTGAGGAGTTCGGAGAGGAGGAAACTGCGGCCGCCGCTGGAAGTCGAACCGCCGCCGGTGCCCGCGCCGCCGGTGGAACCCGCGCCGATACTGGCGCCCGCGCCGATACTGGAAGTCGAACCGCCGCTGCCGGCGAGTTTATTCGTCTTCATGAAGCACCCCCTTCACAACAGGGTCACGAACTTGTAGGCGAGGAGGCCCACAAGGACGAAAAGATAGACGCGCAGCGCGAGGAGGGCGACTTTCACCGCCGGTGTCGCCTTGATGCGCGGCGTCTTGTATTTGCGCGTGATCTCCCCCACCTTGGCGAGAAAGCCCGCTTTCCTGGTCGTTTCGGTCATAGGGCCCCCCCTTGGGCGAAGAGATTCGGGAACAGGGCGCTGAGTGCATAGAGGGTGGACAGCACAATTATCACGACCACAATGATTGTGACAATTATGTTTTGCAGCCTGGTGTTCTTGTATTTCGCGCCCATCACCGATTCGTCGTTGAGGAGCAGGAGGAGGAAGACGAGGGCGGCAGGCAGGAGGGTTACGGCTATCACCTGCACAAAGAGGGTGATGAGCACCAGCGGCGCGCCGGGGATGAGAACGATGGCCCCCGCCCCGACGAGAAGGGTGAAGTAGAGCACGTAGAAACCGGGGGCTTCCTTCACCTTGCGGTTGAGGGAATGGGCCCAGCCGAAGACCTCTCCGAAGGCCCAGGAACTCGCCAGCGAAATGCAAATCGCGCCGAGGAGTCCGGCGTCGAAGAGCCCGATGGCCATGAGGCGGCCGACGAGGAGGTCGTGCTTCATGATGGCGATCGAGGCGGTGGCGGCATCCTCTATCGGTTGGCCGTGGAGTTCGGTGGCGGTAACGATAATTATGAATATCGCTACTAGGACGGTCGCAAAGGCCCCGATGAGGGTGTCGACGCGGCCGCTCTTGATGTCCTTTTCCTGGAGGCCCTTGTCGACGACCGAGCTCTGCTGGAAGAAGATCATCCAGGGGGCGATGGTCGTGCCGATGTTGGCCATGATGAAAAAGAACATGTTGTAGGTGAAGCCGCCGGGGAAGTTGGGGATGATGCCCGTCGAAAGGATGGTGGGGACGTCGGGCTTCACGAGAAAGGCCGCGGGGATGTAGATCAGATTCGCGGCGCAAAACAGGAGGGTAAGTTTCTCCCAGGTCCAGTAGGAGCCGCTCACGACCATCGCGCCCATCAGGGCGATGACGAGGACCACGGTGAGGAGTGGCGGCACCCCGAAGATGCCGAGGGCGGCCGTCATGCCGATGAACTCGGTGATGAGGGTGAGGAAGTCGGTAAGCACGAGGTCGCCGATCGAGAACCAGCCCCAGAAAGAACCGAAGGCGTCGAAGATGGCCTCTGCGTGACCTCGTTTCGTCACGGCGCCGAGGCGCACCGTCATCTCCTGGACGAAGTAGGCGACGGGCCCGAGGATGACGAGGAACCAGATGAGGTTATAGCCGAATTGGGCGCCGGTCGCGGAATAGGTGGTGATGCCGCCGGCGTCGTTGTCGGCCACCATCACGATGATGCCGGGACCGGCCACCATCAGGAAGAGACGCAGCGACTTGGACATGCGCCGAAACCCGTAGAAGATGCGCGCGGGTACATTCATGGAAAAGCCTCCATCGAGAAAAGTCTGCGATGGCGGACGGGGGTTCCGAGGAAGCTTTCCCGTTTTCGGGTCGCGGTGATCGGGGCGATTGCCCGCGCGACGGCGATCCGCCAAAAGGCGGAAGGCACGGCACGCAGCCGGGGCAAATCTAAGACGCGCGATCAGGACTGGGGGAAAGAGGGCTCGGCACGCTCATCCGCGCAACAATGCGGAGATTCGCCGGGATCGTCGGGAACGCTTGACGTATCGGTACTTGCCGGATCCAAGGGAATCCTCCTTTGCGGATGGGATCGTGCCTCATACGAGGGACTTGTTTCCGTCACGGATCCGGGCGCAGGCAAGGCCTTTTACCGCTCTCCATGACAATGGTTCCGGCACCATAGCACTCCGCGGCGAAAGTGAAAAGGGAGGAGGCGGTACAGTCGGAGGCCATCCCCGCCGAAAATGATATGCAGGGAAAGTCGCCGCGAGGCCTTCGGGCAGACCGGGTCGCGGCCAAGCCTGCCGAGGCCCCTTTTGGGGTCCATCAAAAAGGAGAACAAGCTGGAACATCGAGCCGTCTTCGTGCCCGGCCTCCTCATCGCACTCGCGCTGAGTCTTTTGGTCGCCCTCCTCGCGCCCCTCCCCGCCACGGGAGAGATCATCGCCTCGGAGCGGGGTTTCGCGATCGATCTTCCGGCGGGTTTTTCCTACGCCGGAGGCGACCACAAGAGCCGCTTTTCCTTCGTCGATCCCAACAACGCGATGGAGTTCGACATCTTCGTCTACGAGCCGGGGCGTTTCGCCTCGGCCCAGGCGATCGCGGACAACACGATGGGCAAGCTCGGCTCCACAGGCCAGCGGGAAGATTTTACCTATGAAGATCGCCACGCTGTCTTCATGGAATTGCTGTTCGCGCGGGACGGCGTCAAGGAGCAGGGCTACGGCATCGCCATCGAGGGACGACCGGCCCATGGAGCTGCGGCGGCCGAGCCCTCCCTCGCCATCCTCTCCTTTACCGCCGCCTCGACCTTCAAGGCCTATTCCGACTTCATCCTTTCCTGCCTCGACAGCTTCTCCATTGACCGCATGGCCCTGCGCTCGCCCGGCCCCGTCTCGCAGTACGTCTCTGCCTTTCCGGCAAAGCATGACGCCTCCAGGGTCATCACCTTCAACGGCAACAAGCTGACCCTTCCCTGGAGCGCGGAGGAGGCGACCCTCGTCAACGAGACCGACACCCGCGAATACAAGGTTCTCGCCGTCTACGCCAACAACGACCAATTGTGGCAAGCCGCCTGGGCGCGCTTCTACCGCATGGTGTGGCGCGAATCTTCCCGCCGCCTTGACCGGCTCGCGGCCGCCCTCGACCCCCTCCTCCCCGATAACCCGACCGACGCGGCTCGCATGCTCCTCCAGTGGACGCAGGGCTGGACCTACACGCGGGACCTCAAGGGCATCGACTTCGTCGATCCGCTGACCGCGTCGATGGAGGAGCGGGGTGACTGCGATTCGCGCGCGGTGGTCCTCGACATCCTCCTCGAACGGCGCGGCATTCCTTCAATTCTGATGGTTTCCCGAGACTACTCCCACGCCCTGATCGGCATCGATGTGCCCGGCGGCGGCCAACGTTTCGATTTTGAAGGCAAGAAATGGTTAGTGGGCGAAACCACCGCCCACGTCGGGCTCGGCATGATCGCCGCCTCGCAGGCCGACTGGTCGAAATGGATGGGCATCAAACTCGGCGAATGAGGGGCTCGCCGGCGCCGAATATCGGGCGAGCCGCTGGCCAGGGCCTCGACTTCGCCTTTCGCCGTCCTTGACATTCCACGCACGATTGTCAACCATACGCCTACCGCTCGTCGGTACGAGTCGACGGAACGGAAAGGAGTCTTCATGCCCGTCAAGCGCGACTATGGCCTGACCCTCGATCGATCATCGGCCGAAGGGCACGAGCGATTGATATCGTATATAAACATCAAATTGGCGAGCCTGGGGCTTCCCCTCTATTCGCGCGAGGGCATGTCCTTCGTCGACCTGGCCTCTGACACTCTCGAGAATCTCCACGAGAAAAACCGGCTCCTCGGCGACCGGCAACCCCCCTCCGACCGGCGCATCCAGACCTTCCTCGATTCCTACCTCGCCGAGCTCGGAGCCGAGAACATTCCACGAATTCCTTCCAATTCCTTCATTCTCGACCGTTACGGCATGGGGCGGGAACTCTCGCTACCGCCCGACGCGCACAGCCACTCCTCGCCCACCCTGTCGTCGTGGCGGGTCCGGAACGGGGTTCTCCACAATCCCACGAACGACCGTCGCACCACCGAAGGGGTCTTTCACGTGACCACCGGAGGGCTGCCCGTCCCGCCCGACAAAAAGGCCGTGCCCAAAATCGCCTTCGCGCGGCTCCTCGCGATGGCCCTCTCGCCACCCGACGAACTCCTCGCCCTTCCCTTCACCGCCACGAGCCCCGAAGAGGCGCGCACCTTCCTTTCCCTCCTCATTCGGCCGCCCGTCTGCCCGGCCGTGCCCGGATATTCCATCGAGCGCTCGATGGAGCTCAGGCTCTTCGCCCCCGGATCGCTGGCCGCCAGCCTCGACTTCATCGAGAGCATCTTCGGCAACGCGGGCGACCCCTGGGTGCCCGACAATGACGCCGCCCTCGCGCCCCTTTCGTGGACGGGCCACACGGGCTGCATCGTCCTCGCCACCCATCTTGTCGGGGCGAAAAAGAAGGAATTGGGACTTCCTCGCTGGGAGGACGCGACGGAGCGCGAGCGACGCGACGGCATGGCCTATAAAGACGAGGGCGAACTCTACAACGGGGGCAAGGCCTTCAAGCTCACGGCCCGCGACGAAAGGGGCGTCATCGTTTCGATCATTGCGGACAATTATTTCGGCTACGCG
>JAJXVS010000312.1 GCA_021782015.1 bacterium | reverse complement strand
GAAGCTCGTCTATCCTACGGCTCTCGACGCGGAGGGCCAGGACGCCACCTTCGTCGGCCGGCTTCGGCTGGACCCTACCGTTCCGCACGGCCTCAGCATGTGGGTGGTGTCCGACAATCTGCGAAAGGGCGCGGCCCTCAACGCCGTGCAGATCGCGGAAACCCTCATCGCGAGGGGCTTCGCTCGCCCGGCGCCCCGACCCTGATCGCCGACCGAGCGGGAAGAAGGGAATTATGGCCCTCATAGTACAGAAGTTCGGCGGCACCTCGGTCGCGGACGAGCGAGCCCGAGGTTTTCTCATCGAGAAGGTGCGCAAGGCCCGAGAGCGCGGCGACGAAGTCGCCCTCGTCGTCTCGGCCATGGGAAGAAGGGGCGCCCCCTACGCGACCGACACACTCCTCGGTCTCCTCCACGAAGCGAACTCCAGCGCCGATCCAGCCACGAGCGACCTCCTCGTGTCGACGGGCGAGACCATCTCGGCCTGTCTTCTTTCCGCCCAGCTCGCGGCGGCCGGCATCCCCTCCTCCCCGATGACGGCCTACACCGCGGGCATCCGAGCCGTAGGCCCTGCACAGGACGCGACGCCGACGGGCGTCAACGCCGAGGCCATTCGCGCCATCCTCAAGGCGGGTCTCGTGCCCGTGATCACGGGCTTCCAGGCCATCGACGCGAAGGGCGCGATCATCACCCTCGGCAGGGGCGGCAGCGATACCAGCGCGGTAATCGTCGGGGTCGGGCTCAAGGCCGATTACGTCGACATCTACACCGATGTGCCAGGCGTCGCCAAGGCCGACCCCCGGGTAGCGAAGGATGCCGCTTACATGGACTTTCTCGACTACGAGTCCATGTTCCGCCTCGCCAAACACGGTGCCCGAGTCCTTCACGACCGCTCCGCCCTCATCGCCCGCGAAGGCCGCGCCCTCCTCCGCGTCCGCTCGACCTTCGACGATGGAGAAGGCACCCTCATCGGTCCCGAGGGGACGAAGGACGGGCAGGGACGGTCGCGCAGCGTCCCTGACTTCATCGGTATTGGTACCACCGCGGCGGCTGACGGGAAAATCCGCGTGACGGTCGTCTTCGCCAAAGGAAGACCCAAGCCCGCTGAGGCCGCGGAGGTCGCCGCGAAATTCTCTGTGACCGGCCAGGTTCCCGCCGACGATCCGGACGCCCTGGTCTTCGTCTGCGACCAGGCGATGGCAGGCGAACTGACCCGCGCCCTCGTCACCCGCCTTCAGGCCTGAATTCCGGCTTGACGACCCCATGAATATAGAGAATAATCTATTTCCTGTAGTTAGCTTCATTTCCCCCACAAACTGGAGAGCAAGCGTCATGAGCACAAGACTCGACCTTCTCAAGATCGCCCAGGAAGAGCAGAACGGCGACCTTTTCAAGTATCTCGACGGCCTGTACAAGCGCTCGAAGATTCAGCCCAAAGGCTTTTCCGATGCCATCATTTGGGAAGGCGGCAATTTCGCAGGCGGCGTCAAGCCCGTCGCCCACGCCTTCACCGACATGTTCGCCTTGAACGGCACGATCATGGCCCTCGATGTCCTCGGCCTGCCCTTCCTCGGCGTGCCCATGATGGCCCAGTTCCGCCACAACACGAAACTCGCCCCCCTCGACTGGTTCGGCAAGCTCGACTACACGGCGATCAAGTGGTCGACGGCCGGCGACTTCCTCGTCAACGAGGGCGGAAAGAAGGTCGTCGTCGCGGGCAAGTCGGGCAACGCGCCCCTCCGCACCGCCGCCGGCGTCTTTTGCAATATCCGTCCCTACGGCACCATCACGAGCATCCGCTTCATGCCGGGCCTGCCCTATTCCCAGGACAAGAAAAAGTTCTCGGTCGACAGGACGACGGGCAACATCCACTCCGAGATGAACACGCCCGGCGTGCGCATGGCCTACGCCGCCCGCCTCTTCCTCAAGATGGTCAACGACACGAAGCAGATCGGCCGCGTCGCCACCAAGCCCACCCAGGCGCAAGAAGATACGATGAATGCTGGCATCATCCGCTGGCTCCTTAAGGGCACCAAATTCGAACTCAAACGATCCTACGCCGTCGACGCCTACGAAGAGCAGAAGGACAACATCGACGCCATCATCGCCCTCCTGCCCGCGGACTTCAAGGCGGGCATGGAGAACTGGTCGGGCGAAATCTACGAACACATCTCCGACACGAATTTCGGCATCATGCTCCACGACATGATCAACCAACGAAAGTGCATCATCTACGCCACCGATCTCGACGGCGACCGCCTCACCGACCTCCTCGCCGACGCCCCCGACGCCCTCCGCGCCTGGGGTCAGATAATCCTCGACCAGGTCAAACCCGGCATGGATATCCATAAGCTTTGGTCCGACATGGGCTTTACCATGAAGAACGGCAAGGACATGACGAGCGTCATGTACCGCACCGAAGGCGCCCCGATCTACGAGCAGACCCTCGGCTCGGCCGACGCCATGCTCCTCCGCCTCCTAGCCGGCGACGAGACGGTTGGCGGCACCAAGAACCCCTACGATCCACGCATCCATTTCCTCCTGATCAGCGACGCCTACAAGGCCGCAAACCCCGACAACAAGGAGCTCGCGAAGTGGCTCGACGAGCAGCTCGCCACCTTCGACAGGATTTACGCCGGCAGAACGCCGAAGTACCTCGAAGGCTACGACAAGCTCAAGGCCGCCATACGCCCTTGGGGATCGTGACGATCTTGGGGATCGTGACGCCCCCGGATGTCCCGAGCCCCCGGCCAAATCCGCCCGCCCGAAAGGACCAAGTATGAACGATATGATCGGGCGGGCCTCGCCCTGGCGCTGGGCCGTCCTCGGCGCCTTCATGCTCGTCAATTTCATCATCCAGGTTCTCTGGATCTGCTACGCGCCCATTTCCGCCGAAGCCGCCCGGCTCTATGGCGTCTCCGAGCTTTCCATCGGCTTCTTCGCAATGCTGTTCATGATCGCCTACGTACCGCTCTCGGTGCCCGTCGCCTGGCTCATCGACCGCTTCGGCTTCCGGAACATGGTCATCCTCGGATCGGCCATCATGACCCTCTCCGCCCTGGTCCGCGGCCTGGCCGGGTCGAGCTACGCCCTCGCCCTCGCGGGCACCATCGGTTTGTCGATTGCCCAACCATTCTTTCTTAACGCCTGGACGAAGATGCCGGCCCACTGGCACCCGGAGGGGGAAAGGGCCACAGCCGTGGGGCTCATCACCCTCTCCAACCTCGTCGGCATCGCCGTCGGCATGGCCCTGACGCCGCAACTCGCGCAGAGCCTCGCTATACCGACGATCCAGTTGGTCTATGCCCTCGCCGCCCTCGTTTCGGGTCTCGTCTTCGCCCTCGTGGCGCGTGAGTACCCGAAGGTCCGCCTGGGCCCCTCCGGCACGGGCGAAAAGGCGCTGATGATCGAAGGCCTGAAAGATGCTCTCGCCAACCCCTCTTTCAGACTCCTCTGCATTGTGGCCTTCATCGTCCTCGGCCTCTTCAACGGCGTCAACACCTGGATCGAAGCCATCGTCGCATCGCGCGGCTTCGGGGCGGCCGACGCGGGCACCATCGGCGCGATAATCCTCGTGGGAGGCATCATCGGAGCCGTCGCCCTGCCCGCCCTCTCCGACCGCTCTGGCCGCAGGCTTCCCTGGATCGCCCTGGGCATAGTGGGTGCCATTCCATCAATCCTCGGCCTCGCCTTCTTCTCGAGCCACCTTCTCGTCATGGTTTCGGCCTTTTTCCTCGGCTTCTTCCTCACAAGCATCTTGCCGGTGGGCATGCAATACTCGACCGAAATCACCCGCCCCGTCCCTGAGGGCACCACGGGCGGCCTCATTCAGCTCGCGGGACAGGCCTCCGTCGTCTTCGTATTCCTCATGGATGTCGTCAGGGGCCCCTCGCGATCCTTCGATCCGGCCCTCGTCATCTCGGCAATTCTCCTCGCCCTCTCGGCCCTCCTCGTGCGATTCATGAAAGAAGCGCCCGGCGCCACACTCGCCGCAGCCGGTGCCGTATCGAAGGACTGAAGCCCCGCTGCCCAGTCGAGTGTCGATGGTACTTGCAATTTTTGGCATATTTGCCACACTATACAGACTCCGATCTTCGGCAAAGGCTAGTAGATCGCGAATGATGGTAGTTCTGGAGGTACGG
>JAJXVS010000037.1 GCA_021782015.1 bacterium | reverse complement strand
GACGGCAACCGACTGCCTCCCCTGGGTGGCCGGGCCCGCGCCATCGTGGGAGGCGACGCCCTCGTTCCTGCCATCATGGCCGCCTCCATCCTCGCCAAGGTGGCTCGGGATCGCATGATGGAGCGCTTCGACTGGCTCTATCCCGAATACGGTTACGCCCGGCACAAGGGCTATCCCACGAAATCGCACCGTGACCTCGTGCTGGCCATCGGGCCCTCGCCGATCCAGCGAAGTTCCTTCAGGGTACGCGCGGATGGAGGCGGTCGATGACGCTCGCAGGCGTGAAAAGGAGGGGAGGGTGGAGTCATTCCGGAAGGGGAGCGGCCATGCGAGCTCTCTTCGCCTCGTCAGCATTGGCTTTTTCTGCGGCCTTCTGGCCGGAGGAGCCCTCGCCTTCGGCGGTGGCCTCGCCCTCGGCGGCCGGGACGTCGCAGCTCTCCGCGAGCGAGCTCGAGCGGCTGTCGGTGATCTCAACTCGGCTCGCGAGGCTCAACGAGAGGCTCAGGACCGAGCTCGAAGCCTCGAAACTGAACTCATCAGGATTGGAAACCTCGCTCGCGACCTCGACACGCGAGCTCGAGGGGCTGAGGCTCGAGCTCAGACAATTACGACTGACCTCGACCGAGCTCGAACTTCGTGCGGCGAACTCGGAGCGGGAATCGATAGCGCTCTTGGAAGCGTTGAGGAAAGCGGACGCCTCGTTGAGGAGCTTGGAGGCATCGTTCGGGGAGTACAGGAGGGGGGCTGAGGCCAGCCTCCGCGGTCTCCGGATCGCGAGCCTCGGGACGGCGATCGTCGCCGCCGCGGGATGGATCGTCGCACTCTTAGCAATTGTGAACAGATAGGCGGGCTTGGGCCGCCAGGACGCGGAATCGAAAATACCCGTCTATTTCGGCTCCCCGGCCGCGGGTTTCTTCCGCACCACGATGCGGCGTTTTTTCGGGCTGCCCTCGCCCGTGCCGCCTTCGGCGCTTCCCGTTGCGGCCTCGGCGCTTCCCGTAGCGGCCGCGGTGCCGCCCGTAGCGGCACCCGCCCCGCGCCCGCCGGCCTTCGCGCGTGGGACCGCGCCGGAGCCGTCCCTGTCCGCGGCCTTTTCGGCCTCGGCCCCCGATGCCGTCGGACGCGGCCTCCTCGCGCGCGGAGCTGGCTCGTCCTCCGGCTCGAAAATCATTTCTGTGGGCTTGGAACCAGGTTTTTCGATAAAGCTCAGGGTCGTCTGGAAGGCCTTGAGAAATCCGCGCATATCCTCGCGGAAGACCACGATGGAGCGGCGGTCGAAAGACTCAGCCTCGGTCGGCTTCGATTCCACGATCGAGAGAAAAACATCGCCCATGCGGTTCTGCTTGACGTTGAAAAAATACGTCCGTCCCTCGCAGGAGACCTTGGTCGAGAACAGCTCACCCCGAATACCCATCGTTGCTCCTCGTGTCGCGGCAATCCTACAGGGGCGGCGCGATAAAGTCTATTGTTCGCGCCACACCCGGAAACAAAGGCTCCGTCCCTACGCCGTAGCATCCGCGGCTTGCACCATCGCCGTATGCCATTCGCGCAGCCAATCCTCGTCGGCCTTCCGCCCTCCCTCTATGTCGGCCATCACACGGAAAACCGGCTCGGTGCCCGAGCCGCGCATCCAGAGGAAGCCTTTGGCGGCCCCGGCCTCGTCATGCAAAAGAATGCGCAAACCGCCCTGGCCGGAGGCCGCGAAGTCGTCGCCGATCTCCAATTCCCCGGCGCCCCGTGTCGCGAAGGCCCTCCACCCGGCGATGCCCCAACGATGTAACAATTGCGATTTCTTTGCCGGCCAATTTTCCAGGAAAAGGTCGCGGTAGCGGGCCTTCAGTTTCGAATGGTCCCTCTCGGAGATGCGAAGGGCCGCAAAGGGCTCGAAGACGCTCGTGGTCGCAAAGGGCGGGAGCGACGCGATGATGTCGGCCATGCCGAAATCGGGCTTCCACAGGTCGAGGCGGCCGGAGCGCCTGAGCCAGATGTGGAATAGACTCTCCCGCTCTGGGCCTGGGCCTCGGAGGAGAAGGAGTTTGAGGACAGCGCCGATGGTGGCGAGGGGATCGCGCACCTCCGAAGGGTGGGTGATGTTCCCTCCGTTGGAACCCTCGCCGAGAATCCTGACCGTCTTGCCCTCGGCCCTGAGTCTCGCGGCGAGGGTGACGACATTGGCCTCGCCCGTCTCGGCCCGATGGACTTCCGCCCCGAAGGACCGGGCGATGGCCTCGATCCTGAGGCTCGTCGCGTCGTTGACGGCGACGGCCGCGTCGGCGATTGCGCCATCCCTGTCGAGGAGGGCGAGCTCTGCGAGGACGGCAATGGCGAAGACCTCCTGGGCACCCATCTGGCTGGCCCGTCCCGACGAGGGATCGCGCCACACCAGGTTGCCCCGATCGCCGTCGCAATCGGGCACGTAGCCGATTTCGAAGGCGGCGTCGGCCCTGCCAGCCTCGACGAGGCGCTCCCTGGCCGGCTCGAGCGATTCGCCCTCGGGGACGATGCGATGCGCGAAGATGCCGGGGCTGTCGTTCATCGCTATGTGCCGGAGGCCGAGGCCATCCAGGAAATTCTGGTCGATGGAAAGACAACGCGCCGAGCCGTTGAAGTCGGCGAGGACGCCCAGGGGCCTGTCGACTCCCCCCATTTCCATTTCGTCGAGAAGAGCCTCCTGGGCTTCGAGACCTTCCTTCCCCGTGACGATCTGCCGGGCGAAGAGCGTATAGGCCGAGAAGGCCCGGCGCTTCCAGTCCTTGCAGGCGCCGAATACCTTCGCGATTGCGGAGGGTTCAGCCTCGTCGACGAGGGCGAACACGCGCCGCACCGTGTCGGGGTCCGCGATGCGCTTGCGGAAATCGGCGATAAGGGGGGCGATCTCGGCGCCCGATAGGACCCCTCCTCCCTTCCCGAATTTTACACCGTTGTGGGCCGGGGGATTGTGGCTGGCGGAGATGTAGCAGAAGCCTGTGGCCTTCTCTCCGGCTTCGGCCTCGGGCGACGAGGCGAGGCGCGAGTAGGCCATAATCTCGGGTGCCGCAACGACGGACAGGTAATGGACTTCCAGACCGAGTGAGATAAAGACGCGCGCCATGATGTCGGCAAGGGCCGGCCCCGTCGGTCTCGTATCGGTTCCGAGAAGAATGGTCCCTCCCCGTCCGTCGCGCCTCTCGCCTTTGGCGATGCAATACTCGCCGAAAACAAGTGCCATGGTCGCGGCGATGACGAGGTCGGCCGGAGCTACGCTGGTCGAAAGGCTTTCATCGTCGGGGAAGGGCATTTCCACGGCCCCAACCTCGCCGCCTGGCTGGGGGCCCTTGGTGGTGGCATCGGGCTGTGTGCCATTGGTGCCTGCGGGCTGTATGCCCATCGATGCTGCGGACGGCGCGGCCCAGGCCGCCCGCCCTGCCTTCACATCGGGGGCCGCGAAAACCTTGCGCCAGCCGGAGGCCGAAAGAATCAGGGTCGATGCGGCAGCCGCGAGGAGGGCGGGCGAGGGGAGACTTCGTCGCTCAAGGGGAACGACCTCCGGATCGCCGAGCGGCAGATTCGTCACGGGGTGGAAAAACGTCGCCATGGGCCGACGATAGCATGGGGCGCGAAGGCGAGAGAAGGCGCTAGACGCTGCTAGACGCCGCCGGGAAAATCGAGATCGGGCAAGGCCGGGGCCGAGGCGACCGCGGCGGCGTTCTCGTTCCGGATCGCCTCGAAGACTTCCTCGCGATAGACTTTCACATTGCGCGGCGCCTCGATGCCGAGCTTGACGATGTCCCCCCGCACTTCCACCACCGAGACAATGATGTTATCACCTATGACGATCTTCTCGTCGCGCCTTCGCGACAGGATCAGCATCAGGCACCGCCCTTGGCCGCCGCGAGTTCGGCCATGATGTCATGCTTCACCTGCCAGCGGGGATCGGGAAGGATCGCCTGCATGCCGATGCGCTTCGACCGGGAGATCACGATGGGACCCAGGAGATTGGCGGTGATCGGGCCGCCGTCCGAAGGGACGGTGACGATCGCGAATACGAGTGCGTCATCGGGATTCGTGACGCCGATGTCGGCGAGGACCTCGTCCGGAAGATCCAGGGAATAATCGGAACGGAAGAGAAAGGGATCGATGAGGGCAAAGGCGAGTTCCGGCAGCTCGATGGACTGGAGCCAGTAAAAGGGCTTGCGACTCGCGTCGAGGAGGGCCCAACGCGTGAACTTCACGAAGCCGGGAATTCCCGCCGGAAAGGTGACGAGCTGACGCTCGTCAATCTCGACCTCGCCGAAGGCCTTTGTCGCGATTTTCATTCCCTGTCTCCCTCCCCGCGAAAGGGCGTCATATTCCACAGTCTATCTCAGGAAGTCAAGAAGGGTCTGGGGAAAGACCTTTCCCGCGAACTGCAACGAAGCCTGGTGCGCATATTGCAGCATCCGATAATCGGTGATCGCCTTCGTGATGTCGAGATCCGTCTCGTTCGAGAGGAGCTTGGTCGCGTCGGGCACCTCCTGGTTGAGCCGGGCTGAAATGAAATCGAGACGCTCGCTTCTGGCGCCGATCTCCGTCACACGGCGGTTCAGGTTGGAAAGCCCGGCATCAATTCCGGCAAGGGCCGATCCTCCCGTCTGAAGGACATCGCCGCGGTCGAGGCTGTCCCTGAGTTTCATCACCACGTCGAAGAGAGACCCTCCCGAACTGCGCGCGCTCGGAGCGAGGTTGTAGGGGGGCCTGCCTGTCGGTGCAAGTATGCCCAGTTCGACGAGGGGTCTCATCGGTGCCGCCACCGACCCCGCCGTTCCGGTCGCGGCTCCCGGGGCCGCCGTCGCAGTCCCGAAGCCGGCTCCCGCGCCCGAGGGCGGCAGATCTTCGAGCCGCATTTGATGGGGCATCGTCGCCTCGAGGGCGAGCGAAAAACTCCGCGGGTCGATGCTCGCGTGGACAGCCGCGCCGGAGGCGTTGATCTTGGCCGCGAGGGCCTGGACCGTGTCACCCGCCATTATCTCAACCTTGACGCCGTCGATCGCGATGGCCCCATTGTCCGTGGCCTTCCAGTTACGTGCGTCGAAGGTCGAGATCACCTGTCCCCGCTCCGCCCCAAATACCTCCGAACCAGGCTGCCTGAGCGGGATGTAGGAACTATCCGATACCTGCACCTTCGGTCCGCCCCAGCCGCCCAGGTATTGGACAGCCGTGATCTTCGTCTCGCCGGTCGCCGATGAGCCATCTTCGACCGCGCGGAAAGGTTCGGTTCGCGCGTCTTCGCCCGCGAAGAGAAAGGTTCCGTCGGGGGCATGGGAATTGCCGATGGAGACGAGCTCCTTTAGGAGCTGGTCGACCTCGACGGCCATGGCCTTCTGGTCGTCCTTGGTATAGATGCCGTTGGCGCCCTGCACCGCGATTTCGCGGATTCGCTGCATGATGTCCACGGCGTTCCGCGCGTAGCCCTCGGAGAGCTTGATCTGGTCGGCCGCGGCGTGCGCGTTGTCCTCGTATTTCTTGAGGCGTTCGACGACCGAGTCGTAGCGCACGGCCCTCGCAGCCCCCAGCGGATCGTCGCGGAGCTGGGTGATCTTTTTCTGGGTGGCCATCTGCGTCTCGAGGGTCGCGATGTCGCGCTCCCCCCGCCGCATCCAGAATTGCATGTCGTTGTTCATCAGGTCGGTGCTGACTCTGCGCATCGATTACGCTCCCATCTTGTTGATGATCGTGTCGAGCATTTCGTTCACAGTACTCATGAACTTGGCCGATGCCGCGTAGCCGTGCTGGAATTTGATCATGTCCGCGAGTTCCTCGTCCATGTTGACGCCCGAGGTCGATTGCCTGAGATCCCGGAGCTCCTTGCCGATGCGGTCGTGGGTTTTCGAGGCCGTCTGGGCCCTTTCGCCCTCCAGACCGACCCGGGCGACGGCATCGGCGAAGTGGTCGTCGAAGGTGCGCTGCGAGCCGACCATGACGGGCTTCGTTCGGAGGGCTGCGATGGCGATGGCGGCGCTGCCGTCGCCCGGCGCGGCCGGTTTCCCGTTCTCTCCGAAGCCCGCGGCGATCGAGCCGGGGTCGTTCTTGATTTCACTGTTGACCTCGAGCCAGCCCGAGGGGTGGGAGAGGGGGGCGACCGCGAAATCGCGGGTGCTTACCGCAAGGGATCCGGCTGCCCCGGCCGTGCTCCAGTCGTAGGCCCCGGCGGGACCGCTCGATTTCAGCAGGCCCGCGTAACCGACGAGGAAGTGTCCCGAGTCCTCGACATGGCGTATCACGAAATCGGGTGCGGTCCTGGCGGCGCTGCCTCCCGCCGCCCCGCCCGCCGTCACCGTGGCCGTCTCTGCCACCGCCGTGGCTGTGGCCCGAAGCTCGAGTCGCCCCTCGCGATCGAGGCGGGCGCTTATCTCTGCCCCCGATACGTTGATGCGGTTGACCACATCGGCCACCGTATCGGTCGAATGGTAATCGACCTTCACCATGCCCTTGGGGCCGGGCAGGTTCATGGTCCCATCGAAGCCGACGAGGGCCTGACCGTCGAGGGCATTTTTCCCCGTCATCCGGTAGATCATCGTCGAGTCGAATTTTCCGCTGCCGCTCGAATCGTAGTTGCCGGACACGTCGTTGACCGCCGGGTATTCGTTGAAGAAATCGATGCCCGTCTTTCCGTTGAGGCCGTAGCCGGCGCGATGTGTCTCATTGACGAGGTCGGTGAAGGAAAGGGCGAGGGTGTCGAGGGTCTGGACTTCCTTTTTCACGTCGCCGTCGCGCAGGCCAAGAAGGGCGCCGAGGCTTCCACCCTTGGCGGAAAAGGCGAGGCCGGTATCAGACCAGACGGGATGGGCAAAACCCTCGGCGTCACTGCCCTTGACCTCCAGGCCCCGGGCGATTTTCCCCTGTACGAGCACGATGCCGTTGACATGCACCATGAATTCATCACTGTCGCGATGATCCGCCGTCACGGGCACGAGGTGGCCGAGCTTTTCGACGAGGAGGTCTCGCCGGTCGAGAAGATCGTTGGGATTGTCCCCGATCGCCTTCGATTGCACGATCTGGCTGTTGAGACCGGCGATTTCCTTCGCGAGGGAATTGACCTGCTCGACCGTGCCCCGCACGTCCCCGTCGAGGACGGACCGCAGTTCCGTCAGGCGCTGGTAGCGGTTGCGCATTCCCTCCGCCAGAGCCTGACCGCCGGAGACGACAGCCGCGCGCGCGGCCGAATCGTCGGGGCGCTGGGAAAGGTCCTGCCAGGACGCCCAGAAGCGATCCATCAGCGTGCGCACCGAGGAATTGGAGGGTTCGTTCTGGATGTCCTCGAGCGAGAGGAGATACTTGTCGCGAGTGCTCCAATAGCCTTCGTTGCCCGATTCGGCGACGATGCGACCGTCGAGGAGCTGGTCACGCACCCTCTCGACGCGGTCGACGAGGACGCCCTGGCCGATCTGCCCCGCCGTGTCCTCGCGCGTCATGTCGGGGGCGTAGAGCGGGTCCATCGCGCCAAGCTGGACGCGCTGGCGCGAATAGCCCTCCGTCGAGGCATTGGTCAAATTGTGACCAATTGTCATTAATCCGAGATTGTGTGCGTCGAGGCCGCGCTTGGCGATCTCGATTCCCATGAATGTCGATGGCATTCCCGATCTCCTTCCGTCCCGCGCGGCTACATGGCCGTGTTGAGGAGGATCGCGTCATGGCCCGGCTCGACGGCCCGGCCCGAAGGCCCGTAGATCTTCCCTTTCTTGTCGGGGAAAAGTTCGCGCAGGACTTCGCCGAGAAGTTCTCCGCTGGATTTCGCGTAATCGCCGATGGCCGCGTTCTCGAGGCGCACCCGCATGGCGGCCACCCGCAGCCTTCTGTGCAGGTCGGAGAGTTGGCTTCTCGCAGGTTCGGTGACGTGGAAAAGGAGGCCGGGAATGCCCTCTCCCGGGGCCCCGATGTCGGCGCGCAGCAGGGCCTCGGCGCCCGCACGGCATTCTTCGAGGCGTGCGATTTCGGCCAGGCAGCCGTCGAGACTCGCCATGGCCGCCTGGAGAGCCATCCAGTCGCGGGCCTCGATGGTCTTCTCGAAATCCTTCTGGACGGCGACGCAGGCTTCGAAACCGCCGATTTCGCTTTCGATGGCGGCCAGGAGGTCGGCAAGGAAGGTCGCGTTCATTTCGCATGGTCCTCCGCTTTGAGATATCGGCTGCGAACCGCCGTACCTGAGCGAATTCGCGAGGCGCAATTGCCCGCCCCTCGCCAAGGGCCCTTCGGCCGGGCTATAGTACCTTCGCATGTTCAGATTCATTCGCGAGGCTCTCTGGTCCCTGAAGGGCGTTCGCGTGTACGCGCTGGTCGGCGAAAGCGGCACGGGCAAGAGCTTCCGCGCCAAGCTCGTCGCGCAGAAATACGGCATCGAAATGATCATCGACGACGGTCTGCTCATCCGCGGCGATTCGATCGTGGCCGGCAAATCGGCGAAGAAAGAACAAGTCTACATGTCCGCGGTGAAGACGGCCCTTTTCCACGACAAGGCGCATCGGGACGAGGTAGCCCGCGCCCTCGATCGCGCGCGCTTCCGCAAGATCCTCGTCATTGGAACGAGTGAGCGCATGGCCCGCAAGATCTGCGAAAGGCTGCAGATTCCCCATCCCGGCAAGGTCATCAAGATCGAGGACATAGCCTCGAAGATGGATATCGAGAAGGCCATGCGTTCGCGCAAGGTCGAAGGCAAGCACGTCATTCCCGTCCCCGCCCTCGAGATCCGTCGCAATTATCCTTCGATTTTCTATGATTCGATCCGCGTTTTCCTCAGGCGGAGCTTCGGCGCGGCGCCGGCCCGTCCCCGGCTCTACGAAAAATCCGTGGTGCGGCCCGAGTTCGCCAAGCTCGGCCGCGTCGTCATTTCGGAAGCCGCCCTTTCGCAGATGGTCGTCCACTGCGTCGATGAATTCGACGACTCGCTTCGGGTGCGCAAGCTCAACATCCGTTCGGATTCCCAAGGCTATCGTCTCAGCGTGTTCCTCGAAGTCCCCTTTGGGGCGAAGATCGCCACGAACGCGCGGGCCCTCCAGGAATACATCATCGAGAATCTCGAACGTTTCACGGGAATCCTGATCGAGGAAGTGTCCATCATCATCGACCGCTTTTCCCCTGGTCGTTGACGCTTCGAGATCCCCGTCTCGACGAGACTCGCGCCATCCCATCGGAGGGCATGGTGCCATCGAGGCCTGGGCGCCATTTGACAGTGCCCTGTCTTGGTCCTACTATTCTTCGTAATTCGCGTCTTCGCAATTCGCGCAACAGCGGGGGAGTCATGAAAAAGATCCTTGTCACTATGGCATGTTTCGTCATCGCATCGGTCGGACTGTTCGCCCAGACGAGCGGTGGAGTGGTCACCTCGCCGGCGGCGCCATCCTCCGTTTCGTCGACGACGATTCCTGCCTCTTCGTCGACAACGCCAACGCCATCCACGGCCCCAGCGGCCGCCTCCACCCTGACCCCTGGGGCGACGGTTACGGTTTCCTCGCCGGCGACGGTTACGGTTTCACCGCAGGCGAATGGTTCGGCATCGGCGCCAACGGCATCATCGGTCGCACCCGCTCCCGATGCCACAGCCGGCGGGACGACAGGCACGGCTCTCGATGCCTCATCGACTGCCGCGACCTCCTCGGCAGACGCGACGTCACCGACGACGGCATCTCCGGCGGCTGCGCCCGTAGCGGCTCCCGCAGCTGCGCCCGCAGCGGCTCCCGCGCTGCCATCCGCCTCCCTGCGGCCCTCTCCCCAGCCACAGGCCGGCCCACACTATCTGGTGACCTCGGCCCTCGGTCCCGAGCGGGGCGCCAGGCTCCTCGCCCGACTCGAATCCTTGTACTCGATCTACGAAAAGGTCTTCCATTTCGACGACAGCGCCCTGCCCGGCAAACTCGTCGTGCGTGAGTTCGCGACCAAGGCCGATTTCGATGCCTATCTCGTCAAGCTCGCGGGGGAAAGCCGGAGCGATTTCGTCTATGTGCATTACGCGAATCCGCTCAAAAGGGAACTTCTCGTCTATGACAAGCCCGAGCCCGATTACGATTCGAGCCTCGCTCATCAGGCCTTCGTGCAATTCCTCAAGGCCTTTATCGAGGAACCTCCGCTCTGGATGCTCGACGGATTCGCGGTTCTTTTCGAGGATCTCCATTTTGCCGGCGATTCTTCGACGCCGGTTGCCCAGGAAAACCTTGCATGGTTGCCGACCGTCAAGGCCCTGGCTGCGAAGGGCGGCCTCATGCCCCTCGATACATTCCTCAGGGAGAGCCCCGAGGATGCCAAGGCCAACATCGATATCTTCTACCCCCAGTCCTGGGCCTTTGTGTCATTCCTCGTCAACGACGGCGCCGGTGACTACACTCGCCTGCTCTGGGAATCGGTGGCCACCCTCGATCCCAAGGCCAGCCTCGACGTCAATCAAGCGGCATTCGCCAGGCGCCTCTCCGACTGGTACGGGCTGGACGCTACGCAAAAGGCCTTCGAATCCTACCTGAAATCGCGGATGACCTACCCGGAACTTCTCTCTCTCGGCACTGACCTCTATGCGAAAAATGACCTCGACAAGGCCGCAGCCGCCTTTGGCGAGGCGGACAACCTCGATCCGAGCGGCTACGTCGCGCCCTATTACCTGGGCCTGATCGCCTATGCCAAGGGCGATTGGACCACGGCCGATTCGATGTACCGGACAGCCCTGGCTCGGGGCAGCGATTCGGCGATCACCGGGTACGCCATCGGTCTCAACGAAATCGCAAGGGGTCTCATCAAAGAAGGCACGGACGATCTGGCCAAGGCGGCAGCCGCCAACCCCGATCGCTACAAGGCCAAGGTCGACGATATCCTCGCCCGTCTCGGGTCACACTGAAGGAAGGCCAAGAATGACAAGGCCCGCCGGTCGGCGGGCCTTATTGATCTTCGTGGCACGATGGGGTCTCCGACCGTTTTTACGGCCTGGGGAGCCCTGCGGAATCACTTCTTGAGGACGGAAAGAATCCTTTCGAGAACCTTCTTCCGATCGAGGGGTTTGACGATATAGCTCTTCGCCCCGAGCAAAAGGGACTTCTTGACGACGTCTTCCTTGCCGAGGGCGCTCACCATGACCACGCAGGCGTTTTTGTCGAATTCCATGATCTTTTCGAGGGCGGTCACACCGTCCATTTTCGGCATCGTGATATCCATCGTCACGAGGTCGATATTCGGGCAGAGTTCCTTGTATTTCTCGAAGCCCGCGAGACCATCTCCCGCGGTGCCCACGACCTCGAAGCCTTCGGAGGTGAGGATCTGTCCGAGCTGCTTCGCGATGAACATCGAATCATCAATGATGAGGACCCTGTAGGGCAGACCGTCTGACTTGACACCGTCGGGACGTTTTTCGTTGATGTTCGGCATATCGGACTTGGCGATCATACGCTTCAAGGCTCCTTTTCCCTGCACGGATATCCGGCTTTGGCCCGGAAAGCCGCAGTGCTCATTCGGTTATAATCCAAGCGATTTTGCTTTGCAAGGCCGCCCCGCCTCCGCAGGGCCGCCCGCGGGTTACTATCGGGCGGTGGCTGACAGCTTCGCCCCTTGACGAGAGCTCCGGCTCCATGCAGTATATGATGACTGTCGCGATGGGGTTCTGCCCCGTCGATTTCGGGATCGCCGCGCCAAGGAGTAGCCAAAGTGCCCTGCGGACGTAAAAGAAAGCTCAAGAAGATAGCGACGCACAAGCGCAAGAAGAAGAAGAGAAAGAACAGGCACAAGACCAGATAAGCGCCGCGATCTTCGCCGCGACCCCGTTTCGGGTTCGCGAGGAGGGGGCCACTTCCATCGAAGTGGCCCTTTCGTTTTAGGCCCCTCGCCCTACGCCCCTGAGGTGCGGCGAGAGGGCGCCAGCTCTCCGAATGGTCGAAGAGGCATCGAGGAGACGCGCGCTTGCCCGATCGCCGCGCTGACATTAAGATTGCCGCATAATGCCAAAGGATATCGATGTTTACCAGATTGTGCGAACCTTTGCGTCGCGCAATACGCTCACCGAAATCGACTATCGGTCCTTTGCCCAGGCCATGGCCCGCCAGGCGAAGCAGGGTGACCAAAGCAATCCCCTTCTTCGCGACCTCTCCATCAACCCCGACACCATCCTCGTCCCACGGCTTCTCAAGCTGGCTCAGGACAGCAGGCTGGCCCTTGAAATGGTGGGCGGCGATATCGGGAAGATAATCCTCCCCGAACATTATGCCGACGTCTTTCTCCAGGAATACCGACGCATGGATGAAAATCCGGATGTCCCTTTCCCGGATGAGGAGAATCTCAAGACGATCGTTCCTTCAGAATGGATTCAGGCGATCTCCCTTGAAAGCGACCTCGCCATCGTCGCCGAGCTAGCCAGCGATAGGCCTGTCCCCCTGTATCGCCTTGTCTTGTCCGAAGGCCTCAAGTCCCTGGTCATTCCCTCGGCCTTTGTCCCCGTAAAACTCATCGAATACGCCGTGCTCAAGGTTCGCCAATATCTCCGTAGGGGCGGCAATAAGGAATTCATCTACAACAAGCTCCTCTATGCCTTCGCTTCGAAGGAGCAAACCCTCAAAGACGCCTTCTCCCTCGTGCTCACCCGCCCTTACGAGGCCATCGACGAACTGCGCAAGTCTTCGAGCGATTTCACCTTCAGCTTTTGGGCCTACCTCTCCAGTCACATCAAAAAGGACCTTGACAAGAAGACCGACAAGTCGCCCGAAGACCTCTCGATCTACCAGGCTTCGGTGATCTGCGAAAGTTTTGCGAATTACTACAAAGGAAAGGCCCAGCGCATCATCGATCTTGAACTGGCGTACAAGGCCCTCACCGCCGCCTTTCGCAAGCCGCCCCTCCATTTCACCCTGGAGGACATCTGCCAATTCAAGGACTCCAAGGGAGGGCTTCTTCTCGGGAGGTACACCAGGGAGGAGCTCGAAGCCTGGCTCAAGGACTCCACGACTACAACCAACGCGGGGCTGCTGCCGGAAATCTTCATCGTCGCTACCGCCAACGGGCGACGCTATTATGTCGCAAAAGACAGGATGCTTCCCCTCGCGATGCGGCTAATCGGGGAGGCTCGCGCCGATCTGCGCGGCAAGATTCTCTCTGAATGGAAGCGCATTCTCGAGGATTTCTCCTCGGCTCCGGCCATGGAAGACGACAAGGCCTGGCGCCGCGAACTCGGCATTCGGGTCGAAGAACGGTTTCCCCTCCTCGATGCTCTTCTTAAAGACCGCATCCTCCCCCTTGTCCATGACGAGATGGCAGCGAAGGGCGAGGCTCCCGCCGAATTGGAGAGATTTTTCTATAGAGGTGATCTGGTTCCCATCGACGAGCTTCTCGACCTCCAGCGCAAGACAATTGTCGCCGATGCCCGGATGCTCTTGCCTTTCTGGTACTCGGTTCCGATCCTTGCAGCCTTCGCGCGGCTCTTCTTCAGGAAGCCCAAACAAAAGAAAAAAGCGGCCAAGGTCGTCGCCGCCGAGAAACCCGAGGGCACGGCCGATCGCGGCGCGGCTCCACGCGACAGGAAAAAGGAATTCGCGGCGGCGGCGGCCAAGCTCGAACGCAGTCTCGTCCCTTCGGGCATGAGCCTCGATGAATACCTGCGGGAACTCGAAGGTCGATGGAATACGATGCTCAATAAAGAGGCCAAGGCCAATCTCTCCGAGGATGTGAACAGCCTGGTCCGGGATTACCTTCGAAGCATTCTCCGTTCCATGAAGGCTGAATCGCTGACCCTGGATCGCGTGAAGGGCCTGGCCTCCACCCTGGCTTCAACTCCGAGTCTTCAGCGAATCAAGCAACATAGTGCGCTTGTGCTCTATATCCAACTCTACATGCTCCGGGTGCTTCAGCGATAATGTTTCATCTATCGAAAAGCGTTTTCAAATTTTGATTTTTCATCCTTGTCATCGACAGCAGAGCTGGTATAATTAGCCCACGAGGGTCGAGCGGTTGATATTTGCCGCTTCCCTTTTGGAGTCTCTGTGCCGACCACCGTCCTCGTCATCAACCCTGGTTCGACCTCGACCAAAATCGCCGTCTATGAGGACGGCGAGGAGCTCTTCAGCGAAAACGTCAGTCATGGAAACGAAGAAATCGCGCAATTCGGTACCATCGCCTCGCAGCACGAGTTCCGCGAAGGACATATTCGTCTGGTTCTCGAAAGGCGCGGCTTTTCCCTCGCCCGTCTTTCGGCGGTGATAGGCAGAGGGGGCATGCTTCGACCCATCCCCAGCGGGGTCTATCGCATCGGGGAATCGATGAAGGAAGACCTTCAGACGGCGCGCTATGGCGAGCATGCCTCCAATCTCGGCGCCCTCATCGCCGACGAATTCGGGAAGGAACTCGGCATTCCCGCCTTTATCGCCGATCCGGTCATCGTCGACGAGCTCGACGATGTCGCCCGGGTCAGTGGCCACAAATTGTTCAGACGCAGGAGCATTTTTCACGCCCTCAACCAGAAGGCCGTCGCCCGTCGCTGGTGCGGCGAGCACGACAGGAAGTACGAGAGCTGCACCCTCATCGTCGCCCATATGGGGGGTGGCGTAACCGTCGGCCTCCATCGCGATGGCCGCGTGGTCGACGTCAACAATGGCCTCGACGGCGAGGGCCCCTTTTCGCCTGAGCGATCGGGCACCCTGCCTGCCGGCGACCTCGTCAAATTGTGCTTTTCCGGAAGCCATACCGAGGCCGAGATCAAGAAGATGATCAACGGCAAGGGCGGGATGGTGTCGTTGATGGGGACGAACGACCTTCGCATGGTCGAAGAGGCGGCCCGCATCGGCGATCCGGAGGCGAGCCTTTATCTGAAATCTTTTGTCTACAACGTCGCCAAGGCCATCGGTGCCCTTGCCACGGCAGCGAGTGGCAAGGTCGACGCCATAATTCTGACTGGAGGGGTTGCCTTCAGCACCACGATCGTGACACTTTTACAAAATATGTGCGAATATATCGCCTCGATTGTCGTCTATCCGGGTGAGGGCGAGCTTGAGGCCCTGGCGCTAGCGGCCACCCGCGCCGTCAGAGGCGAATGCGAGGTCAGGGAGTATCGATGAGGAGTATCGAAGAGCTGGTAGGGCTGGCCAAGGCCAGGGGAAGGCGCCGCGTCGTCGTGGCGGCGGCCCAGGAGCATTCCGTCCTGGAAGCCGTGTATGCGGCATGGAAAGAGGGGCTCGCCGAACCTATCCTCATCGGAGACCTCGAGGCCATGGATGCCATCGCGACGGAACTGGGCATCGATATCGGGTCCTTCGATCGCCGCCATGCCCCGGACTTGGCCAAGGCGGCGGCCATGGCCGTCGAAATCGTCCGGAACGGGGGCGGCGACCTCCTCATGAAAGGGCTCCTGGATACCTCCATCCTCCTCAAGGCCGTTCTCAACAAGGAAACGGGCATCAACGCCGGACGGCTCACGAGCCACGTGGCCGTCATCGAGTCGCCGCATTACCACAAGCTCTTCATCATCACCGATGCCGCGATCAATATCGCCCCGGATCTCGAAGGCAAGATCGACATCATCGCAAATGCGGTGCTTGCCGCGAGGGCCATCGGCGTGGCCAGGCCCAAGGTGGCCCTTCTCGCCGCCGTCGAAAAGGTCAACGCCGCGAAGATGCCCTGCACGGTCGACGCAGCTCTTTTGTCGACAATGAACCGCCGCGGCCAGATTCGCGATTGCATTGTCGACGGCCCCTTGGCACTCGACAACGCGATCAGCGCCGAGAGTGCCCGCATCAAGAAAATCGACTCACCGGTGGCGGGTGACGCCGACATTCTCGTGGCGCCCGACATCGAGGCGGGCAATATCCTTTACAAGGCCCTCATGGACCTCGGCGGCGCCAAGGGCGCCGCGGTGGTCATGGGCGCCGCAAAACCCATCGTGCTGACAAGCCGCGCCGATCCCGCGGAAACCAAGCTTGCGTCCATCGCCCTCGCGGCCCTGGCCAGCTGATCTGAAAAGGAGAAGGCCCATGGCATTCAAGGGAAGAGTCGAAATCGACCGGGAGCGCTGCAAAGGCTGTCTCCTTTGCATTCGATCCTGTCCGACCGACGTGCTCGCCGTCGCCGCCGAGCCCAATTCCTGGGGATATTACCCGGCCGAACAGATTGCGCAGGAAAAGTGCATCGCCTGCGGCAATTGCTTTGCGGTCTGCCCCGATGTGGCGATCACCGTGTTCAAGATCGATGGAGGAAACAATGCCTGAGAAGGTACTTATGAAGGGCAACGAGGCCATCGCTGAGGGAGCCCTCCGCGCCGGCTGCACGGCCTATTTCGGCTATCCGATCACCCCGCAGAGCGAGCTCCCCGCCTATATGGCGAAGCACATGCTTCCCCGCCACCTTACCTTCGTGCAGGCGGAGAGCGAGGTTGCCGCCATCAACATGGTCTATGGGGCTGCTGCTGCCGGAGCCCGCGCCATGACGAGTTCCTCGAGCCCCGGTGTCTCCCTCAAGCAGGAAGGCATTTCCTACCTTTGCGGCGCTGACCTGCCCTGCGTGATCGTCAATGTGCAGCGTTCGGGCCCGGGCCTCGGCGGCATCTCCCCCGCCCAGGGCGACTACTTCCAGGCGACGCGAGGCGGGGGCCATGGCGACTATTATCACATCGTCCTCGCCCCCAAGGATGTGCAAGAATGCGCCGACCTGACCTTCGAGGCCTTCGACCTCGCGGACAAGTGGCGAATGCCGGTGATGATCCTGGCCGACGGCCTCATAGGCCAAATGATGGAAGGCGTCGTCCTCCCCCCAGCCAGGGATCTCGCGAGC
The DNA here is from genome assembly GCA_021782015.1 of bacterium. Taxonomy (GTDB): domain Bacteria; phylum Spirochaetota; class Spirochaetia; order Treponematales; family Rectinemataceae; genus CAIJMU01. Next base: position 2,945 of record JAJXVS010000037.1, on the reverse strand, counting down.
CTGCCCGCGAAGCCCTGGGCCGTCGGCCACCAGGGCAAGAGCGGAAGGCCCTTCAATCACGTCTCCTCGATCAACCTCGTGCCCGACGAGCTCGAGAAATCGGTCAACGACCGCTTCGAGCGTTACAAGGCCATCGCCGAGTCGGAGGTAAGGTCAGTTTCAACCAATTGCGACAAAGCCGACCTGATCCTCGTCGGTTACGGCACCTCGAGCCGCGTCGCCGGCGGAGCGATGGCCCTGGCCAAGGCCGAGGGCATCGAGCTCGGCCTCTTCAGGCCCACGACCCTCTGGCCCTTCCCCTACGCGGAGATAGCCGAGTTCGCCGCAAAGGGCAAGAAATTCCTCTGCGTCGAGATGAGCATGGGGCAGATGGTCGAGGATGTCCTCCTCGGCGTCGGCATGAGCGGGGTGAGCGGAGATGCGGCCCCCGTCCATTTCTTCGGCAGGCTCGGCGGCAACATCCCGAATGAGGACGAGGTCCTGGCGGCGGCCAAGGATGTCCTCGCGGGGCGATCCAAACCCCATCGAATCGGCTTTGCCGACCGCAGCCTCGGGTCGGGCCGCAACCTCGGCTCAAACCGCAGTCGCGGCCAATAAAGGAGGGGAAGATGGAAACAGCTACGTATAAACATCCGGCGAGCCTCGTGCCCCTGCAGACAAAATACTGTCCGGGCTGCGGTCACGGCGTGATCCACCGCCTCATCACCGAGATCATCGACGAACTCGGACTCCAGGGCTCCTCCATCGTGCTCAATCCTGTGGGGTGCTCGATCTGGGCCGATCTTTATTTCGGCACGGACTCAGTCCAGCCCGCTCACGGGCGGACCCCGGCCGCCGCCACGGGCGTCAAGCGCGTTCTCAAGGATCATCTGGTCGTTTGCTATCAGGGTGACGGTGACCTCGCCGCCATTGGAACGGCCGAGATCATCCATGCGGCGAACCGCGGGGAGAAATTCACCACGATCTTCGTCAATAACGCAATCTACGGCATGACCGGGGGCCAGATGGCCCCGACCACCCTCATCGGACAGAAAGCCACCACCGCACCCGAGGGCCGCGATCCCGGAGAGGCCGGCATGGGCTATCCCATCCGCGTCTGCGAGATGCTCGCAACCCTCGAAGGCACGCGATACCTCGCCCGCGGCTCAGTGGACAGCCCCGCCAACGTGCGCAAGACCAAGCAATACATCAAGAAGGCCTTCGAGGCGCAAATGCGCGGCGAGGGATTCACCCTCGTCGAAATCCTGTCACCCTGTCCGACCAATTGGTCGATGAAACCCAACGAGGCCGTGGATTGGATGGTGGAGGCCATGGTTCCCGTCTTCCCGCTCGGAGAGATCAAGAATCTCCTTGCGACCGACGGAGTCGCCAAGGCTGGCGGTGTCGCCGGCACGGCCGCGGGAGGGAAGAAATGACCGAAAAAACCTTCATGGCCGGCTTTGGCGGTCAGGGCATAATTTCGATGGGACAGGCCTGGATTTACGCAGCCATGAAGGAAGGCCTCGAGGTTACCTTCTTTCCCTTCTATGGCGCCGAAAAGCGCGGCGGCGTCGCCCGGGCCTCCGTCATCGTCTCCGATCACGAAATCGCGAGCCCCCTCGTCACCAAGGCCCATTCGGTCGTCGTCATGAGTTCCGATTCACTGGCCATCGGCGAGGCTGTCGCTGGACCCAAGGCCCTCCTTCTCGTCAACTCCGACCTCGTGAAGGCCTCGCCCGCGCGCTCGGACATTCGCGTGCTTCGAATTCCGTGCAACTCGCTGGCCGAGAAGATCGGCGATGTGAAGATCGCCAACATGGTAATGATGGGAGCCTTGGCCGAAGCGACCGGAGCCCTCAAGCTCGACACTATCGCCAAAGTCTTCGAAAGCTTCTTCCCCCCCTCCAAGCACTCCTTCATCCCCAAAAACCTCCAAGCGGTTGAGGCGGGCAGGCGGGCGGCACGCGAAGCGTGACGCCGGGGTCGCGAAGCGACCCGAAGGCGCGAAGCGCCGGCCTAATCGCCTGCGGGCCAGGCGGGCGGCACGCGAAGCGTGACGCCGGGGCGCTTTGCGCCCCCGGCCGCGGAGCGGCCGAAGCCGCAGTGCCAGAGGAGCCCGACGCCGGGTACAGGGTCGGACTCCTCGGATTCCATCTGACCCCGACAGGAAGACTCAGCTTCTCACGAAATGCGGCAATTCGAAGGGGATCTCCGACGAAATTTCGACAAGTCCGGCGATCTCCCCATTTTTCCTCCACGGCGCCTGATAGATGAATTTCTTGACGCCCTTCTTTTCGATGGTATAGGCGTTGGGTTGTCCGGTGGTGAACATGCGTTCGATGATCTCGATCGAGCGATGTTTGTGGCAGGCAAGGAGATTGCGGCCGATCAGATCCTTGCCGCCTTCCGCTTGAGTGGTCTTCGCAGCCTTGGCGTTGAGATAGACAATCACGTGGTCCTTGTCGGACACCGTTATCGCGGCGGGAAATTCTTCCATCCAGTCTTCCATGTGAGGCCTCCTTGAAATCCATCGTACCGGGAGACGACGGGTATGGCAAGGAAACCAGGTACGGCATAGGATCGCAGGGAATCGATCTCATTTATGGCCCAGGGGGAATTGATGGCTGAAGGCGGATGGAAGCGGGGACGCATCGTCGAACGTTTCGATGGCAAGATACTCGATATCAAACGGATTGAATGTGAATCGGCAGCGGGCAAGAAGGGCATTTTCACGAGTGTGGCATCGCGCGACTGGGCGATTGTTGTGCCCATCGTCGAAATAGATGGGGTTCAATTCTGCGTCATGGTGCGTCAATACCGCCACGGCGCCGATGCATTCTATATTGAGTTTCCCGGCGGCATCATCGAGGAGGGGGAGGAGCCCGCCATCGGCGTAGGGCGCGAACTCGAGGAAGAAACCGGATGGAAGGCCGGCCGAATCATTCCCGCGGGACGGGTTTCACCCA
>JAJXVS010000036.1 GCA_021782015.1 bacterium | reverse complement strand
TATCCTCGCCGATTCGAGGAGTTCCCTCGGCACCGAGGCGTAGTAGGACGACATGATATAGGTGCCGAAGGGGCTGAAGTAGGAGAGCCACGCGAGGGCGACGCCGAGCCGGCTATTGATGAGATGAATCTTGGCCATCATCAGGAAGAGGGGCATCGCGAGCACCATCTGCGGAAAGATGAGGAGGAACAGCACAATTAGGAAGATTGGCGTCTTCCACCTGAACCGCAGCATGCCGAAGGCGAAGCCGGCGGCCGAACATACAAAGATATAGAAGAACAGTGTTACGGCGATCAGCGCCACCGTATTGCCGACGTAGTCGAGGATATGGGCGTCCAGAATGAGGTGGCGGAAATTGTCCAAGGTGGGCGCGATGGGCAGGCCAATCCTGTTGTCGACATATTCGGTCGGCGACTTCAGGCTGGCGCTGAGCGCGAAATAGAGGGGAAAGAGCATCGTGAGGGCGACGATCGCGAGGGCGACCTGCATGAAGATCCGCTCCGGGCGCGGGAAGGCGAGGCGCTTCACTCCTCCCTCCTTTTGATGACTACCTGCAAGAGCGCCACGAGGGCGCACATGAAAAAGAGGACCACCGACCAGGCCGATGCGTAGCCGAGCTGGTAGTTCTTGAAGGCGTTGAAATAGACGCCGAACTCCATCGTATAGGTCGAATAACCCGGGCCACCGTAGGTGAGGGTGTAGATGAACCCGAAGGTGCGGGCGAAGACCTCGATGAAAAGAAAGACGATCCAGAACTCGATCGCGCTCCTGATGCTCGGAATTGTGATGTTGAAGAAGATCCTCCACCAGCCGGCCCCGTCGAGGCGGGCCGCCTCGTACAGGCTTTCGCTCACGCCGTTCATCGACGAGAGGAAGAAGATGAGGCCGAAGCCGATCTTGAGCCAGACGACGAGGAGGAAGGCCGTCGTGTGGATCGCCAGCCCCGTCGACATGATCCAGCGCTGCGAGAGGAACCCCAGGCCGAGGCCATCGAAGAGGGCATTCACCGGGCCATTGTCGCGGAGAAGTATCTGGAAGAGGACCCCGAGGATCGTAATGCCCAGCATCTGCGGCAGATAGAAAATGGCGCGGTAGATTTTCCAGCCCGCGACCCCTTCACGCAGCATGGCCGCGAGAAGGAGGGGAACGAAGAGACCCACCGGGATGTAGAGGCAGAGGACGCCGACGTTGCGCAGGGAGGCCGCGAAGGAAGGATCCTTGAAAAGATGGATGAAATTGCGAAGGCCCGCGAAGACCGGGGAGCTGAGCCCATCGTAATCGGTGAACGAAAACGCGAAGTTGGCGAGCACCGGCACGAGGATGAATACAAGGAGCAAGACGAGGAGCGGCGCGAGAAGGAGCGCCGCTTCCGCCGCTTCGCCGCGACGGAAGCCCTGACTCATCTTTGGCTAGTTCCTGATCTGATCGTAGCCCGACTCGGCCTGTTTTATGAACTCATCGGGTCCGATGCTCTTGGCGACGATATAGAGTTCGGCCGCCTTCACCCAGCCGTTGTACACCGACACGGGCACGTAGACCGAATAGTCCATGACGCCGTCGCGGTTCATGTCGGCGAGGATCGTCGGAAGGATCTTCGAGGAGAACTTGCTGGTATCGATGCCGCTATTCGGTACAATTGCTCCTGTTTTTTCCATGAAGAGACGGGCGCCCTCGCCGCGGGTGTAGGCCTCGACGAGCTTGACGGCGAGATCCTTGTGCGCGGTCGCCTTGTTGACCGCCCACTGGATGCCCGCGCCCTGGACCATCTGGCGGTCGTGGAATTTCATGCCGGGAGCGTTGATGTTGGGGAAATAGCCGACCTTGCCCAGGCCGAGCGATCCTTCGAAATCCTTCCAGTGCGCGACATCCGAAGTGAGGCCGACGAAGATGGCGCTCTTCCCCGCCTTGAAGGCGTCGATGGCGTCCATGAAATAATTGACCGAGGCGCCCTGTGGATCGATGTAGCCCTTCTTGAGAAGCTCGTCGACCATCGCCACGGCCTGTCGGTATTGCGGATCGGTATAGGAAGCCTTGCCGTCCTTGGTGAATCCCGTCACCGCCGGGCCGTAGAAATTCGCGACGAGGGCGCGGAGCATGAAGTCCACCGTAAAGCAGGGCGAGGCGTCGCCGGCGCCGATGGGCGTGATCCCGGCCTTCTTGAGGGCGTCGCAGGCGGCGAGGAAATCCTTCCACTCGGTCGGGGCCTTGGCCGGGTTGAGCCCGGCCTTGGCGAAAAGCTCCTTGTTGTAATAGAAGCCGATGCCCTGATTGGTGAAGGGGACTCCGTAGACGACGCCGTCGGAGCTCGTCGCGGCCCAGCTCGACTCGGGAATCTCGCCGCGCCAGCTCGCCACCGCATCGTTGAGGGGCAGGAGTGCGTTCTTGAGCGCCACGGCCCGCTGGTCGGCGTGGAGAAGAAGGACGTCCGGCCCCGTCCCCGAGGCGAGGGCCGGGCGTATCACTTCGTAATAATTGTCATGAGGTTGGGCGAGGTGATTGATCACGACGCCGGGATTGGCCTTCTCGAAGTCCGCGTCGATGGCCTGGAAGACGGGATGGACCGCCGCCTCGTCGTATTTGAAGTCCCACACCGTCAGTTCGATCTTCTGCGTTTGGGCCCATGCGCCCGCGATGACGACGCCCGCGAATGTCCATGCGAGGATTCGCTTCATGTCAGCCTCCTGATCCTACACCTTCGTGAATAGCTTATCAATTAAGCTTGAAGCTGATTATATTTGACATCTTTCAGCTTGTGAAGCTATAAAAATAAGGATTTTGGCGATCTTCTCGAGATGATTGTTGCTTGACAACGATATTTGTTAAGCATATTCTGCTAACGACACACAAACGAGGCAGCTATGGCATGTACGTGGAAAGAAGAGTGGCCCCAAACCGCCCGCCGTTTCGAAGCCTGGTGGGAAGGACGCGGCATGCTTGTGTCGCATTGGGGGAACGGGATTCCGGGAACCGCCGCCGCCGCGAAGGCCTCGGCCCATTCATCCTCGGCGGATTGGTGGAATCCTCCGACCTTCGCGCGCTCGGAAAGGTCGGCCCTCGAAACCAGACTCTTCCCCTTGGACATAGTTCCCTTCGTCTATGCCGATTACGGCACCGTCTCCCTTGCCCCCCTCTTCGGCGCGGCGGTGAATTTCGGCAAGGACACCGTCTGGTACAGCTCGACGGGCCTGTCGCCCGAACGTGACGCGAAACTCGTCTTCAATGAAGAGCATCCATTCTGGAAAAATCTCCTCGCCTCGGTCGACGCCGCGCGGGAACTCGCCAAGGGCGACTACTTCGTCGGCTCCCCGGCCCTCGCTCCGGGCCTCGACGTCCTCGCGGAACTCTGCGGGACCACCGAACTCATGACCCTGATCGCCCTCGAGCCCGACTGGGTGCACGCCAAGCTTCGCGAAATCCAGGACGCAGCCTACGCCGCGATCGACGCCCTCATTCCCCATGTCCGGGCGGACGACGCCTCGATGTTCCACGCCTTCTTCATGTTCTGGAGCCGTGGAAGGGCAGGCTTCGCCCAATGCGACACGGCCGCCATGATCTCCCCCGCGATGTTCGAGGAATTCTGCATACCCGATCTCCGGGAATATTGCGGCCGCTTCGACCGCGTGCTCTATCATGTCGACGGCCCCCAGGCCCTCCGCACGGTCGACATGCTCCTCGAGGTGGAGGGCCTCTCGGCCCTCGAATTCACCCCGGGGCCCCAGCTCCCGCCGGGAGCCGATCCGTACTATTATGACCTGTATCGGAAGATCAAGGCCGCGGGCAAGAGCGTGCAGGCGGTGTGGATCCCCCCGGTGGCGGAAGATGTCGAGCGCCTCCTCGACGCCGTCGGCCCCGAAGGCATGTATCTCGAAATCGAATTCGCGTCGATGGACGACGTGGAGCGCATCGCCAGGGTCATCGAAAGATGCGGCGGAAACGGGGGAGCATGAAAATAACAATAGATACCATCGCCGCGAAGGTGGGTGTCTCCAAGGCCACCGTGTCCTACGCCCTCACCGGCAAGAACCGCGTCAGCAAGGAACTGCGGCAAAAGATCCTCGAGACCGCCAAAGAACTCGGCTATCGACAAGGCCCCGCGACGCGCCGGCCGGGCTCGCGAAAGACCAGGACCATCGGCCTTTACGCGCCCGACAGCGCCCACCTCGTCGAAGACATCTACTTCAATTCGGTGCTGAGCGGCATCCTCGACCTCGCGCAGACCAAGGGCTTCGGCCTCCAGCTCATCCCCTCGCCCACCGACGCGGGCCGAGGCGAGACCATCCATCTGGACACCTGGCAGGCCCTCGACGGACTCCTCATCATGGATCCCCGCCTGTCGGCCCACTACCTCGACGAGGTACGGAGCGTCGGGCTTCCCTTCGTCCTCGTCGGACTGCCGGAGGAAATGGACGAGGAAGTCTTCTACGTCGATTTCGACCTGGCCGCCTCGGCCTACATCGCGGTCAACCATCTCCTCGAAAAGGGCAGAAAGCGTATCGGTTTTCTCAACTCGGGCGCCGATATGATCCAGAGTGTTCATAGGATGAAGGGTTTCGCCCGCGCCTTCGTCGAAAACGGCCTCCCACCCTCCGACGCAGTAGCCCCGGTGGGCCCCTCGATCGAAGAGGGCTTCGCCGTGTGCCGGCAGCTCCTGTCAGGCCATCCCGACATCGACGGCCTCGTCGTCTACAACGACCTGGCCGCCGTCGGGGCTGCCCAGGCCCTCAAAGAGGCCCACCGCCGCATTCCCGCCGACACCGCCCTCGTCTCGGGCGGAAATACCATAATTGCGAGCATCCACAGCCCGACCCTCACGAGCGTCGACCCGAACCCCTATCGCCAGGGCTATCGCTCCGCCGAACTCCTCATCGAGGTGGTCGAAAAGAAGCGCATCAGGCCCTCCCACGAGATCCTGCCGGTCCAGCTCGTCCTCCGCGAGTCGGGCTGAGGGCCGGGCCGCACTCGCCCGGCTGCGTGAGCCCGGCAACCCGGCCCCGGCCTGACCCGGCCGGGGCTTCAAACCGCCTGCGACCGCCGATCAGTCGGAAGGCAGAAGACCGACGCTCTGCAGGAACTGCTTTGCGACCTGCTTCACCGCGAGGGTGACGGAGGTCCCGTTCGCCTTGAGCTTCCCGACCTGGTCCTGGAGCTGGATGCTGACATCCGTCGTAAGATGGGGGGCGAGGGCATTGAGGGTCGGGGCGATATCCGGGTACTTCTTCAGAACGTCCATGCGCACGATGGGCGCGGGGTGAAACTGCGGAAAGCCGTTCTTGTCGTCATTGAGGAAAATGAAACCCTGGGTGGCTATCGAACCGTCGGTGGTGTAGCCGACGGCCATCTGGGCCGAGCCGCTGGACACGGAGGCGAAGCCGATCGAATAGTCGACCTTCTGCACGCTCTTGAAGCTGCTTGTGTCGATGCCGTAGGCCGTCTTGAGGCCGTCGATGAAGTCGATGCCGTCGCTCGGCGAGGCGAGCACGATCTGCCCCACCTGGGCCGCGAGCTGCGAGATGGTCGTAATTCCCAATTGATCCGAAAGGGCCTTCGTGGTGCAGATTCCATAGCCGTCGTTCAAGGGCGCCATGTCGAGCCAGGTGATCTGGAACTTCTTCTCGAAACCGCTCTTGACCGCTTGATAATCCTTCTGGGGATCATAGGCGGACTTGAGGCCCAGGGTGTTCAGGCCCGTCGCGGTGAACTCGGGGTAGAGGTCGATCGCGCGGCTGGTGATCGCCTTGTGGACGATGATGCTGTTGCCCAGGGCCAGTTTTTCCGTCACCGTGTAGCCGGCCTTTTGCAACAATTGTGTATACATATCCGTCAGCAATTGCGCCTCGACGTCGAGTTTTCCGCCCACCGTGATCTTTCCCTTGGACGGGGCCGCGTAGGCCGAGCCGGCGACCAGACCCGCCGCGATGAGCAGGGCCGAGACAACCTTTTTCCATGACACGCGTGCGTTCGGCAACATATGCCCTCCTTGTGGAATGTACCGCGGGCGGATAATACCGCCTGGCGGCTCGCGCGTCCGCTGGCGCGCGTTACGGACCTTATCCTCGACCCTCAGGGGCCTAGATTCCGACTGCCCTCACCCGCAATCCCGCGGGCGTCAAACGTTTTTCGGCCACGCTCAGGCCGATCTCGAAGAGCATCGCCAGGGCGGCGACGAGAATGGAGCCCGCCAGGATTTCGATCGTGTCGAGGCGGTTCACCCCGTCGATGATGTATTCGCCGTAGCCCCCCGCACCGATCAGGCCCCCCAGCGGCGCCGTCGCCACGACCTGCACGGCGCAGGTCCTCACACCGGCCGCGAGGACGGGGAGGACGAGGGGCGCCTGCACGCGCAGCATGATCTGCAGATCCGTCATGCCCATGCCGCGGGCGGCCTCAATCGCCGCCGGGTCGATGCCGCGCAGGCCCACATAGGTGTTGAGCAGGACGGGCGGAATGCCGAGGAGGCTGAGGGCGATGGCGGCGGGGAGAAATCCGATCTTGAAAATGGGCACGAAGATGAAGAGGGCCGCGATGACCGGAATTGCGCGGATGAGATTGCTCAAGTTGATGGCCACGAACGAAAGCACCGCATTGCGATAGACCAGGATGCCGATCATAACCCCCAGCACGATGGAGACAGCGATGGGGATGAGGCAGAGCCCGAAGAAAGTGATGGTCTGGCCCCAAAGGTCGTTGCGCGGGTCGAGATAGAATTGAATTAGTTCCTTCATGCCGCGCAGCCTCAAGAGACCGAGAGGGCGCCGCGGCCGCGGTTGAGCGCGGTCTGCACGAGGAGCAGCAGGAGGTCGGCGCCAATCGCGAGGACGGCCAGGAGGATCGCCCCGGCGAGGATGGCATCGTAATCGCGCACCGTTATATTTATGAAGATAAGGGCCCCCAGCCCCCCCTGCCCGATGAAGCCGGCCAGCGACGCGATGCCCATCGTGGTCACGGTCGCGATGCGAATGCCCGCGACGATCACGGGCAGGGCCAGCGGAAAGATGACCCGGGCGATCAACTGACGGCGATTCATTCCCATGGCGTGGCCGACCTGGATGAGAGCCGGGTCGATTCCGTTGATGCCCGCCACGGTGTTCCGGATCAGCGCGAGCTGGTTGTAGGCGACCAGCGGGATGATGATGGTCTTCAGCGTCAAACCGGTCACAGTTATGAGGACAGCGACGAGGGCGATGCCGGGAATGCTGTACAGGACGCCGGCGAGGGTGACGATCGGCAGGTAGACCCTTTCATGGCGCGCCAGCCACAAGCCCGCCGGAATCGCTATGGCGATGGAGACCAGCATGGCGATGCCGACGATGCCGAGATGCTGGAGGATGAGGCTGGGTATGCTGCTTGGGTCGGAAAAGTCGTAATTGGCGGCATTGAACAGGTAGTGCATCGATGGCCCTTCCTCAGGCCTTGGCCAGGGCCAGGCCATCGGCGCCTTTGCCACCGTTGCCACCGTTGCCACTATTGCCACTATTGCCACTGTCGGCGCCGGAGGCCGCGAGGGTGGCGGATTCGGGCCAGCCCTCCCGCGATCGCCCCTTCATCAGGGTGGAGATGATGCTCGCGAGGGTGATGTAGTCCCCAGCCGCGCCGCCGCCGCCACCCGATGCGCCGCTGCCCCCACCCGCGCCGCCGCCCACACCCGCGCCGGGCGATTCGAGGACGAGGGCCGGGGCCCCCGTTTCGAAGAGTTTCAGCATGGCCGAAAGGAGGCTGGCGTCGCGTGGGCAGCCCGGCAGGGCCTCGCCCGGGGCGAAGCGCCCCCTGGCCCCGGCAGTCGCCGCGGTAGCGGCGGTCAAGTATTGGAGCTCCCGGAGGATGTTGTCCGAACCGACGAGGCGGGCGACCATGTCGTTGACCGGGTGGGTCAGAAGATCCACGGGCGCTCCCAATTGCTCCAACTTGCCCTGATGCATGACCGCGATCAGGTCGCCGAGCTTTAGAGCTTCCTCGAGATCGTGGGTCACGAAGAGGATGGTCTTTCGGACATTGCTCTGGATACGCAGGAGCTCATCCTGCATCTGGGCTCGAGTGATGGCGTCCAGGGCGCCGAAGGGCTCGTCCATCAGGAGGATCATCGGATCGGTGGTCAGGGCGCGGGCCAGGCCGACGCGCTGCTGCTGCCCTCCGGAAAGCTCACGGGGAAATCGCCTGCGGTATTCCGAAGGCGGCAATCCCACGAGGTCGAGAAGCTCGTCGACGCGCGCGTCGAGGCGACTCTTCTTCCATCCGCCCGTCACCTCGGCGGTGACGCGGATGTTCTCCGCGACGGTCATGTGGGGGAAAAGCCCCACCTGCTGGATGACATAGCCGATATGGCGGCGCAATTCGATCGGGTCTTCCTCTAGGACATTGGCGCCAGCGATGACGATCTTGCCGGAAGTCGGCTCGATCAGGCGATTGACCATGCGCAGCAGAGTGGTCTTGCCGGCGCCCGACTTCCCCACGAACATGCAGGTCGTGTCCGACGGCACCGTGAAGGTGACGGCATCCACCGAGGGCTTGGTCGAACTTCCGAATTGTTTGGTAATCGCCTGAAAGGAAATTTCCGCCATGTCGCCGATGCTCCTTTCTCAAGGCCCAAGCTTAAGCGTCCCCTCGCGGTAACGGAAGTCGTCCGGTGGAAATCATTGGACCTTTCTCGCCTTCGGAAGGTTCAGTAAAAGCACCTAAGGCCGAAGGGTACCATGCTAAATTTGCACTGTCAATCGTTATTTATTACCCTATTAAGGGGTTTGATCCGACAATTATGGTCAAAAGTTGTCTTGACGAAGTGGCAGGCGGGTGCAATAACCTAGCGAGGAACTTTGTTGAAGGTACGTTTGTAAGACCATCATTGGTATGCCATCGACCTTCCAGTGCAACGAGGTGTGTGTATGGATTTTGTTTCCACTACCAAATCCAAGTCGTATCGGCGGGTCGTCCAGCAGGTATGCGACGCTATAATGGTAGGGGAGTTGCATATCGGCGATGCCCTCCCCCCCGAAAGGGAGCTGGCGACGAGACTGGAAATCAGCCGCACGAGTGTCCGAGAGGGAATTCGCGTCCTCGCCGACGCAGGCATCGTGACCAGGCGGCGAGGCGGAGGCGGAGGCACCAAGGTCATCGCCGACGTGATCCCCGTCGATCTCCTGGACAAGGCCATCGAGCTCAGCCACAAACGCATAACCGACCTGATCCAGGTGCGAGGGGAGCTGGAGATGCTGGCGGCGGAAATCGCAGCGGCCCGTGCCGACGCGGAGGACCTCCGAACGATCGATCAAATTATCGCCCAGGCCAGCGACCTCGCGAACGACCACCCCGATTATCGCCGTCTTTACAACACGGTGGATGTCCGCTTCCACCTCGCCTTGTCGAAGGCCTCGCGGAACGATGTTCTCTACGCCACCAACCAGTCTTTCGCGCGGCAGATCCTCGTGGCGACCGACATGATCCCCATGGCCGCCGACGAGATCAAGCAATTCGTCTCCGAAGAGCTCTCGTCCATGATCGCGGTCGTCCGGGCCGTGAAGAACCGTGACCCCGCCGGGGCGCGGCGGGCCATGGCGATGCACCTCGCCTTTCTGCTGCAGCACGTGGACCGCTTTTTCGCGAAGGGCGACGGCCTCGCCAACACGCGCCAGGCGGGCAATCCCCATGGCTGATTCATCCCCGCGCCGGGCCTTGAAAAACCCGACAGCATTCCAATAGACAAGGAGAGCACCCGATGTTCGATGAAAGCTTCGCCCTGCCCACCCTCGCGATGATGAGCCACCACCAGTGCGAGTCGATCCACCATGCAGCCCTCGAAATCCTGCGCCGCACCGGGGTCCGCGTCTTCCACCAGGGGGCCCTCGCCCTCCTCCGCGAGACCGACGCAGTCATTTCCGACGGCAACCTTGTGCGCATGCCGCCGGCCCTCGTCGAGTGGGCCCTGGCCCAGGCACCCTCGCGGATCGCCCTTTGCAAGCGCGGAACCAGCGAGGTGGCCGCCTCCCTCGAGGGCAAGAACGTCCATTTCGGGACCGGCTCCGACTGTCCCAATTACCTCGATCCACGCAGCGGCGAAAGACGGCGCTTCACCGTCCCCGACCTCATCGACTGCATCCACCTCGTCGACGCGACCCCCGAGCTCGATTTCTGCATGTCCATGGGCATCCCTTCCGAGCTGGAGACCTCGAACGCCTATCGCCGCCAGTTCGCCCTCATGCTGGAGCACACGACCAAGCCCCAGGTCGTCGTCTGCGACGGCGGCCCCGACATCGCCGCCATCACCGCGATGGCCGCCGCGGCCGCGGGAGGCATCGAAAAGCTCAGGCTCAACCCGACCTTCGCCCTTTATTCCGAGCCTTCCACCCCGCTTCGGCATTCCGAGACCGCCACGGACAAGCTCCTCTTCATGGCGGAAAATCGCCTGCCCGTCATGCACTCGCCCGCGCCGATGATGGGAGGAACGGCTCCCGCGACGATGGCCGGCGGACTCGCCATCGGCACCGCCGAGGCCCTGTCCGGCCTCGTGATGCACCAACTCAAGCACAGGGGCGCCCCCTTCATCTTCGGCTCCGGCCTCCATCACATCGACATGCGCACGATGATCTCCGTCTACGGCGCCCCGGAATTCCAGCTTGCCCGCGTCGGCGTGATGGAAATGGGCAGGTATTACGGACTTCCCACCTGGGGCTACGCCGGGCATTCGGACAGTTGCGTCATGGACGAACAGGCCGCCTCCGACGCGACCTTCTCCATCCTCGTCGCCTTGCTCGCGGGCACCAACCTGGCGCACGACGTCGGCTATCTCGAGGCGGGCATGACGGCATCGCCCGAGATGATGATCTTCAGCGCGGAAACCATCACGATGATGCGGCGCTTCATGGACGGTTTCAAGTTCGACGCCGAATCGATAGCATTGGAGGTAATCGACCAGGTCGGCCCCGGCGGCGATTTCCTCACCTCCGACAGCACCCTCGAGCACTTCCGCGATTTCTGGCAGCCGGAACTCTTCGATCGCCGACGCCTCGCGGATTGGGAAGCCGACGGATCGCGGCGCATGGGAGCCCGCCTCCGTGACAAGACCATCTCGGTCATGGAATCGCATAAGCCCGAAAGCCTGCCCGAGGGAGTCCGCTCGGAGATCGCCTACATCCTCAAGGAAGGCGGCAAGTAAATGGAAAAGGCCCGAGTCGAATTCGTGTTGAACGGCAAAGCGGCATGGGTTGAATCCGACCCGCGCAAGCCGCTCCTCCGCGTCCTCCGCGAAGATCTCGGGCTCACCGGAACGAAGCAGGGCTGCGACCTCGAAGGCGAATGCGGCGCCTGCACCGTGATCGTCGACGGGGTCGCCCTCCGTTCCTGCCTACTCCCCGTCGGCAAGATCGCGGGGCGCTCCGTCACCACCATCGAGGGCATGGGCAGCCGCGAGGCGCCCCATCCCCTGCAGACTGCCTTCCTCGAAGCCGGCGCCGTCCAATGCGGCTTTTGCACTCCGGGCATGTTGCTGTCGGCCAAGGCCCTCCTCGACCGGAATCCGCATCCGACGAAAGAAGCGATCGTCACGGCCCTCGAGGGCAATCTCTGCAGATGTACCGGCTATGTCAAAATTATCGAGGCCGTCCAATCCGCTGCGGAACTCATGGGCGGCGAGGCGCGCACCCCGGCCTCCGAGGCCAGGACTCAGGAAACCATCCCCGACCCTGCGGCCTCGGCCATGGGGCGGGAGTTTTCCGGCATCGGCGGCAGCCCCGAGCGCCACAAAGGCTGGGAGCGCGTCAGCGGCGAAGCCCTTTTCGCCGAGGACATTTCGATGCCGAACCTGCACTACATGAGTGTCGTCCGGAGTCCGCACTTTCATGCCAGGGTAGACGCCCTCGATGTCGCTCCCGCCCTGGAAGTGCCGGGCGTCCTGCGAGTCCTCACGGCGGCCGATATCCCCGGCGAAAACGGCCTCGCCGATTATTCGCTCGACGAGCACCTCCTCGCCCCGGTCAGCGGAAGGGTGCGGATGCTCGGGGATCCCGTCGCCCTCGTCGTCGCCACCTCGCGCGAGGCCGCCACCCAGGGCGCCAAGGCCCTCCGCGTCGACTACACGCCCCTCCCCCACAGGACCGAAATCGACCGCGCCCTCGAGGCGGAGGCGATCCCGATCCACGACGGGGGCAATCTCCTCGCGGAGGACGAGGTCGGAACGGGCGACATCGAAGGCGCGTTGGGCGAATCCGAAGTAGTAGTTCAATCAAAGTACATAACGAGTTTCCAGGCCCACATGGCGATCGAGCGCGAGGCGGCCGTGGCCTACATCGACGAGGAGGGCCGCGTCGCGGTGATCTGCGCGAATCACGAGCCGCACTGGGATCGCAGCTCCCTCTCGAAAATCCTCGGCCTGCCGGAAGGGAAAATCCGCGTCATCACGCCGCCGATCGGAGGCAGCTTCGGCGGCAAGCAGGACATCTGGCCCATGGCGGCCGCCGCCCTCGCCGCCTATCACCTTCGCCTCCCCGTCCAGCTCGCCTACACCCGCCGCGAGGTGATGGACGCGGCCCCCAAACGCCATCCCTACAAGTGCGATTGCGTCGTCGGGGCCACCCGCGAAGGCGAGCTCACCGGCATGAAATTCGACGCCCTCATCAACAAAGGGGCCTACGACTCGGCGGGGCGATATGTACCCAATTATGCGGTTACCGCCGCCGTCGGTCCCTATCGGTGGAAGGCGACAAAGGCGCGGGCCCGCTCGATCTACAGCAATGGGCCGAAGGCGGGCCAGTTCCGCGGCTTCGGCACGCCCCAGGCCGCCTTCGCGATGGAGTGCAGCCTCGACGAGCTCTGCGAAAAACTCGGCGCCGACCCTTTGGAATTCCGCCTCCGGAACGCCCTGCGCGAAAACGACGTCAGCGGCCTTGGCTTTCGCGTCGCCGAAAGCCTTGATTACGTCAAGGTGCTGGAAGCCCTGGCTCCGGATTATCACGAGGCCAGCCTCGGCGTCGCGGCCTTCAACGCGGAGGCCAAGCCCGGGCTCCGGCGCGGACTCGGCTTTGCGGGAATGTGGTATCGCTTCGGCAAATTCGGCAGACCCCTTAGCCAGGCGGAAATCGAACTGGGCCTCGACGGAAGCTTCACCATCTACGCCTCGGGAGCCGACTACGGACAGGGCATCGAGACCGTCTTCACCCAACTCGCCGCGGAACGGCTCGGCGTCTCGCGCGAGGCCCTGCGCCTCGTCAACGCCGACACCGCACACACACTTGACGGCGACGTAACCGGGGCCTCGCGCAACACCTACTGGGTCGGTGGCGGCGTGACCGACGCCGCGCGCGGCCTCCGGGCGGCCATCCTGGACGCCGCGGCCTCCCTCCTCGACCAGGCCGCCGACACCCTGACCCTTCGCGACGACCGCGTCTCTTCGCCCCGCGGAGAACTCTCGCTCGCCCGCATCGCCCAAGAACTGGAGGCCCGGGGAATTCCCCGCCGCGTCAAAGGCACCATCGACCTGCGCGACGTCTTTCCGGACAACGAGCGCACGGGCCTCTACCTCCCGATGTTCGTGACCGGCGCCTGCCTCGCCCAGGTGGAGGTCGAAATCGAAACCGGCCTGACGCGCGTCATTTCGGTGAGCTCGGCCCACGACGTCGGGCGCGTCATCAATCGCCGCGGCGCCGAGGGTCAGATCGAGGGCAGCATCGTGATGGGCATGGGCAGTGTACTGATGGAGGAATTCATCCCCGGCCTCAGCACCGGCTTCAGCGACTACATGATCCCGACCATGCGCTCCACCCCGGACATCCGAGTTCACCTCGTCGAAACACCCAGCCGCTACGGTCCCTTCGGCGTCAAGGGCCTGGGCGAGGCGGCCATGCTGGCCACGGCCCCGGCGATGGTCAACGCGATCTCGCGGGCCATCGGCCTGCGGATACGGCGCATGCCGGCCACCGCCGAAAGGATCCTCGCGGCCATCCGCGGCGAGAAAACTACAGAATGAACTATGTCTTTCCCTCCACGCTGGCCGAGGCGGTCGACATCCTCGCCGCCAACGCAGGCCGGGCGCGCGTCATCGCCGGCGGCACCGACCTGGCACCGATGTTCCGCGACGGCAAAATCGACGCGAGCGTCCTCGTGGACATCACGCGCATAGCTGGCCTGGGCGAGATCGAAATCGGCGACGAATGGATAGTGGTCGGCGCCGCGGTCACCTTCGCCATGTTGCGCGACACCCCCTACTTCCGCGAGAGAGTGCCAGCCCTGGCCCAGGCTGCGGCCTCCGTCGGCGCGGCCCCGATACAGGCCATGGCCACCTGGCTCGGCAATATCGCCCAGGCGATGCCGGCGGCCGATGGGGGTATCGTCGCGGTGGCCCTCGAGGCGGAAGCCCTCGTGGAAGACCCGGCCGGGTCTCGCTGGGTTCCCGTCGAAACCCTCTACAAGGGCGCGAAAACCTCCTCCCTGGACTCGACGCGCCAACTACTCTCCCACCTTCGATTCCCGCGGCCCCGCGCCGGCTGGGCCTCCTCGTGGCAAAGGAGCGGCAGGCGCCCCTCCCTCACCCTCCCCATTTTGAATTGCGCCGTGACCCTCCGCCTGGCGCCCCTCGCCACTCCCCAGGCGCAAGCCGCCACCGCGGGGCTCGCCACCACCCAGGCACACGCCGCTCCCGCGATGCTCGCCGCCCCCCAAGCGCCCGCCGCATCAGCGCCTGCAGCCGCTCCGGAGGGCGCCGCCCCTTTCGCGACCATCGCTTCGGCGAC
Source organism: bacterium (assembly GCA_021782015.1). Taxonomy (GTDB): domain Bacteria; phylum Spirochaetota; class Spirochaetia; order Treponematales; family Rectinemataceae; genus CAIJMU01. The sequence goes on along the minus strand of JAJXVS010000036.1, from coordinate 5,107 downwards.
CATCGCCCTGGGACCTGTCGCCACCCTGCCCTTCCGGGCCCGCGGCGTCGAAGCCTTCCTCGCGGGCAAAACTCCTGACAATTATGTCATCGAAGAGGCCGCGGCCCTCGCCACCTCGGAGTGCCACCCCCGCTCGAATCCCCTTCGCGCCTCGGGGGATTACCGCAGCGCCCTCATTCCGACCCTCGTTGGCAAGGCGCTCCGCGAGGCGCGGGATCGCGCCATCGCTACCATGGTTCGCGAGCAGCAATAACGGGCATTTGACAACAAAGGCAGCCTGCGCTAACCTGATCGCCTCACGATAAGGAGAGCGGCATGGCTGAGAAAATGCGAATCGGCATTATCATCTGCGATCGATATAGAACTTGCGCCGGCGGGAAATGCTTCAGGGCCCTCAGGAATCGGGAGGGAGCCTTCGCCAACTACAAAGAAGGCGAAGTGGAACTGGCGGGTTTCACGACCTGCGGCGGCTGCCCCGGCGGCAATATCGAGTACGCCGGCGAAGAAATGGTGAAGAACGGCGTCACCCTCGTGCATCTTGCGACGGGATTTCTGGTGGGTTACCCGCCATGCCCGAATATCGATCATTTTATGGCTTTCATGGAGGAGCGCTACAAGGTCCGCGTCATCGTGGGAACCCACCCCATCCCCGAAAAGTATCGCCTGATCCACGAAAAGCTCGGGAGCTGGAAGGCCCCCGGATGGTCTGCCCGCATCGCAGCCACCATCGGGGATGAGGAGACGAGAAAGGCCTACGATTAGGCCATGCTTGCTTGGAGCGAATCGAGACAACCGCGAAGCGCGCGGGTCGAATCGGAATCCATGATCGTGAACTTGACGCCGATCAGGTACTGTTCGCCCATAACCTCGGAGCGGGTCGCATAACCTTCGCAGCGTACAAGGTTAAGAGGCGGATTCTCCTGTTGAAGTCCGAACATCAGGAACATCGGCGAAGGTACGGGCACCTGTGAGTCGGACAGGATGCCGACCCCATCTGCGGACAGATCTATGATTTCCGCCGAGAGATATTCCTCCGTGCCATCCCTGTCGAAATTGAGCCGAATCGCCTGGTTCAGGCGGAAACGTGGACTCGCTCGCTGCTCCATGGAAAGCCTCCTGTTTTCACTACGCCGGCATTACCACCAAATGCCTAGATTTTTGGCGCTTCGGGGCCTGGCCGGAGGCATACCGAAGCGCATACTAAAGGCATGACCATAGCCGAATTTCTCGCCCTGACCTGGCTCGACGATGGCGAGCCCCTCATTGCGCCGCGATTCCCCTCGCCCATTCTGGCCGATCCGAGTTTTCTCTTTCCCTCGGAGACGCCGGACGGACGCTGGCGACTTTTCGCCCACGACGCATTCGGAATAAGGAGCTACGACTCGAGCGACGGCCTTTCATGGCGCGACCGCGGCATGGCGGTGCCGAACGCAATGCGCGCCTTCGTCAGGAAGATTGACGGTCGCTACGCCCTCCTCTACGAGAAATATCGGCCCTTCGCCTTGCCCCTGCAACTCCTGCCGCGTCGGCCCCGCTGGCAATCGCGCATCGAGTCTCGGTGGAGCGACGATCTCGCATGTTGGACGAAACCCAGAAGACTCCTCGAAGCCGACTTCCCCTGGGCCCGTGATGGAAGGCTCGGCGAGTCGGTATCCAATCCCTGCCTCGTGCCGGCGGCGGGTGGATGGCGGTTATGGTTTTCCGCCTCCCTCGTCACCATTCCCGACTGCGGCTTTGACGAGCCGCGCTACATCGGCTGCGCCGATGCCGCGACGCCCGAGGGCCCCTTTGTCGCGTCGGCGGCTCCGATCATTGGAGCCGAAGGCACGGCCGCCGATGCCATGGCCGTTGGCGCCGGTTCCATCAAAGTGCTCGAATTGGACGACGGATGGATCGGGCTTCAGAATAGGATTTCCGCGGACCGGGGTTCGAGCGCCGGCTCGGACCTGCACTCGAGTTCCGCCATTTTCGTGCTTCGCTCTACCGACGGCACGAACTTCCGCTTGGCCCGCGAAGAGCCCCTCCTCGCGCCTTCGTCTGGGTGGCGCGCCTCACATGTGTATGCCTGCGACTGCCGCCGCGATCCTGCGAGCGGCGCCTGGTATCTCTACTACAACGCCCGCGACGGCTGGTACAAGACGAGGGGTAGGGAGCGGATCGGCCGAATCGTGGCGCGTTAATCGATCGTGGCAGGCGCCGACTCGAGCCCGCGGGCCTGGGTTGAATCGCAAACGCAGTTTCTGCCGCGACCGAAGTCCCGTCTTTCGCCGCCCATTCTCGCCCGCCGAAACAAGCCCGCACCCGCGCTTTTCGATAGCCGACAATCCAAAGCCCTTGATACAATGGTCCACCATGAAAAGGGCCGCGAGGCACGCCTCACCACACTCGAGCCTCCGACACAGGGCGACCTCGATCATCGCGGTGACCATGGTTGTCCTCTGCGCCGCCCTCGGCGCCATGATCGCCGCCTTCTCCTTGAACGGCTATTTCAACATCGAACGAGAAGAGGTGAGGACCGAGGTTGAAAGGGCCCTCAAGGGGCTCTTCTCCGATGAGAAGCGCATCGCCTCCATTGCGGGCGATTGGGCCCCCTGGGACGAGACTTACAACTTCACGCTGGGCAAGGATCCGAAATACGAGGCGGACAACCTCAGCGCGGCCTCGGTCGCGAACTTGAAAATCAACCTGTTCGCCATCGTCGACACCAAGGGGCGCTTCGTCATCCTGCGGCGCTTCGATCTTGCATCCCAGCAATTCCTCCCTCCACCGCCGAATGTCCATCCCCTGCCTCCCGATGACCCCCTCCTCAGGCATTCCGATATCCACAGCGGAATCGATGGCCTGCTGCGATTCGACGGCGCCGGGCTCGTCCTCCTTTCCTCCCGCCCAATTGCGACGAGCGATCTGACAGCCAAGCCGGTGGGCAGCCTCATCATAGGCCTCGCGCTCGACGGGCGCGAGGCGGCGGCCCTTTCCGAGAGACTCAGCACCGACATCGCCTTTCTGCCGGCCTACGAAGCCGAGGCCCCACGCGAGGTCGTCGAGGCCCGACGGCATCTCTCGACATCATCCTCGATCTATGTGAAGGCCGCCGACTTCGACAGGGTGGCGGGCTATGCCCCGCTTCGCGACATCGATGGAAACACCGCGGCCCTCATCAAGGTCAGCCTTCCCCGCGAATACCTGCACGAAGGCCTGGTGGACCTCCTCCTCGTCTTCGGGGCCCTCTGCATTATGGCGATCATTTCGACCCTGGCCGTCATCTTCATCGTCGACCGCCTCATCCTCGATCGCATGTCGCTTCTCGGGCGTGAGTTCGCCAGGGTGGGAAATGGGGCCGATCCGGGGGGCCGAGTGGAGATCGAGGGCGACGACGAGTTCGCGACCCTCGCCTCCGTCGCCAATTCGGGCCTGTCGAGACTCGACGAGGCCCATCGCGCCCTCACTGCTTCGCTGGGCGAAAAGAACCTCCTCCTCCGCGAAGTCCATCATCGGGTCAAGAACAACCTCCAGATCATCTCGAGCCTCCTCAACCTCCAGGCCGGTACGATGCGGGACAGCCTGGCCGAAGAGGCCCTGCGCGAGAGCGAGAACCGCATCAATTCGATGGCCCTCGTCCACGAGTTGCTCTATCAGCACGGAGAGGATGGACCTGCCGGAATAGCCCGTGTCGAGTTCCTCGAATACATGCGGCAGCTTTCGGCCAGCCTGATCGCCTCATATAGCGTGGGCGGCAAGCGCATCGAACTTGTCGTCGAAGGGGAAGAGGTAGAGCTCGATGCCGATACGGCGATCTGCTGCGCCCTCATCGTGAATGAGCTCGCCTCGAACGCGTTAAAGCACGCATTCCCCGGGGAGCGCAGCGGAAAAATCGTCCTCAGCGCGGGCGCCGACTCGACCGGGAATCTTTGGGTGTCGGTAAGGGACGACGGCGTCGGGCTGCCCGCGGCTTTCGACCCCACTGCGAGCGGTTCCCTGGGATTGCACCTGGTGTCGGCCCTGGCATCCCAGATCAACGGCCGCTTCCACATCGGCGGCCGCGAGGATGGCGTGGGTGGCGAGGATGGCGTGGGTGGCGAGGATGGCGTGGGGGGCGTGGGTGGCGAGGGCTGCCAGGCGAGCGTCCGCTTCAACCCGCCCGCTTAGGGGCCCCACGGGCGAGTGCACGCGCCGGCGTGCGGATGAGCAATCCCGCCAAGCCGGTTGGATCGGGCGAGGTCGCCAAGCCAGAAGGCGCTGGGTTTCGGCCTCCGCTCCTGAGTCTCCCGGTCGACGCCGATGATGCCGAACTTCGGCCCATACCCGCTCACCCACTCGTAGTTGTCGAAGGCCGACCAACAGAAATAGCCGCGCACATCGACACCCTCATCCATGGCCGTCGCGACGCTGGCCACGGCCCGGCGAAGGTACTCCAGACGCCGCGAGTCGTCGGGGCTGGGAAAGCCGTTTTCCGTGACGACCAGTGGTATGCCCGTGATCTTCGCCGCGTACCGGAGGCTTCCGCCAATGGCCTCCGGGTAGAATTCTTCTCCCATTTGGTTCTTTTCCGCGCCATCGGGCGGCGGAAGCGGGCCATTGGGTCCCACCACCATCCGCGCGTAGGTCTGCACTCCGACAAAGTCGTCGCCCCTAAGGGGTTCCAGATAGATATCCTGGAGTTCTTTCCGGATTTCGGCAGCCCTCGCCTCCCCCCCGGGGGCCGCTTGAATATCGTGGAGGGCGAGGGTCATGCCGACAGGGAAGTCGCCCGGTCCGCCACGGAGGGCCTCGGAGCCACGTCGGTGCGCTGCGTAGATGATTTCCCGCATTTTCGGATGAGTTACGAATTGGTAGAGTCCAAGTCGATCGGGCGGTACGCCGAAGGCCTCTGCGGCTTCCTTCCACCAGGGCTGCTCTTCCATTTTGAAGGGCAGCATCCTCGCGATCACCAGGGCGATGTTGGCCTCGTTCAGCGTGCATGCCGAGCCGATGAGGTCGCCCAGTTCGCGGACGGCGCGATCGCAATAGCGGGCGAAGCGTTCGGGCGTTCTCTCGTCGAGCCAGCCCCCGTCGCGCATCAGCCATCGGGGCGAGGTGAAGTGATGGAAGGTCACCACCGGCTTGAGGC
>JAJXVS010000035.1 GCA_021782015.1 bacterium | reverse complement strand
CCGATGCACGAGTTCTCCGGCAACGAGGCCGAGGTTGCGGTCGTCGATTCCATCCTCTCGCCTGAAGCCGGGGAAGATGAGGGTTTCGATATCGGCGAGGGCGCGAAGAACCGCCTCCCGCGCGGGCAAATTGGGACCGGCCGCGTGGTTGACGCCGCCATCTTTCGCCCACGAATCGATGATGCCTGCAATCGCATCGGAAAGGGTGCCCACGGAGCCTCCTAAAAATTCAAAGAAGCCGACAGGCTCCGGGACCTCTGATTTCGAGTTCCACCACCGAGCCAGCCCCGAACCAACCTTCGATATACCGTTTATAGGCTGCGGCGCGTTTGTCCCGCACCCACGCCTGCATCGTGCCGGCAAAACCTCCGCCATGGACCCTGGCGACCCCGTCCTTGCCAAGCCAGCGCTGCGTCAGTGCGATGGCGACGGCGAGGGACTGGCTGCCCGGAGTGCGGCCCGTGCTGACATTCTGAAGAAGTCGCCATGAAGAATCGCCAGACTTGGCGACCAGCTCGAGGAATTTGCGGAATTTCCCCGCCTCGAGTGCCTTGGTCATCTTGCGGACGCGCTCGTTTTCATCGACGAAATGGAGAGCACGGAGGAGGGCTCGATCGCCCAGTGCGGCCCTGATGTCAGGCCCACGGGATTCGATGCGGGCCGGGTCGATTGAGCGGAGCTCGGAGGCACCCAGGAAGGCGGCTACTGCGCGCATTTCCTCGGGAATTGCGGCGTAATCGGGGGTGAGGTCGGCATGGTCACCGCCCGGAGCCACGGCGAAGAGTCGGTAACCGGAGGCGGCTGCGTCACCTTCGATGCGCCTGAGCTTTGGCTTGTCCAGATCTTCGAAATCGATGGCGATAAATCCGCCCGAAGCGCTCGCGGCCTGGTCCATGAGGCCGCAGGGTTTGCCAAACCACTCGTTTTCGGCCCGGCGCGCTATCTTCGCCACATCGAGGGGATCAAGCTGTCGCTCGGAGAGGTCGAGCATGATGGTGGCGATGAGGACCTCGATGGCTGCCGAACTTGAAAGCCCCGAACCGACTGGCACACGAGAATCCAGGCGGGCTTCGAAACCCGGGATTCTGCAGCCCATTTCTCCGAGAATGGCGGCCACCCCACGAATGAGCGCCGCAGTCGTGCCAGTCTCCGTTGGAATTGGACCGGCAGTGGCGAGATCGATGACAATCTCGCCCTCGAAACCCTTCGATACGAACTTGACGAGCCTGTCGGAGCGCGGTTTCACGCAGGCCAGAATATCGAGGCGAAGGGCCGCGCAGATGACTCGACCGCGGTTATGATCGGTATGATTTCCGGCGATTTCGCTCCGCCCAGGGGCCGAGTAGAAGCGCAGACCAAGGCCGGCATCGGTTCCAAGAAGGGGGAGGGCGAGCGCCGCGCATCGGGATCGCGCATCCTCGACTCCATCCTCCCCATACAGAGCGACAAGAGCCTTCGTCCCCTTTTTCAGTCTTTCTTCCAGACTCCCTTTGCCTGCCATGCCTAGTCCTCCAATCTGTACTTGTCGCCATCTTACTCTCTACCCTTCGACCCGATTTTGACAAGGTGCCCACCCCAAGACTATCCTCATCCGGGAATTCGTCGGAGGTATTCGGAAAATCCGCGGGAATCTGAATCGAGGGCGCCTTGCCTTCGATCCAAGGCCGGGTGCCCCGCTGCGAAATTCTGGCACGAGGAGTACAGTACACGAGTCGCATCCAGAGCATGGCCAGTCGATAGACCCTGCATGGATATTCTCCCAGAGATTTTGAAAGGAGACACTGGAACCGGGCCGCCGAACGCGGAACCGCGCCAGCGAAGGACCAATGAATTATCCCTCATCGAAACCGCGCCTCTTGGGTATCGCGATGGTCGTCGGCCTCTCCGTCGCCGCGGTGGGAGTTGCCTGGTTCTTCAGACCGGCGCCCATCGAAACGGGGGCCGACCTGCTGTCGTCGCAGAACGGCTATGGCGTTCATGTTGAAAGCTACGGCATCTTTTACATGCCGGATTCGCCCCTGGGTATTGGCCTCATTTTTTACACGGAAGCCCGAGTGCCTCCCGAGGCATATGAATGGCTGGGTGCCGGCTTGGCTGCCAAAGGACACCCGGTCTATCTGGTCAAAAGCCCTCTCAATTTTGCCAACTTCGCGCCCAAAATGGCAGATGCGATTCGCCAGGCCCATCCTGAAATAGAGCGCTGGGCTGTTGGCGGGCATGGACTGGGTGGACAGGCGGCTGCCCTCTATGCCCACGGCACCAAGCGCCCTGTGGCGGCACTCGTACTGCTTGCCGCGGTTCCGCCTCCATTCGCGGGCCTTGCCACAACGAACCTTCAGGTCCTGTTGGTATCGGCATCTGAAGATGGGCTTCTTTCTGACGGAAAGCTGCGGGCTGCGGAATCGGTGCTGCCTCCAACCACGCGGCACGTCGTCATCCAAGGCGGCAATCATGCGCAGTTTGGAGAATATGGGCCTGCGGAGGGTGACGGGAAAGCCATGATCGATGGGGGCCGGCAGAGGGCGATGGTCCTCGACTCGTTGGCGAGTTTCCTCGACAAAGTGGCTGCGATTGACCGGCCGGCCGCCGCGGTGCAGCCGAATTCGGGGTCGGGGCCGACCGCACCGGGGTCAGGGACGGTTTCTACTCCGTAGGGAACAGGATGAGAATGTCGACGCGCCGATTGTAGGCCCGACCTTCGGGCGTGTCGTTGGGGCGTTCGGGATTGGTATCGCCGAAGCCTGTCGCCGACATCCGGTTCTTGTCGACGCCGATCAGGTCGAGTGCCTCCACCACATTCACCGCGCGCACGGCCGAGAGCATGAGGTTGGATTTGTAGAGACTTGTCCTGTCGACGGGACTGTCGTCGGTATAGCCTTCGACTACGATCTTTTCTTGCACGGAATTGAGGAGCTGGCCGACCTTGACGAGGCTGGGCATGGACCCCTCGGCGATTGTCGCTTCGCCCGGCCGGAAGAAGGTATCGCCGGACAATGAGAGGACGATGCCGCGAGCCTCGGTGTTCATCTGTATCTTGCCGGTCTGAATTTCGGTTGCCAGGGTTGAGGTGGCTTTTTCGAGGAATATCTGCCTCATCGGCGATATGCGTGGCGAAAGCCCCGTGCCGGGTGGTGGCCTGGGCGGACCACCTGTCCCTTCGATGACGGCATGACCTCCCGACCCTTCGAGAAGCTGAATTCCGGGCAGCCCTTGAAAGACGAGAGACAGAGATTCGGCGAGGGCCTCGAATTTCTTCGTGTCCACCTTCGACATGGCGAAAAGAACGACAAAGAACACCATCAGCAGGGTGATCATGTCGGAATAGGTGAGGAGCCACCGCTCGGAGTTTTGCGGCTTTTCGGGCTCTTCGGGCTTTTTTCGGTGTGCCACGTTCAGCTCTCGTTGAAGCTTTCGAGTTCGTGCCGCTCACCCTCTTCGAGGAAGGCGGCGAGCTTGTCCCCGACGAGCTTGGGGCTCTCGCCCTGCTGAATTGCCAGTACCCCGACGATGATCATCTCCTTGGCAAGTTTTTCCTTGCCGAGAACCACCTTGAGCTTGTTGGCGAGGGGAAGGAAGATGAGATTGGCCACGCCGATGCCGAGAAGGGTCGCGATAAAGGCTGTGGATATGTGTTCGCCGAGCTTTTCGGGCTCGGAAAGGTTGGCGAGAACGATGATGAGACCGAGGACGGTACCGATGATGCCCATCGTAGGGGCAAAACCGCCCGCCGCCTCGAATATTTCGACTCCATGTTTTTGATGCTTTTCCCATACGGAGACATCGTTTTCGAGGAGAGCCGTCAGGGCCTCCGAATCTGTCCCATCGATAACATAGCGAAGGCCTTTTTTTAGGAGGGGATCATCCTGGTCTGAAAGACTCTGCATGTCTTCTTCGAGCGAAAGAAGCCCATCGCGCCTCGACTTCTCAGCGAATGCGACGAATTTGAGGGCCAATTCCTTGTTTTTTACTGGAGGCATCTTGAGGGCCTTCGAAATGAGTTTGCCGATACCCAAAATGTCGCCCATATCAAAAGACGTGAAAAGGGCTCCGACGACGCCTCCAACAATTATGATGAAAGGCGAGGGGAGGAGGAGCTTGGCCGGATTTCCGCCTTCAAGGAGGAATCCCACCATGATGGCTCCGACACCCATAATGAGCCCGATTATCGTCGCTAGATTCATTGCGCACCTCGCGTCACAACATCATCGGCTTTTTCCGGCCTTCACCTTACAGCGGAGTGCCGGTGCGGGGGCAGAGAAAAAAACCGCCCCCCGTATGCGCGCAGGGGGCGGTTCGGGACAAAAGGCATTCGTGTAACGGAAGCCTTTCGAAACTTTTTGACGGACCGGCCTGAGGCTTAAGCGGACAACTCCATAATGTAGCCCGTCCTGATGCAAGTATCGAAGAGGTCCTTCGCGAGGAATTCCTCGCTGACATCCTCCCACTCCTCGTGGCGATGGACGATGCGCACGTAAAACCCTCCCTCGGTCTCGGAAATGAGTTCGAGGACCGAAGGTTCGGCACCGGCGCTTCTTATGGTGAACTGTCTCATGCGCTGCTCCTTGATTTCAATATCGGAGCGTAGCGGCGGTAGTTGAGTCTCGGAACCAGCATTGTGTCGGGATCGCCCTGGAGCCGGGGAGAGACCACAGGCCATGGGGTGCTCCGACATTGACAGCTCCGCCGTTCAGCCTATAACGTCGCTAAGCGAATTTTCAGGAGAACCCGAGATGACTCTAGCCGAGGAACTGAACCAGATACTTGAAGGAACTGCCCTGTCCAGGCTGCTTTCGCCCCTTGGTCGCAGAATGTACATGCCCAAGGGCCTCCTTGCCCAAAGCGCGGAGGCTACCGAAAGAGCCCATCGCTTCAATGCAACGATCGGAATGGCCTATGCCAATGGCGAGCCCATGATTCTCGACGCCGTTCGTGAGGCCCTGCCTGGCCTCAGCCCCTATGAGGCCGTTGCCTATGCGCCCACAGCCGGCCTTCCGGAACTCCGGAAGCTTTGGAAAAAAGCCTTGGCTGCCAAGAACCCCAGTTTCCGCAATAAAGAATGCTCCCTTCCCGTGGTCGTCCCGGGATTGACTGCGGCCGTTTCGTTCATCGCCGATCTCTTTATTGACGCTGGCGAGGGCGTTGTCGTTCCCGACCTTCATTGGCCGAATTATCGTCTCATAATCGAGGAGCGAAAAACGGCAAAGGGCCTCACCTTCCCCCTCTTCGATGGCCGGGGTTTCAACCTGCGCGGCTTTGAGGAAAAACTTCGCGCCTCGGCGGCGGCCAATGGGAAAGCCGTCGCGGTCCTTAACTTCCCGAACAACCCCACAGGCTATTCTCCGACACTTTCCGAGGCGGAAGAGATTCTTGCTGCCATCGGCAGGGTCGCCGATGGGGGAGCGGATCTTCTCATCATCTGCGATGATGCCTATTTTGGGCTTGCCTACGAGGACGATGTGCTCGCCGAGTCGCTTTTCGGCAGGCTTGCCGATTTTCATACGCGCGTCGTCGTCGCCAAGGCCGACGGTCCCACCAAGGAAGATTACATGTGGGGTTTCCGCACAGGCTTTGTGACCTTTGCTGGGAAGGGTCTCTCAGCGGCCCAGCTCGATGCAGTGTCGAAGAAGGTGATGGGCGTCGTGCGTTCGGCTGTTTCGAACTCCCCGGCTCCGGCCCAGCATATCTACCTCAAGGCCCTCACCGCTCCCGGTTATGATGACCAGAAGGCCCGGTACCGAGGGCTGCTTGCGGCCCGGTATCGCAAGGCCCGCGATGTGCTCGCTACGATGAAGCTTCCTTCTTTGCTCAAGCCCCTGCCTTTCAATAGTGGTTATTTCATGAGCATCGAGTGCGAGGGGGTCTCCGCCGAAAAAATCAGGTTGCGCCTTCTCGATGAAGGCATTGGCGTCATCGCCTTGGGTGACAAACACCTGAGGGTGGCTTTTTCCTGTATCGAAGAAAATGATATTCCCGCCCTCTATTCCGCGATCGCCATAGCGGCCGAGGCCGAGGGGGGCAAATGAAGAGGTTCCTCGTCGCGGCCCTGGGTTTGACGGCGTTCTGGCTCGGCGCTCAGGGACTGCCGGCGGCGAACCCGGCCATCACGGCGCCAGCGATGGGGAGTTCTCCCGCCATCGGCCTGCCCGGACAAACCGCGCCCGCGGTTGTGGGGAAGGCCCCTCCCTCACTTCCCGCTCCTGCGCCGGGTGGGGCCCCGGCCGATGCGACCGCGGCGCCGCCTTTGGCCTACGGCTCGGTCTTCGAGGGGCGAGCAAGCTGGTATGGAGCCGCTTTCAAAGGTCGCAAGACGGCGAGCGGCGAAATTTACGACCCGGAGGGTCTCACTGCCGCGCATCGCAGCCTCCCGTTCGGCAGTCTGCTGCGAGTCACCGACCTCGATACCGGCGCCAGCGTCGTCGTGCGCGTTAACGATCGCGGCCCCTTTGTCGCGGATCGCGTCATCGACCTGTCCGAAGCGGCAGCCAGGCTCATCGGCCTTTTGCCGAATGGAACGACCCTCGTTCGCTGCGAAGTTTTGCGCCCCGAAGACGCCGCCGCCTTCGGCCAGCCGCCTTCGGCGAGTCCACCCCCCTCTCCGCCCGTGGATCGGAGCTGTCGCGTGCAGATTGCAAGCTACGCCCAGCAAAGCAATGCCGATACCGTGCTTGAAAGGCTCAAGCTTTCGGGAATCAATGCGGTCATCGAGATCGCCGGACCCTACAAACGCATTGTCCTTCCCTCGGTGCACGAGAGCGAGCTGGACGCATTGCGCGCCCGGCTCGGCTCCCTGGGGTACCGGAACCTTCTCATCAGCTATGGTCCGTGAATGATTACTTAAGGATATATGGCCTGAGGGGCGGGAATCCGTTGAAATAGATCGAGGAATAGCTCTGCGTATAGGCGCCGGTTGAAAGTATGTAGACTCTCTCGCCGATCCGCGTCTTGTCAGGCATATGATAAATCCGCTTTTCGTAGAGTATATCCATCGAATCGCAGGTGGGGCCTGCGAGGATGATGGGTACGGCCTTTCCCTCTCCGGTGAAATAGAAGGGATATTTGATCGCCTCGTCGAGGGTTTCGATCAGGCCACCGAATTTGCCAATATCGAGGAATACCCAGGTATTGCGCTCGTGCACCGATTTTTTGGCAATATTAACGATCTCCGCGACGATAACGCCGGCATCTCCCGCCATTGAACGACCCGGTTCGATGATGATCTCCTCGGGCCAACTTTCGCCGAAGGTATTCTTGAGAAAACGCTGAATGTCCTCCGAGTACTGCTGGAGGGAATCGGTGGGTTCGATATAGTTCGCGGGGAATCCGCCCCCCATATTGATCATCTTGAGATCGAGTTTGGCTTCGTTGCGTGCCCAGTTCCAGAGCTGGCCCACCTGGGTGAGGGAGGTTGACCATTGACCGACATCGCGTTGCTGCGAGCCAGGATGGAAGGAAATGCCGTAGGGCTGCAACCCGAACCGCACGGCCGTTTTTATGAGTTGGCGGGCCAGGTCCGGATGCGAGCCAAATTTACGTGAAAGCGGCCAGTCGGCCCCAAGACCCTCGGTGAGGAGGCGAAAGAACACCTTCGACCCCGGGGCCGCCCTTGATATTTTGTCGATATCGCTAATCGAATCGGTCACAAAGAGACGCACGCCCTTTTCGTAGAAATAGGCGATGTCCCTTTCCTTCTTGATGGTGTTGCCAAAACTCATTTTCTCGGGCGAAACGCCGAGCCGGAGAAGCTGGTCCAGTTCATAGCGCGTCGCCACGTCGAAGCTGGCCCCCAAGGAGGCGAGAAGGGATACGACCTCGTCGTGGGGATTGGCCTTGACCGCATAAAACACCTTGGCGAAGGGCAAATGGGTTCTCAAAGCCTGGTAGTTGGCGCGGATGACCTCGAGATCGATGATCAGGCAAGGGGTTTCCTTGTCTTTCGCAAATTCGCGGATGCGTTCAAAGCGCTCGCGCGGCATGAAGCTCTCGAGGGGGAAATTATAGGGTTTGTCCACTGGACACCTCCCTGTATGGTGGGCAGCGAATGGCTTGCCATTTGTGCTGCCGGAGTTGCATGAAAATAAGGGCGACTTGCCTTCTTGTCAAGGAAAGGGTATACCCCGTTTCTATGTTTATGTTCTTCATCAAGAAGAGTTTTTTTGACGGGTGGGATCATCTTGCAGGCCTCGCCCTCGTCAACGTCGGGTTTCTTGTCTGCCTCCTCCCCCTCCTCGCCACCGGCATCCCTGGCATGCCGATCGCCGCTTCGATAGGAGTGGTCATTTTCAGCTTCCTCCTTGGATCGATTTGGTTCGCTTTTTCGAGTCTCGTAACCCGCAAATTCGCCGATTTTTCGGACTTTCATTTTGTCGAAACCCGGGAAACCCTTCGATCGGCCCTCGTGCCTGGCCTTCAGGCCGGGCTTTCTATCTTAGGGGTTGCGGCGATAGTCGCCGTGGGTCTGCCGTTTTATCTGGGCAAGGGCCCTTTCGGGGGGCTGGCGGCGGGTGTCATCGTCTGGGCCAGCCTGGCCTTTCTTGTCGCTTTCCAGTATTTTCTTCCCTTGAAAAATCGACTGGGAGGCGGGTTTCTCAAAAATGTGAAGAAATCTTTTATTGTCTTCTTCGACAATCCCGGTTTTTCGCTCCTCCTTTTTGCCTGGAGTCTCGGCACCTTGCTGCTTTCCACCTTCTTGGCCTTCCTCATCCCGGGTGGTGCCGGAGTCGCTCTTGCGCATAATGAGGCAGTCAGGCTGCGCCTGCGCAAGTACGATTGGCTTGAAGGCCGGGCGAAAGAAGGCGCCGGCTCGGCCCGCGGTCCCATTCCCTGGAAGGAACTGAATGCCGAGGACGATGAGCTGGTCGGCAAGCGCACCCTCAAGGGAATGATTTTCCCCTGGAAGGAATAAGTTGACCTCGATTGGATATATGCCCTATGCTTGCGCGTATCTATGGCCATAACGACAAGCCAACAAATCTCCCGATGGTATGAGGTCTTCAAGACCATTGATGTTACCCTCACCAAGGAGATTATGAAGGCGACGGGCCTCGATCCCCGCAACGTGTACCTCAAGTGCGTCGGAGAACAGTGGCCCTGCGTGATCTATTCGACTTCCTTCGCCGGAGCGAAATTGATCGCCAGTTCGAAACCGGCCCTGACCGACAAAATCAAGAAATCGAATAACCTTGTCTCCGTGCGTTTCAGTTTTCGAATCGAAGGCAAGACCGATCCCGTGAGTTTTTTCGTCCAGGCCCGAGTGAGCGGTTATGCCCCCTACAACCAGGGCGGCGGCGATCTTCAGTTCATGAATGTCGAGTACACGCAAAGGCCTCCCGATGATCTCATCGATATCCTGGGCACGGTCATGGAGGCCAATGTCTCCGCCGTTCGGCGCCGCGAGGAACGCGTGCTCGTCTCTCCCGACAGCATGAGGAGAATCGGCCTTTTGACGAAAGATACCGTGATTTTTGTGCAGGGAGTGCCGCGCAAATGCATTGTGCGGGATCTCTCGTTTGGCGGCGGCAAAATCATAATCGTCGGTCTCGCCCGTTTTCTGGTCGGCAAAGATTGTCTTCTCAGGCTCGATATGGACGAACCTCGCGAAACAATCGAAATCAAGGGCACCATCGTCCGCTTTGAGGATGTGGAAGGACGGAAGGACCTCGGGGCCGTGGCCATCCGTTTTGATGAGGCGGCGATGCCCCTCTCGTACAAGATCCACCTGAACGGCTTTTTTGCCCAGGCCCGACCGACGCGCCCGGAGAGCGAGGCCGCCCAGCAGCCCGATGGCGCGCCGCGAACCTGATCCTGTTTCCGTATAATTCCCGGAGGTAGTATGCATATCGTCGATCCCCGCGGAGCAGAGGCGCTCGAAAACCTCATATATATTTCCTTGCCTCCGGCCTTCGACAGGGACTTTGGCTCCTTCAAACCCGATCCAGCCGTTCCCCTTCCCGTGGAGACCGCGGGTGCTGGCAGCTCCTTCGACCCTCACTCGCTCAGTGCCGAAGCCATTGTCGCGGGCATGCTCAGACTCCTCGCCTGGGATCCGGACAATGCGAACGCGGCCTACTATCGCGGCTTCGTGCGAGCCGTCAAGCCGGAACTTCTCACGGTATTGTCCGAGGCTGGCGTTCTCAAGGCAAAGAGCCACGCATGGGACGTCGCGGAGGAGATCTTCCTTGCCTTGATCGGCCTCTATCCTGAGGCGCCGGAGCCACTTCTCGATCTCGCTGTCCTTTATGAGGATCATGCCGAATCGCTGGAGGGGGCGGGCGAGGGTGAGGCGGCAGAAAGACTCAATGAAATGGCCTTCGAGCGCTACAAGACCCTGCTTTCCGCCGAGCCTCCCTTTCCCGAAGCCTTTCTGAACGCCGGCTTCTTCTTTCTCCGGCGAAAGAATTGGGAGAGGGCTGCCAGTCTGCTGGAAACCTACACGCGCATCGGAGCCGAGGGCGAAAAACGGGACAAGGCGGCGGCTGTCGTCAAGAGCCTGCGCGACCGCGGTTACCTTGACGAGCTTTTCAAGGAAGCCTACGACTTCATAAGGCTGGGCAAGGAAGCCGAGGGTCTCGCCAAGGCCGAACTCTTCATCGAGAAAAATCCACTTGTATGGAATGCCTGGTTCCTCAAGGGTTGGGCCCTCAGGAGGCTTTCAAGGTGGGATGAGGCTCGGACCGCCTTCGAGAAGGCGTTGGCCCTGGGCGCCGACCGACAATCCGAAGACGAGGCGATGCCGGCGGGTGATGTTTACAACGAACTGTCGATTTGTCTGCTCGAACTCAACCGCGTCGAGGAGGCCAAACGCGCCCTCGAAAAAGCCCTTTCCCTCGAGCCTGAAAACGTGAAGATCATCACGAATCTCGGCGTGGTCGCTTTCAGGCTGGGCAAGAAGGACGAGGCGGCCGGTTTCTTCAGGGCTGCCCTCGAAATCGAAAGCGAAGACCACACAGCAGCTTCGTGGCTCGCTCGCCTGGAGGGGGAGCGCTAAGCGATGGCGTCTCGCGGAAGCGGCGCGGGGAGGGGCGGACGTACCCCCGGCGGCAGGGATAGGGGATCGGCGGGATGCCTCCTCTGGCTCATCGTCTTTTCGGTGATCTTCCTTCTTTTCGTTCTCAATTGGGGTAAAATAAAGGCGACCCTCGATCGTACCAATTTCAATGAAATTGTGAGCAATCAGCGGTCAATCGACCGCAAGATGCCGGTTCCTCCCTCCGCTCCGACCGCGGCTCCTGCCGGCGGTTCCGGGTCTGGCTCGCCCCCTGGCGCCGCGACTGCCACTCCAGCCAAGCCTGGTGGCGCGTCTCCGACCCCGGGCACGAACCTTCAGGGTCCCGTCACCCCGGGAGGTGGGCCCTCCGGCCCTCAAGGGCCCGCGGCCGGCCAGAACGTGACGCCGCAAGGCGTTTCGCCGGCCGCAGGCGCCGAAAAAGCGCTTACGGCGGCGCAGCCCCCCAAGACTCATCCGGCAACCCTGTATTTCGTCCGCATCGACGACGATGGCGTAATCGTACGGCAGGATGTGCGCCGCATGATCCCCGCAAGCGACGCCCCCCTCACGGACGCCCTATTGGCCTTGATGTCGGGACCCGATGAGTCGGAACTCAGGCAGCACCTCGTGAGCCTTATCCCGACGGGAACGAAGCTGCTCGGCGTCCGCGTGCAGGGTACGACGGCCATCGTCAATCTCAGCGAGCCTTTCATGTACAATCACTACGGCATCGAGGGCTACGCAGGGCAGCTCAAGCAGATCGTCTATACGGCCACGGCCTTTCCCACCGTTCACGATGTCCAGATTCTCATCGACGGCGAAAGACACGATTATTTGGGTGGCGAGGGGGTTTACATCGGCAAGCCCCTTTCGAGGAATAGTTTCTAGGTCGCGCTCCGGTCGCGGCCGCGTGAGTTTCGGTCGAAACTGCCACGGCTGCGGTCGAAGTCGCGGCGGCCGAGCGCGGAGGTCCTATGGCCTATGTCATCGAGGTTGCATGCACCGGCTGCACCGCCTGCGTGGGATTCTGTCCGGTCGGCGCCATACGCGGCGTCAAAGGCTCGTTGCACGAAATCGATCCTAAGCGTTGCATCGAATGCGGCGCCTGCGGTCGAGTATGCCCTTCGGAGGCCGTCATCGACGATCGCGGCGAGGTCGTGGCGAGGCTCAGGATTTCCGAATGGCCCCGCCCGCGATTCGATCTGTCCGCCTGCATCGGCTGCGCCTGCTGCGTGGAAAGTTGCCCGGTCGACTGCCTGGAAATGGAGGGGGGACTATCGGGCGGCTTCGGCGAGGCGCCTCGACTCGCCCGTCCCCGCAATTGCGTCTCCTGCGAGCGCTGCCTCCGGATCTGTCCGGTTTCCTGCGTGACCATGAAGCCTGGTACTGCCCTGGGCGGCACGACAGGGCGCTCGGAAGGAGGGATCGCATGAAGACCCTGGTCGGCGATTCGAAACGCTATCTCGATGTTGATCTCACGACAAAGGCCTGGTCCGTCTTCAGCCCCTCGGAAAACGATCTTCGGGATTATATCGGCGGCAAGGGCCTGGGCATCAAGTTCTACTACGACAGGCTGGGGAAGCGGCTCAAGGCCGTGGATCCCTTGGGCGCGGAAAACATCCTGATCTTCATGGCCGGGCCCTTTCTCGCGACGGGAGCCCCCTGTTCGGCCCGCTTCGCCGCGGTAACGAAGTCGCCCCTCACGGGGATCATGGCGAGTTCCTCCTGCGGTGGCCCCTTCGGCATGGCCCTGCGTACGGCCGGCTGGGATGGACTCGTCGTCTGCGGAGCCTCGAATTCCCCCGCAGTGCTGAGGATCGACGAGGACGGCGCGAGCTTCGAGGAAGCGTCGGAACTCTGGGGCCTCGGCACCGAGGCGGCGCGCGCGCGCTTAGTCGACAATCCGCGTCAGGGTGAACTCCTCATCGGGCCGGCCGGCGAGAATCTCGTCAGCTTTGCGAACATCCGCTCGGGCCATCGTTTCCTGGGCCGCGGAGGCCTCGGCGCGGTGATGGGCTCCAAAAGGCTGAAGGCGATCGTGGCCACCGGCGGGGCCTACCGCATCGAGGCCGCCGAGCCGGAGCGCTTCAAATCCGCAAGCGGGCGCATGCGAAAGCACGTGTTGCGCAATGATTTTTCCAGGGCCTATCGGGCTTTTGGAACTAATTATAATGTCAGGGTCGGGGTGAAGGCCGGCTTCCTTCCCGTCATGAATTTCCGCGATAGGACCGACCCCCGTTTCGAGGCCCTTTCGGGCGAGGCCATGGCCGAGCGTTACAATACGCGGCATTCGACCTGCGCGCCCTGCACCGTCCTTTGCGGCCACAAGGGCCGCTATCCCGACGGGACGACCCGCCACATACCCGAATACGAGACGACCGGAAGTTGGGGCGGCAACATTGGCAATTGGGATCCCGACCTCATAGGCGTCTGGAATCAGCTCCTCAACGACCTGGGAATGGATACGATTTCCGCGGGCGTCACCTTTTCCTGGGCGATGGAAGCAGCGGAGAAGGGAATCCGGAAGAGCGTCCTGGCCTTCGGAAAGACCGACAATATCGGCGAGCTCATCTCCGACACGGCCTTTAGGCGAGGGGAGGGCGCCGAACTCGCCTTGGGGACGAGGCTGCTTTCGGAAAAGTACGGCGGCAAGGATTTCGCCATCCAGGTGAAGGGCCTCGAGCTCGCGAGCTACGACCCGCGCGCCGGCTGGGGCCACGGCCTCAACTATGCGGTCGCCAATCGCGGGGGTTGCCACCTCAACGCCTATCTCATCGGACTCGAGGCTCTTTACAACTACCTCGACCCCTATTCGACGCGGGCCAAGGCCTCCTGGGTCGCCTTCATGGAAGACCTCTTCGACGCCTTCAACTCGACCCATACCTGCCTTTTCACCGTCTTCGGGACCCTCCTCGAGACCTTCGTGCCGAAGCGCACTCCGAAGCCCCTTCTCAAATTGACGATGACCTGGCTGCCAAGGGTCGCCCAGGCCCTCCTCGACTGGTCCTCGGTGTCGGATCAGGTGGCGGCCATCACGGGCCGCAACCTCTCCGGGCGGGACTTCATCATGGCCGGAAGGCGATCGCACGTGCTCGAGCGTTACATGAACACGGAGATGGGCGTGAATAGATCCGCCGACGTCCTTCCCGCCCGTTTCCTCGACGAAGGCGAGACGAGGCACCCGGCGAAAAGCGTCGTCGATCTTGAACCAATGCTTAATGAATATTATCGCATCAAGGGCTACGACGGGCGAGGCGTCCCCCTGGGGACCACTCTCTCGAAACTCGGAATCGAAACGGAGTGACGCACATGGAACAGAACGGAAAAGAGGCGCCTCGCTGGTTCGCCAGTGACAACAACGCGAGCATTCATCCCGCCATCCTCGCCGCCATTGAGCGGGCCAATCGCGGCCATGCCATCGGCTATGGCGAGGATCCGATCACCGAAAGGACCATGAAACTCTTCAAGGAAACTTTCGGGGCCGACAGCGAAACCTACCTTGTGTGGAATGGCACAGGCGCGAACGTGATGGCCATATCGGCAACCCTCCGTCCCTGGGAAGGCATTGTCTGCGTCGAGCACGCCCACATCTCCGGCGACGAGGCCGGGGCGCCGGAACGCATCGCTGGGGTCAAGCTCTTCACCGTCCATTCCGATGACGCCAAGCTCAGGCCGGAGACGATCCGCGAGCGGGTGGCCGATCTCGGATGGGTTCACTCGAATCTTCCGCGCATGGTTTCGATCTCGCAGCCCACCGAATTCGGCACGGTCTACTCGTTGGAGGAGCTGGCGGCGATCGGCGCCCTCTGCCGCGAAAAAGACTTTCTCCTCCACGTCGATGGCGCGCGCCTGTCCAACGCCGCCGTGAGTCTCGGAGTGGGACTCCGCGAGGCCGCCGGCCCCGCCGACCTCCTCTCCTTCGGCGGAACGAAGAATGGGCTGATGTGCGGCGAGGCCCTCGTCTTCCTGAATCCGAGCCTGACGCGAGGCGCCGGCAACCTCCGCAAAAGCATCCTCCAGCTCGCCAGCAAGATGCGATTCGTCTCGGCCCAATACGAGGCCTACCTCGGCGAGGGCATTTGGAAGGAAAATGCGACAAAGTCCAACCGGCTGGCTCGTCGTCTTGAGTCGGCCGTCGGGGCTTTGGGCATCGTTCCAGCCCTGCCCGTGCAGGCGAACGGCGTCTTCGCGGCCATACCTCGCAGGCTTCGCGAAGCCCTCCTCGAGAAGTGGTTCTTCTATCCCTTCGACGAGTCGCGCAATATCGTGCGCTGGATGTGTTCCTGGGATAATGAGGACTCGGACGTCGATACCTTTGTACGGGATCTCGGATCGCTTGTGGCGAAGCACTGATCCCCTCGAGCCGGAAAAACAGGCGCGGTTCGGCCGGCGAAACCATGGTTTCACCGGCCAAGTCTTCCTTGCGGGTTTCGGCATTCGCTGATACAGTCTTCCATAATTCGCACTCATTTCGTCCAGGGAGGCACATCCTGAAATCCACGATATTGCACGACTGGCATATAGCGGCGGGCGCAAAAATGGCGCCCTTCGCGGGTTACGACATGCCTATTTCTTATCCGACCGGCGCCGTGGAGGAGCATAACATTTGTCGCCGCTCCGTCGGCCTCTTCGACATCGATCACATGGGCCAGCTCATCGTTTCCGGTCCCGATGCCGATGCCTTCGTTTCACATACCGTGAGCGGAGCCGTACTCGACATGAAGGACTGGGATGCGCGCTATTCCTTGCTTCTCGACGAAAAGGGTCTCGTCCGCGACGATCTTTTCGTCTACCGCCTGCCCCGCGTCAATGCGGCCGAGGGGCGCTGGTGGATCGTCGTCAACGCTTCCAACCTCGAGGCCGATTTTGCCTGGTTCAAGGCCCGCGCCGTCGAATGGAAGGGCAAGGTCAAGGTGGAGGACGTCTCCGCCGAAACCTACATGATAGCCGTGCAAGGCCCGAGGGCCATCGAGCTTCTCGATAGTATGGCCGACCGCAAGGTCTCGGCCTTTCCCCGCTTCACCTCCGGAGAGTTTGTCATAGAAGGTACTAAAGTACTTTTCGGCCGCACCGGTTACACCGGCGAGGACGGCGGCGAGCTCTTCTTCCCCGCCGAAAAGGCCCTCGCGGTCTGGGAAGCCTTCATCAAGACCGGCGAAAAGAAGGGTATCGAGACGAAGGCCATCGGACTGGCCGCCCGCGATTCCCTACGCTTCGAGGCGGGAATGCCCCTCCACGGTCACGAAATCAGCCCTTCCATAAATGCGCTCGAGGCCGGTTTCAAGTGGGCATGCGACTTCAGCAAAGCCGATTTCATCGGGAAGAAGGCCCTCGAAGCCATTGCCGCCGCAGGCCTCCCGCGCAAGCTCGTCGGCATCGAGATGACGGGCGGAGTTCCCCGCGAGGGCTACGAGGTCCAGGCTCCCGACGGCCGGAAGATCGGCCTTTGCGTGGCGGGCATGTTCTGCCCCACGACGAAAAAATACGCGGCCAACGCCTTCGTGACGCCCGAGTTCGCCAAGGTCGGCACCGATGTCGCCATCGTCGCGCACGGCAAGCCCAAGCCCGGCCTCGTCGTCAAGCGACCCCTCTACGTTCCGGCCTATCGCAGGTAATTCTTAAAGCCCGCCTCGGGCGGGCGTTCTCACGGGGCCGTCGCGAGGCGCGCCCGAGGGCCCGTCGTTGAGCGGTCCCCATGTCGTACTAATTACGAGGAGATTTAGATGAAACTTGATTCCACAGCCCGTTACCAGAGTTCCCACGAGTACGCCCGCAAGGACGGAACCGCCTTCGTCATCGGCATTTCCGACCATGCCCAGGCCGCCCTCGGCGACATCGTCTATGTCGAATTGCCCGAGATCGGGAAAACCTTCGCCAAGGGCGAAACCTTTGGCGTCATCGAGTCGGTAAAGGCCGCGAGCGATCTCTACCTGCCGATGGGCGGCAAGATCGTCGCCGTGAACGAGGCCCTCGGAGGCGACCCCGCCCTCGTCAATCGCGATTGCTACGGGGAGGGCTGGCTCGTCAAGATTGAGTCGGGCAGCGCCGCAGAGTTCGGCGTGCTCATGGATGCCGCGACCTACGAGAAGGAAGCGGACAAGGAGTAAGGAATGCCCTACATAGCCAATTCTGATGCCGACCGCAAAGCCATGCTCGGGACTGTCGGCGTCTCATCGATCGAAGAACTTTTCGCCGATATTCCCCAGGCCAAACGCTTTCCGAAACTCGCCCTGCCCGAAGGCATTTCCGAGCTCGAGGTGACGAGGGAAATCGAGGCCATGGCCGCGAACAACCTCAACGCCTCGGCCTGCGCCTGGTTTCTCGGAGCTGGAGCCTACAACCACTTCGTTCCCGCGGCCGTGGGGGCCATTTCCTCCCGCGGCGAGTTCCTCACCGCCTACACGCCCTATCAGCCCGAGGTCTCGCAAGGTACGCTTCAGGCCATCTTCGAATACCAGTCGATGGCGGCCGAACTCCTGGGAATGGAAGTAGTCAACGCCTCGCATTACGACGGAGCCACGGCACTCGCCGAGGCCGTCCTCATGGCCTGGAACCACGGCGGCTCTCGGAAGAGAGTCTTCCTCCCCGCCGCCCTCCATCCCGAATATCGGGACGTCATCCGAACCTATTTCGCCGCCTTCGCCGTCGAGTTCGTCGAATACTCGGGCGAGCCGTCCTCGGCTCCCGTCGACGCCGATACCTCCTGCGTCGTCGCCTCCTATCCCGATTTCGAAGGCCGCATCCGCGACCTCAAGGCGGGAGCCGACAAGGCCCACGCGGCGGGCGCCCTTTTCATCGTCCACGCCGACCCGATCATGTGCGCCATCCTCAAGAGCCCCGGCGAACTCGGCGCCGACATCGTCACGGCCGAGGGCCAGGCCCTCGGCAACGCGATGAATTTCGGCGGCCCTTGGCTCGGCATGATGGGGGCCACGGCCAAGCTCATGCGAAAAATGCCCGGTCGCATCGTCGGCCAGGCCCAGGACCACGAGGGCCGCCGCGGCTTCGTCCTCACCCTCACCGCCCGCGAGCAGCACATCAGGCGCGAAAAGGCCGTCTCGAACATCTGCTCGAATCAGGGCCTCGTGATGCTCCAGGCCTGTGTATACATGGCCCTCATGGGCAAGAACGGCATGCGCCAGGTTGCCGAGCTCTGCTGGAACAAGGCCCATTACGCGGCCTCCGAAATCGCGAAGATCCCCGGCTGCAAGGTGCCCGCCATCGACAAGCCGAATGAGGGCGCCTTCTTCAAGGAATTCGTCGTAACTACACCAATTCCTGCCGCCGATCTCGTCGAAAAGCTCTCCCGACGCGCCGTCGTGCCGGGACTCGCCCTGTCGAAGTATGATCCAAAGCGAAAGAACGAGCTCCTCGTCTGCGTGACGGAAATGAACACCAAGGCTCAGATCGACCTCCTCGTGACGTCCTTGAAGGAGGCGGCGAAATGAACCTCATGCCAGAAAAGCTCATCCACGAACTTTCCGCCCCCGGCCGCATCGGCGTTTCCCTGCCCGACTGCGACGTGCCCGCGACAGCGATACCGCCTGGCCTCGCCCGCGCTTCGCTCAAGCTGCCCGAGGCCGACGAACTCACGGTGATCAGGCACTTCACTCGCCTGTCGCAGAAGAATTTCTCCATCGACAGCCACTTCTATCCACTGGGCTCCTGCACGATGAAGTACAACCCCAAGGTCAACGAGCAGGTGGCCGGCCTCCGCGGCTGGCGCGACGCCCATCCCCTCGTGGGCGACGAGTTCAGCCAGGGCGCCCTCGAGCTCATCTACAAACTCCAGGAAAGCCTTAATGAAATCGGAGGCTTTGCCGTCGGCAGCCTCCAGCCCGCGGCCGGCGCCCACGGCGAGCTGTCGGGCATCTTCATCATTCGCGCCTGGCATGTCTCTCGCGGCGACCTCAAACGCACGAAGATGCTCATCCCCGACTCGGCCCACGGAACAAACCCCGCCAGCTGCACGATGGCCGGATTCACGACCCTCCCCGTGCCTTCCGACGCCGAGGGCGGCGTCGACTTGGCCGCCCTCAAGGCCGCTCTCGCGGGCGAGGCCGGCAAAGAGATAGCCGGCATCATGATCACGAACCCGAATACCCTCGGCCTCTTCGACCGAAACATCGAGGAGATCGCCCGCCTCGTGCACGAAGCCGGCGGCCTCGTTTACGGCGACGGAGCCAACATGAACGCGGTCACCGGCGTCTTCAAGCCGGGCAACTCGGGCATCGACGTCATGCACTTCAACCTCCACAAGACCTTCTCGACGCCTCACGGAGGCGGAGGACCGGGCGCGGGCTATGTCGGGGTCAGGAAGGACCTGGGCGACTTTTTGCCCGGCCCGATCGCGGCAAAGAAGGGCGATGCCTATGCCCTCGCGATGCCCTCGAAATCCATCGGCAGGGTCAAGTCCTTTTATGGCAACTTCGGGGTTCTCGTGCGGGCCTATGCCTACGTGCGCATGCTCGGTGCGACCGGCCTCCGCAGGCTCGCCGAGAACGCCGTGCTCAACGCCAACTACCTCAAGGTCAAGGTCGAGAAGAGCTTCAAGGTCAAATATCCGAGGCGCTGCATGCACGAATTCGTCGCGATGGGCGACATCGCGCCCGGCATCCATACCCTGGATATCGCCAAGCGCCTCATCGACTATGGCTTCCATCCGCCGACAATCTACTTCCCCCTCATCGTGCCCGAAGCCATCATGATCGAGCCGACCGAGACGGAGGACAAGGAAACCCTCGACGCCTTCGCCGAGGTCCTCGCGAAGATCGCCGAAGAAGCCGTCACGAATCCCGACCTCCTCCACAACGCCCCCACCACCACCCCCGTCGGCCGACTGGATGAAGTCGCCGCGGCGCGGAATCCAATGCTGTGCTTTAGGGGCTGAGCGTCGCGGCGACTCTCGGGTTGCAAGGCGAAGCCTTGCAACCCGCCCCAATGCGGCGCGGAATCCAATGCTGTGCTTTAGGGGCTGAGCGTCGCGGCGACTCTCGGGTTGCAAGGCGAAGCCTTGCAACCCGCCCCAATGCGGCGCGAAGCCCGGTGCTGTGCTTTAGGGGCTGAGCGTCGCGGCGACTCTCGGGTTGCAAGGCGAAGCCTTGCAACCCGCCCCGATGTGGCGCGAAGCCCGGTGCTCTGCTTTAGGGGCTGAGCGCCGCTGGCCCTTGCGGCGAAGTCAAAACCCTGCGCCCAAAGCGCTGCGTGCCTGTGAAAGGCGAGGGATATGGCTCGATCGAGGAAGTT
>JAJXVS010000311.1 GCA_021782015.1 bacterium | reverse complement strand
TCACGATCGAGCCGGGCATCTACTTCATTCCCGAACTCATCGATCGTTGGCGCGCCGAGGGGCGCTTTCGCGATTTCATCGCATGGGAGCGCGTCGAGGAGTATCGTGCCTTCGGCGGCCTCCGGAACGAGGAGGATTTCCTCATCACCGAAGCCGGGGCGCGCCGACTCGGCAAACCCAAGCCGCTCGGCATCGCCGAGATCGAGGCGCTCCGCCCCTCGGTCTCGCGGGCCTAGCGTTTCCAAACGACCTGTATGCCCCTTTCCACAAAGGGCGCGAGGTCGGGGTTTGCCTCAGCCCCTTCGTCGAAGAAGGGCCGATACTCGTGGCCGAGCATGGCGTACTTCGCCCCCGCGAGCCGGTTGTAGGCGAGCAATTCGACATGGACCCTGCCCGCGGCGGCCTCGAGGCTTTCCGCTGTCGCCCGCAGGTTTTCGGAACCATCGTTGTAGCCGGGAATGAGGGGAAGGCGCGCCCAGAAGGGGAGGCCGGAAGAAACGAGCTCCGCGAGGTTGCGCAGTATTGGCACGTTTGAACGGCCCGTCCCGCGGAGATGGGCGGCCTCGTCCATGTGCTTGAGGTCGAGGATGACGAGGTCGGCGAGGTCGATGGCCCTCCGGAATATCTCGGTGGGGGCGAAGCCCGAGGTCTCGACGGCGACGTGATACGGCTTGAGCCTTTCGATGAGCTCGAAGAGGAAGGCCGCCTGGGCCAGGGGTTCGCCGCCCGAAATCGTATAACCTCCCTCTCCGTCGCCGAGGAGCTCCGAGGTTTCCAACAAGCGGGCGGCCAAAGCCTCTGCGTGGAGGTCTTCTCCGGCTCGCGAAACCAGTCCCCGGGGGCAGCGGTGGAGGCATCGGCCAAGGGAGGCGCAGTCGGGATGGTCGCAGGGCTTGCGGCAGAGGCCGCAGTCCCGGCAGCCCTGTGTGCGCACGAGAAGTTCGGGCTCGAAGGCGATGCCCTCGGGGTTGTGGCACCACGCGCAGCGGAGGGGACAGCCTTTGAGGAAGACCGTGCAGCGGATGCCGGGACCATCGTGCACCGTCATCTCGCGCAGGTCGAAGATGCGCCCAATTGCCGACATTTTCGGGACCCGGACCTCAGATCACATATTCCTGGCGCTTGATGATGTGGTCCTGGTACTCCCGATCGAGTTCGATGAAATAGGCGCTCCAGCCCCAGACTCGGACGATGAGGCTGCGGTGGGCCTCGGGATTTTTCTGCGCGTCGAGGAGCCGGTCGCGATCGACGGCATTGAGTTGCATCTGATGCCCGCCGCGTACCACGAAGAGCCTTACGAGGTCGGCGACCTTGTTCTGGCTCTCTTCGCTGTCGAAGAGCGTGCTGTGGAACTCCATGGTGAGGGGACCGCCGTTGATCACCCGGGTGAGGTTGGGACTCGTGAAGGACTTGATGGTTGAAAGGGGTCCCTTCATGCGTGCGAAGATGCTCGGCGAATAATTAGCCCCGAAGCTTTCCCCCGAGCGGCGCCCGTCGGGAGTAGCTCCGAGTTCGCGCGAATGCCACAAGTAGAACATCGCCGAGCCTGTGCCCGCCCGCACGATTCCCCCGCGCTCGTTGCGGAGCCCCTCGACCCCCTCGGCGAAGGCGCCGAGTACCTCATCGGCCAGCCCGTCGACTCCCGAATCGCCGTTGCCGAATTTCGGAGCCTCGTAACGAAGCCGAGCGAGGAGTTCCTCATGCCCCTCGAAGTCGCTCTCAAGCGCCGCAAGGAGTTCGTCGCGGCCGACCTTCGATTCTTCGAACACGTACTTCTTTATGGCGGCCAGCGAGTCGACGCAGGTGGAAAGCCCCGTGCCGTGGAAGCCGAAGTTGTTGTAGGAGGAACCGAGGGAAATGTCGCGTGCCGCCTCCAGCCTTCCGTCCATGAGGATGGACATGAAGGGCGCCGGAACCATCCAGAGATTTTTGATTCCGCCGGCGATGGCCGAACATTCCTTCCGTATTTCGGCCTTGACCTCGTCGAAGAATGCGTCGAAAGAAGGCGCTCCGACAAGATCGCGCCGGGAGCAGCGAAGGAGGACCTCGGGGAGGGAGAGGGCCGCGATGTTGGGAATGTCCATGCCCCTGCCGGGAATGATGAATTCCCAGCAGGCAGCGACGACATACTCTCGCGCGTCGGCCTCGGAATAGCCGAGGCGGACGAGCCCCGGGATGACGACGTCGTCATTCGAGTACTGGGGGAATCCGAGCCCTTCCTTCGTGAGTTCCGTGCCCAGGCGATAGACCTCGGCTTCCGTCGCGGAATTCACGCGGATATTGATCTTGGGATCTATGAGCTTCAATTCCTTGCTCGCCCGCAGGCACAGCCGCGAGAGAAGGTTGAAGCCTTCCTCACCGTCGGAGACGCTGCCTCCCAGGACCAGGCTCTGGCCGTTATCGCCCTGCTGGACTCCCGGATACAGGTCGCTGTCGCGATTGAAGGAAAGGAAGAACTCCTCCACGAGTTCGAGGGCCCCCTCCTCGTCGAGGGCCCCAGAACCGAGGTCAGCCTTCAGGTAGGGCCACAGATAGCGATCGAGGCGACCGACCGTATTGTGATATTCCCCCTCGCACCAGAGGGTGAAATGGAGAATGCGGAAGAACTGGAGGGCCTCCCGGAAATTGCGAGCCCCGTGGCTCGGTACCTGGGCCAGTGTCTCGGCGATATCCGTCCTGCCGAGCCGGAGCGCCTCCTCGCGATAGCGGCCACAGAGTTCGAACACTGCGTCGATCTCTGCGACCATCGCGTCGAGAAGGAGGGCCCCTTCGTCGTCGCCCTCAGCCTCCGCGCGCCGCCGTCTCGCCAGGGCCTCCCCCCGCCTGGTCTCCAGGCCGGCGGCGATGGTGGCCGCATAATTGGGCGCGATGTTGCAGACGAAGCCCTGTTCGTGGATGAAGTGCCCTTGGCGAATTTCCGCCCACTCCCGGGCCGTGAAGAGTTCGGGAATCGTGCCGACGGTCCGGAGAAAGCTTATGCGCTCGCCGGGGAGGATGACCGGCGTCTCGGCCGCGAGGATCGCCGCGGTCCGAAGCGCCATCCGCGTCACGGGCGGCACCAGATGAGCGGCAAAATCGGCGGCCATCGGTTGGACCTCGTTTCGCCTGTGACGGCGATGTTCCTTCGATACGATCAGGTCGTAGAGTCTCCGCAGTCTCTCTGTCATTTTTGGCTCTCTTCCTTCCTCGCCAGACCGGGCCGCGACGCGCGAGGTGCCTCGCGTGAGGAATCCTAGCCTCATCCTGGTTCCATCGCAATGTCATCGGGCTATAATGGCGCCGTGGAAATGCGAATAGGCGCGATCATCGCGCACCGGGGAGCCTCGGCCCTCGTCGACCATGCAAACACCTTAGAGGCCTTTGAAAAAGCCATCGACCTCGGCGCCGACGCCATGGAATTCGACGTCCGTCGCACGGCGGACGGGGTCCTCGTCAGCTTTCACGACCCTTCGATCGGGGGTAGGGAAATCGCGCGGCTTGGCCTCGCGGAACTCCAGGCCCTCGCCCACGAGAGCGGCTTTCGCGTTCCGACCGTCGAGGATATCTTCATAATTGCGAAGGGACGGATAATCCTCGACATCGAACTCAAGGAGACAGGCTACGAGCGGGAACTTCTCGACCTCGCCGCTGCGCATCTGGAGGTCGGCGACTTCGTCATGACGTCCTTCCTCGACAAGGCCATCATCGCCATCAAGCGCCTCGACCCCCGGGTCAGGACGGGCCTCCTCCTCGGAATCCAAAAACCGAAAGAAGGCCCACTCCGAAGGATGGTCGAGCTGTTTCCCGGCCTCAGGCTGCGGCGCTGCGGCGCAGATTTCGTCGCCCCCCACTACCTTCTTTTGCGCCTCGGCTTTCTCGCGAGAATGCGACGCCTTTCCCTTCCCGTCTTCGTGTGGACGGTCAACGATCCGAAAATGATGAAGCGCCTCATCGCCAGGGGGGTGAGCGCCATCATCACCGACAGGCCCGACCTCGGCCTCGCGATCAGCCCGCCATGACCCCATCTATCCCCTTTTGTCTTCCCTGGGCTATTCCCTCACCCAGACCCTCATCTCGCCAGGCCCCCGGTTCGCCCAGGCATAATAGGGAATGAATTTCAATTCTTTCATAATTGTTTCTGTAGGGGGTATCCGCTCCGGATAGGGGTCCCCGTTCCGGACATCCCGATCGGCGCCGATATCGGCCCTTTCCAGTGACCCCTTCGTGCAAATCGTGCCGATGCCGCCCAGAAGGTCCTCCTCCCACCGCCAAGC
>JAJXVS010000310.1 GCA_021782015.1 bacterium | reverse complement strand
GCTCAAGGATGCGCTCCAGGAATTGGGGCTGGCGAGTTTCGCAGCCTTTCCCATCGTCGACAGGGGTCAAAGCCTCGGCTCCCTCGGCGTCGCCTTCAAGGACGAGACCGCCCTCGACGAGGCGCGCAGTTCCCTCTTCGAGACGATGGCGCGACAGCTTGGTTCCATCGTGCGCGCGGCCATGCTCCATGCTGAGCTCGAGCGCGCCAACGCCCGGCTCGACATCCTGGCGAGCACCGACGCCCTGACCCACCTGCCCAACCGGCGCACGGCCCTCCGCGTCCTCGAAAGGGAAATCTCCCGCGCCAAGCGCCTCGGCAGCAAAATCTCGGTCATCATGTGCGACATCGATCATTTCAAGCTCTTCAACGACCGGCATGGCCACGACTGCGGCGACTACGTCCTCGTGCAGACCGCTACCCTCATCGCCGATTCGCTGCGCTCGACCGATCTCGCATCACGATGGGGAGGGGAGGAGTTCCTCCTCATCCTCGGAAATGCCGACCCCGAAGGAGTCGTCGGGCTTGCGGAGCGGATACGCAAGCGAGTCCAGGCGGCGGTGATGGAATACGAAGGCCTGCGACTCTCGGTGACCATAACCCTCGGCGTCGCCATCAGCTCCCCCGACCTCGGCGGCGACGCGGTGATCGCCAAGGCCGACGAGGCGCTCTACGAGGGCAAGCGCCTGGGCCGCAATCGCGTCGGAGTGGCCGTCGATCGCGACCTTTCCTCCCTCGAAATCGGCAAGGGCTTCCGCTCCCCGCAAGGCGAGGAGGAGCCCTTGGACCTTCTCCCCGGCGAGGATTAGCAGGGCCCAACAGGATGGGCCGGACCGCCCTCAGTCATAGTCCTACCTCCCACCTCCTATCTCCCACAGCCCTAGCCAAAACATATAAACATCACTATATATAGAGTATGCCAAGCCCAAGCCCAAGCCTTCGACCAAGCCCAAGCCACCGCCCATCCCGGACCTTCGTCAACGTGATTTCGGCCCTCTTCGTGCTCACTGTTGCCGCCGGCGGATTTTTCGCCCGCGAGTTCGGCCTCGCCCTCGCTGCGGAGATGATCATCGCCATTGTCCTCGGCATCAGCTCGCCGAAACCGCGGGCCTTCTGTTCGGGCCTCTGCCCGCGGGGAAGGGCCCTCGGCTTCGCCCTTCGCCCCATTTCCCTCGGCAAGACCCTCCCGCGCATGTTCTCTTCGCGGGCATTCCGGCGCTTTCTCTGCGGCACCTCGATGTTCCTCGTGGTGATGAGTCTTTTCCAGGTGAGGCCCGGCGTCGCGGTCGCCGAATGGGCGGGCATGGTTTTTTGGACCCTCTGCCTCATCACCCTGAGCCTCGGCATCGTCCTCGGTATCGTCTTCAAGCCGCGGACCTGGTGCGCGGTCTGTCCCCTGGGCACCCTTCAGGATACGATCCGCGAGGGACGCAGCCGGCAAGCCCTCAGCTCTCCTTCAGGAACTCCATAACCCGGGCCCCGCCCAGATCGCGGTCGCTGAAGGCGAGGCCGGCCTTTCTAGCCCAGGCGGCGAAATCCACCTTCTTGTAGTACTCGTACCAGCCGCCCTCGACGGCCTCGACCAGCGAAAGCATGGGCGAAAAGCCCAGGTCGTGGTCGATGACGACGACGCCCTTGCGCGCCGCCCCAACGCATCGACCGAGGAGGCTGAGTTCATCCTCGGGAGGAAAGAGGTGGATCGCGAAGGCCACCATCACCAGATCGTATGAATTAGGCTGATCGGTGAAATCGAGGACGCTCTCCCGCTCGAAGGGGGGCTCGGAAGCCTCGCCGAAGGCCGCCTTCCATCGCGAGCGCGCCCTGTCGAGCATGCCCTCGGACTGATCGCGGCCCCGGTAGGAGGCGCAACGCCCCGCCATCTGGAGGCCCAGGCTCCCCGTGCCGCAGCAGTGCTCCAGCACCGAGTCGCCCTTGAATCGCTTCGCTTCGGGGTCGATGGCCGAAAGGGCCTTGGCGATCGACCTTCCCGTGTTGCCCTCGACGAAACGGTACCAGGGGTGAAAGCCGTCGTAAAAGCGGCGCATCTCCTGGGGTTTGCGGTGAAATGCCATGTGATTCCTTTCGCGCAGCCTCGGGCCGTGAGCGGGCGGCTGCCAGTTCAGCGGCGCCTATTCCCGCGCCGTCTCGAGCCTGAGAAAAGCGTAGAGGGCATCGTAGACCGCGAACTGAAGCTCCAGATTGTCGCGATCGTCGGGATGCATGAGCGAGAAACCCTTGGCGATTGCCTCGAGTCCCGGCGCGTAGGGATCGGAATCGAGCCTGTCGGTGTCGGCCGCGTCGACGGCCTCGCCAAGCCGCCTCAGCGCCGGATCCGACAAGGCATACTTCTTCAGTATTGTGACGAAAGAAGAGTGGCCGTCATGATGGCCGAGCTCGGCCCCGGGCGCGTCGAAGGGAATGGCCCCCAGCCTCGCCCCTTCCTCTTCGACGAGGGTCTTCGCGACGAAGAAGAACTCGGCCTCGGAGTCGACGAAGCGCTTGATCAGCCAGGGACAGGCGACACGGTCCACGTGGACATGGGCGCGGGTAATCCATTTCATCCGAGTGCCTCCGCCTTCAAGTATCCATTGCTGTGGGCCTTCTGCCAAGCGCTGCCTGGGATGGCGGCGGCGGGAAATGGGGGGCAGGGGGCGAGGCAGGGGCGGCGAGGGCTGCGGCGACCTATACCGAACTGCCTAAGACCGCACCGCCGACCATCGGAATCAACCAGACTATCCACACGAAAACACTGAATCGATGGAAGGAGAGGATGAGCCTTTCATCCCTTCGCGAAAGGACGATGGTGGCCCAGGTCGCGTGGAAGAGCATGAGGATGATGGCCGCCATGCCCGTGACGCCGTGGATCGTGTGCTGGAACATGCCGCCTGCGAGGACGCCCATGGCTCCCGTGCCCGTCGTGTCGCAGACCAGGCCGAACCAGAAAACGATCGCATGCCACCATTTGAGGCGACCTCCGATGCGCTCTGCCCAGACGCCCACGGTGTAGAAGGCGAAGGCCGCGAGGATGAATACCATCGCAATTATGAGTGTTGGATTCGAGGCGTTCATTCGGTCCTCCTGTTTTTTCGAATTGAGCGGGCGCCGTCGGCTGGGAGGGTGGGACGCTCTGCCCTGGCGGGACGCTCGACCTTGGCGGGACGCTCGACCTTGGCGTGGCGCTCGACCTTGGCGGGAGTGGCGGCTGCCGGCGTTGGGGCCGCAGGCGAAAGGGTTGCCTGCATGGGGGTTGCCGGCGTGGGGCGCATGGGGAGCTGGCCTTCGACGCCCCCTCCCTCGCTCTTCTGGCCCTCCCTCGACTCGGCGAGAGCGACCACGACGCCGAAGGCCTCGCGGAGCTTGTCGAGCTGGGCGGGCGAAAGCGGTGAGAAAAAGGCTTCGACGCGGTCGCGAACCCCTGCATAGGCCCGGACGAAGGCGGCCTCTCCGGCCTTGGTCAAGCCAATCACGGCGACGCGCCTGTCCTTTCCGTTGCGATCCCTTTCCAAGAGACCGGCTTTGACGAGGCGATCGACGGCGAGCGAAAGTTGCGAGGTGGCCATTTTGCAGGCCAGGGCGGTTTGGGTGATGGTGGAGGATCCGGCGCCGTGGAGGTAGCCCAGGATTTCGAGGCCCGGCCTGCCGAGGCCTGGGTCCGGCGAAACCGCGCGAAAGAGCGAAGAATGAAAGGTTCCGTAGACCCTGAACACGAGATGGGCGAAGTCCTCGCCTTCCGGAATCGATGCGCGTCCCTTCACAATTGGGACCTTTCAGCCCGCGGGCCCTCCGTCGCCAAGGCCTCGGCGCCTTTTGTCGCCGGGACCTCGGCCCCCTCCGTAGCTGGGGCCGCGGGCCCTTGTGAGGCCGTGGCCTGCGAAGCGGCGGGCCTTCCGCCCCTGATCCCGAAGGCGAAGGCGAAAGCCACGATGGAAACAATTGCGAGTATATGGAAGGCCATGCCGAAGGCCGTCGCCTTGTCGGCTATCGAGGCGGTGACCCCTCCGATGGCCGCGGCCGCCACGAGTTGACCGGCTCCGCCCTGGATGTTGACGAGGCCCTGGGCCACGCTCCGCTGGGCGGGCGGCGCCTCGTGGAGGAGGATGTAGCGGATCGGGGCGCCCAGGAGGGCCGAGAGGCCGAGTCCGACGAGGGCGCTCGTGGCGATGAAGCCGCCGAGGCCGAAGGGGGCGGCGAAACCGAGGCCGAGGAGGCCGATGCTCAGCGTCCCCGCACCGAAGAGGACGACCGAGCGCGGTCCCAGGCGGTCGAGG
>JAJXVS010000309.1 GCA_021782015.1 bacterium | reverse complement strand
CAGGCCCCGCCTCCCCTTCGGGCTGGCCGCCGGGAGGACAGGCCTCGTCTGCGCGTTGTGCGCCATCATCATAGTACCGATGGTCGCCGATACCGGCCCCGGCCCCAAGCCCCTCTCGATCGACGATGCCGTGGCCAAGGGCCTGGCCAGCGATCCCGGCATCCGCTCGGGCAACTTCGACCTCATTTCTGCCCAGGCCAGGGCCCTCGACGCGACCTTCAGGATGATTCCCTCGGTCGCGGTCTCGTCGGGCTATACGCAGCTGTCGGCGGAACCTGTGCCGGCCTCCCTGCCGACGAATAATCCGAGCACCGCTTTGACCAACGGCATCATCAACGCCTTGCTGGGTGAATTCACCGGCGCCCCCTCCAACTCCCGCGACGTCCGCGTCGATCTTCAGTACCCCGTCTTCGCGGGCTTCCGCCTCAAGGAGGCGGCGGACATCGCGAAGCTCGGCGTGGGTGGCAAGACAGCTGGTCTCGAACTCGCCAAGCGCGCCATGGCCTTCGAGATCAGACGAGCCTATTGGGAAGCCACGCGGGCCACGGCCAACGTGAAGACACTGGCGAAGGCCCTCGAACTCGAGGGTGTGCTGCGCGAAGAAATGAAGAGCATGGCCGATCAGGGCATGGTCACCAATGCCGATCTTTTGGGCGAGCAGGCCCGCTACGACGGGGCGACCCTGGCCCTCGACGACGCGAAATCCGCGCAGCAGATGGCCTTTATGGGACTTGCCTCGTTGGTGGGTGACGCCGACGCGACCACGGCTCCCGACCCCCTCGGCTACCTCCTCCTCACCAAGCCGGGGAGCGAGCCCTGGTCCGACCCGGGCAGCGACGTGACGGCCCTCATCGCGGCCGCCCTCGCCTCCCGTCCCGAGACGAAGCTCGCCTCCATCGGCCTCGATGTCGGCAAACACGCCAAGGCCGCCGCCAACGGCGACCTCATGCCCACGGTGCTTCTCACGGGCAATGTCGCCTATGGCGACCCTGATCCGCGAGCCTTCCCTCCCGCCGACAAGTTCAATCTCACCTGGAGCGCGGGAGTCCGCGTCCGCTATGACCTCGGCACCCTGCCGGGCGCCCTCGTCCGCGAAAAGGCCGCCCAGGCCGACATCGACAAGGCCCAGGCCGACCTCGAACGCGCAAGGAATTCCATAGCACTCGACGTACGGAGAAGTCTTCTTTCCCTCTCGAGAACGCGCAATTCCCTCGATTTGACGAAGGGCATGGTGGCACAGGCCCAGGAAAACCTGCGGGTAACTCAGGCTAAATTCGACAATGGTGTCGCCAAGCGCTCCGACCTCCTGGAGGCGCAGATCGCCCTCGTGCGCGCCAATTTCGCCGTCGAGAACAAGGGTATCGATCTCGAAATCGCCGAGGCCGATCTGGACAGGGCTCTCGCTAGACAGACCCTACCTTAAATAACCGAATTGAGGGTCTGCCTCGCGACGGGGCAGACCCTTCTCTTTTCGCGCTTTCCTGCTGCGCCGACTCCCAAGCTGGTGTATTCTGAGCCAGAGAAACTTTCGGCCAGGAGGCGTGCATGAAGACTGTCGATTTTGCCTGGAAGGGCGAGGGCGGAATTCCCATCGTCGCCGTCGAGTGGCGGCCCGAGTCCGCGCCCTGGGCGGTCATCGCCCTCGTGCATGGCATCGGCGAGCATTTCAGGCGTTATGAGTCGATGGCGGCCTGGTACGCCGAAAAGGGAATCGCCACCCTCGCCTTCGATTTGCCGGGGCACGGCAAGAGCGGTGGCCCGCGCGGCCACAGCTCCTACGCCACCATCGCGAAGGAAATCGATCACCTGGTCGGCGAGGCCCGCGGTCGATTCCCCGGCCTGCCCATCGTGGCATACGGCCATAGCCTTGGCGGAGCCCTTTGTCTCAACTGGCTTCTTGAACGCCAGCCCGACATAGGGGCCGCCGTCATCGGCAGCCCCGGCCTCGCTCCGGCGACACCGATTCCGCCGGCGAAAATGGCGCTCGCCCGCATCATGGCCAGGCTCGCGCCCTCCTTCACCCTTGCCAACGATCTCGACGACGCGGGCCTTTCGCGCGACCCCAAGGTCAAAGAGGCCTATATTGCCGATCCCCTCATGCACAACAAAGTCTCGGCCCGCCTCGGCCTCGACCTCATCGAGCGCGGCCAGTTCATCATCGCGAACGCGGCGAAGATCAAGCTGCCCCTCCTCCTCCTCCAGGGCACGGCCGATCGCCTCGTCGATCCCGCGGCCACGGCCAGCTTCGCCGCCGCCGCCGGCGCCAATGTCGAGTTCAGGCGCTTCGAGGGCTGGTACCACGAGCTCCACAACGAGCCGGAAAAAGAGGAGCTTTACAAACAGGTCCTCACCTGGATCGAGGGCCGATTTAAGCCTCGCTGAGAGATGCCCCTCCTTCTCGTCATTCTTGTCTTCCTTTTTCTCGTCGCCCTCAACGCCTTTTTCACCTTCGCCGAATTTGCGAGCGTTCGGATCCGGAGTTCGCAGATTGAGGAGATGATCGAAAAGGGCGTGGGGCGTGCCAGGATCGCCGCCCATATCCATTCCCATCTCGACGAGTATCTTTCGGTCTGCCAGGTGGGCATCACCTTCGCTTCGGTGGCCCTCGGTTTCGTCGGCGAGCTGGTGGCGAGCAGGTTGATCGCCCCCCTCTTCGGGGGTGCGAAGGCTGGCCTCGGGGCCCACGTCGTGGCCACGGGCCTGTCGGTCGTCTTTGTTAGTTATGTGCATATTCTCGTTGGCGAGCAGGTCCCGAAGCTCATCGCGATCCGCGACGCGCGTCGCGCCCTCCTTTTCACCGTTCGGCCGCTCAAGGCATTTCATACGATTTTCATTCTGCCCTTATGGCTGCTCAACCTCTCCGCCCGCGCCATCCTTAGGCTCCTCGGCCTCGGCGCCTTGCGCGAAACCGAGGAGGTCTCGGAGGACGAGCTCCGCATCCTCCTGGAGCGGGGGCAGGGATCGGGCCTCATGAGTTTCCGCCGCCTCCTCTTCATGGAGAATATCTTCGATCTCGCCGAGATGCGTGTGAGCGATGCCATGCGCGCGAAGGAAGACGCCGTGACCCTGTCGCCCGGCATGGGCAGGCAGGACATCGAGGCCGTCATCGGTCGCCGTCGCTATTCGCGATTTCCCGTTCTCGAGGCTGGCGCCGACAGGCCCCTCGGCTATGTCCATGTGAAGGATCTCGGACCGCAGATGGGGCCCGGCGCCCCGGCTCCCGATCTGGTGGCCCTCGCGAGGCCCGCCCTCGTGGCCCCGGAGACCCTGCTTCTCGAGCAATTATTGTCCATAATGCAGACGAAACGCACCCAGTTCGCCATCGTCGAGCGGGAAGGCCGCTGGACGGGCTTCATCACGATGGAGGACATACTGGAAGAAATAGTCGGTATGATCGGCGACGAATTCGAGGAGGATCCGCCGATCCTTCTGGCCGAGGCCCTGACCGTCGGCAGGATCGCCCTCGGCGTGCGGGGGCTGACCATCGTTGGGGCCGTCCGCGACGGGCTATCGCGCCTTCGGCCCGCCGACCTCTCTGCGGCCCCCGAGGCCATCCTGCGGGCAGTCGCGGAGCGCGAGCGATTGGCGAGCACCTACATGGGCGACGGCATCGCGATGCCCCACGCCAGGCTCCGCGAGGTGACGGGTCCG
Source organism: bacterium (assembly GCA_021782015.1). Lineage (GTDB taxonomy): Bacteria > Spirochaetota > Spirochaetia > Treponematales > Rectinemataceae > CAIJMU01. The sequence goes on along the minus strand of JAJXVS010000309.1, from coordinate 619 downwards.
TCGCTGCTTTTCCTCCGTAGCGACGAGGGAGTGCGCATCGAGGGGGCCGCCGAATCGGCTCGTTTCCTCTTCGTGCTCGTGACGCCGCTTTCCCAGCCTCGCGTGCACCAGAAGCTCCTCCAGCGGGTGGCCGAACTCCTCGAAAGCAGCGAGTACGTCTCGGAGCGGCTCGGGAGCGCCGCCACGCCGGCGGAAATCTACGAAATCATCGTGACGGGCGAGCAGGCCGCGATCGATTAAAGGCGCTTCGGGGCCGGCGATCCCTGGACGAAGGCGAGGGCCTTTTGCCTCTTGGGCGCGACGACGGCCCGACAATAGCCATAATTGGGATTTTTCTCGAAATAATCCTGATGGTAGTCCTCGGCGGGCCAGAAGTCCCCAAGCGGCGCCACTTCGGTGACGACGGGCGAGGACAGGCGTGCGCCGATGCTGGCGATGGCCTTTACGGCCGCCATCCGCTGCGCCTCGTCGGCATACAGGACGATCGAGCGGTATTGGGTCCCGAAATCCGCGCCTTGACGGTCGCGGGTGGTCGGATCGTGCACGATGAAGAAGAGTTCGAAAAGCCGCTCGAGCCCGATTTGGGCGGGGTCGAATTCGATGCGCACGACCTCGGCGT
>JAJXVS010000308.1 GCA_021782015.1 bacterium | reverse complement strand
TTCACCTGGCATCTGGTGGCCCCCTCAGATATCGAAGCCTTCGTGGCAAAGCACGCCGCTCTTGCCGGAGCGAAGGACCTGCCTGCGGCCGTGGACGCCGATGCCTTGCGCAAGGCCGCGGCGCGTTATCTCGTGGCCGTCAAGGAGGCGGGAAAGGTCTATCGCAGGATCGTCGAGCTTAAGCACGGCTCGGCCTTCATAACGGAGGTCTCGATGGACGAGACCGATGAGCCCCAAAGCCCGGCCGAACTCCTCGCCATCCTCGCGGCGCTGGCCGATGAGAAGGTGCCCGTCGACACCATCGCCCCCAAATTCTCCGGCCGCTTCAACAAGGGCGTCGACTATGTCGGAGACGTCAAGGGTTTTCTCGCCGAATTCGAGGCGGACATCAAGGTGACGCAGTACGCCGTCAAAGCCTTCGGCCTCCCCTCCGGTCTCAAACTTTCCGTGCACTCGGGCAGCGACAAATTTTCGATCTACCCCGGCATCCACGAGATCGCAGCGCGCCTGAATGCGGGATTCCATCTCAAGACAGCCGGCACGACCTGGCTCGAGGAACTCATCGGACTGGCAGAGGCGGGGGGAAGCGGACTCGCGATGGCCAAGGCGATCTACCGTTCGTCGCACGGGCGGTACGACGAACTCGTCGGTCCATACGCGGCTGTTGTCGACATCGACAGGGCCCGACTTCCCTCGCCCGATGCGGTCGACGCCTGGGACGGCAAGGCCTTCGCCGCGGCCCTCCGCCACGACAGGTCGGACGCGCGCTACGATCGCGGATTCCGGCAGCTTCTCCACGTCGGCTACAAGGTCGCCGCCGAGGCCGGGCCCCGCTTCCTCGGCGCCATCGAGGAGCATCGGGATTCGGTTTCGCGCAACGTGACCATCAACCTCCTGGAGCGGCACCTCCGGCCTCTCCTCGGGTTCTAGAAGGATGCAACTATGAGTAGTTTCCTCGACGATGAATTTTTCCTGGATACCAAGGCCGGTAGGCGACTCTACACGGAGAGCGCGGCGGATCTTCCCATTTTCGATTACCATTGCCATCTATCACCCCAGGCCATTGCCGACGACGCACCCTTCGCCGATATCGCCGAGATATGGCTCGGCGGGGATCATTACAAATGGCGCATCATGCGGGCCGACGGCGTCCCCGAGGAATTCGTATCGGGTCGGGGCGATCGGGGGGAGAAATTCGTCGCCTACGCGAAGGCGCTGCAGAGGGCGGCGGGAAATCCCCTTCTCGCCTGGTCGCACCTCGAACTTCGGCGAGCCTACGGCATCGAGGACATTCTCACGCCGGAAAGCGCGCTCCGCATCCGCGAGCGCGCCAACTCGGTCATGCGCGAGCGCGGCGACACCCCGCGCCGCCTCATGGAGCGCTTCGGCGTCGCGGTCGTCTGCACCACCGACGATCCGGCCGACGATCTCGCTTCGCATCGCCAGCTCGCGAAAGATCCGATGATGGCGACCAAGGTCCTGCCCGCCTTCAGACCCGACAGAATTATGAATATCGGGGATCCGACCGCCTGGAAGGCCTACGCGAAAATCCTCGGCGAGGCTGCCGGAATCGAAATCCGGCGATGGGCGGATATCGTCAAGGCCCTCGACCTTCGCCATGCCTTCTTCCACGAGGCCGGCTGCCGCGTCTCCGACCATGCCCTGTTCGTGCCCGAGTACGTCCTCGCCTCCGAATCGGAACTCGACGGCACCATCGCGAAACTATTGTCCGGCGACCTGCCCGACCAGAAGGCCCAGGCCGCGTTCAGGACGGCCGTACTCCTCGAAGCAGCCAGGCTCGACGCCAGGCGCGGCTGGGCGATGCAGCTCCACATCAGCGCCCTCCGCAACGTCCGCGGGCGCTTCTTCGATTATTACGGCCCCGACGGTGGCGGCGACTCGATCACCGATCTCCCGATCATCGGTCCCCTGGCCCTCTTTCTCGATAGCCTCGATCGCGAGGGCAAGCTCCCCAAGACCATCCTCTACAGCCTCGATCTCACCAAGAACGACGCCCTCGTCGCCCTCGCCGGTTCCTTCTGCGGCTCGGGAGGAACGGGCCCCAACGAGGCGGCCCGCGTGCAAGTCGGCGCGGCCTGGTGGTTCAACGACCAGAAGGACGGCATGACACGCCATCTCGAAAGCCTCGCCTCGATCGGCCTGGTCGGCCGATTCCTCGGTATGCTTACGGATTCGCGCTCCTTCCTCTCCTACCCCCGCCACGAATACTTCAGGCGCCTCCTCTGCGGCTGGGTCGGGCGCGCGGTCGAACGCGGCGAGCTGCCCGACGACGACGCCTACACCGGAGCCATCGTCCGCGCGATCTCCTGGGGCAACGCCTCCACCTGGTTCGGGATCGAGCCCCCGGCCTGGGCCCTCGAGCGAGCCTCGAAGGTCGTTCCGCTTATTTAGTTGGAATCGCGGCCAGGCGGTCCGGGTGGTCAGGGCGGCGGCCATGTGGTCCGGGCGGCCATGTGGTCCGGGCGGCCATGTGGTCCGGGCGGCCGGGCCGCCTCAGCTGAGGGCGAGCCAGAGGCTGCCGATAGCAATTGTCAGTATCGTGACCGGGAGGCCGACGCGAAGGTAGCGCCCGAAGGAGATGTCGACGCCGGAGCGCTTGGCGCCCTCGGCCACTATAAGATTGGCCACCGACCCGAGGAGGGTCAGGTTTCCCGCGAAGGTGCTCGCCATCGCGAGCACGAGCCATACGCCATACGGATCGGCGAAGCGTGACACGAGGGGACGAAAGAGCATCACCGCGGGCACGTTCGACACGAGGTTGGACAGGAGCGCGACGAAGGCGGCCAGGGCCGCGATGGGTAGCCCGCCGCCTGACCCCGCACCCATCCCGGCAGCCGCACCGGCACCGACAACCGCACCGGCACCGACAGCCCCCCCGGTGGCGACTGCCCCGCCCGCCCCGACCAGGCGCGGCAAAATATCATTCACAATGCGTTCATACCAGCCCCGCCCCTCGATGGCCTTCGTCATGACGAAGAGCCCGGCGAAGAACACGAGGAGCCCGAAATCGACATAGCCGAAGACCCGCTCGGGATCGATCCGCCGTGTCACGAGGAGCACCGAGGCGGCGGCGAGTGCCGCGATGGACGGCTCGACGCCGGCGAGAAGGAGGGCCAACATCAAGGCAGCCGCCCCGAGACTCTTCGCGATCAAGGGCTTGTCGACATCGAATCGTGTCGCATCCATCGTCGAAAGCGCCGGAGCCCCGGCGGCGAATTCCTCGCGATAGGCGAGAACCACCACGAACCAGACGACGACAAGGCCGATGAGGGCCGGTGGACCGAGCCTCGTCGTGAACTCGGCGAAGGGTATGCCGCTCGAGGCGCCGATGAGCATGTTTTGCGGATTGCCGATGATCGTCGCCTCGGAACCCACGTTGGCCGACACCGCAACGGCGATGAGATAGGGAAGCGGGTCACGGCGGGCCCTCCGCGTCATTTCGGCGACGAGGGGAGTGAAGACAATGCAGATCGTGTCATTGAGGAAAAATGCCGAAAGGATGCCCGAAGCCGCGACCACCAGGGCGAGCAGCGACCTGGGGCTGCGCGCTACGGCGAGTATCTTCCCTCCCGCGACCGCGAAGAAGCCCGCCATCCTGAGATTGGCGACGACAAGCATCATGGCGAGGAGGAGTGCGATCGTCCCGATGTCGATGGAGGCGAAGGCACCTGCCGGCGAAAGAGCCCTCAGGACGACGAGAAAGGTCGCCGCCGCCAGGGCCATGCCCGGCCGATTCATGCGGAGCCGCGGAATGCGGCCGATGGCGATGCCAGCGAGGGCAATCACGAGCACCGCGTCGATCGCGAGGTTGGGAAACATCGGGAAAAGGCTAACCCGACACGAGGGCCCGGTTCAACGGGGCGCTGGGCGCTGGGCGCTGGGCGCTGGGCGCTGGGCGCTGGGCGCTGGGCGCTGGGCGCTCAGCCTTTCACGGCCCCCATGGTCAATCCCTTGACGACGTATTTCTGGAAAATCATCGTAAGTATGATGGCCGGCGCCATGATGGCGACTGCGACGGCCATGACGGCTCCCCAATCAACCTCGGCGTAGGAGACGAAGTTGTAGATGGCGATCGGCAGGGTCTTCGTCTTCTGCATCGAAAGGACCTGGGAGAACATGAAGTTATTCCAGGAGAAGATGAAGGAGAGGGTCATCGCCGTGACGATTCCCGGACCGGAAATCGGCAAGATGATCGACATGAAGGCCCGCTGATGGGTGGCGCCGTCGACGCGCGCCGACTCCTCGAGCTCGCGCGGGATGCCCTCAAACC
>JAJXVS010000034.1 GCA_021782015.1 bacterium | reverse complement strand
ATGGCCTGTCGGGCCAATGGGACGACGCGGGCTTCTATATGATGGGCCGCGAGGAACGGCGCCTTCGATTCGTGCCCCGGGGCGGGGAGCCCATGCCTTCGAAGGCCGAGCTCGAGCGTTCGACGCGCATTACCCACCTTCGAGCAAGTTACGAGTGATAGCCTGGCGCAAGGAACCTGGGGCGGGCCGCCGGGTATTCCTTTGCGCCAGGCTGTCGCACTAGCGGGGCAGGTTGTCGCACCAGCGGGGCAGGCTGCCGCACTAGCGGGGCAGGCTACCGCACTAGCGGGGCAGGCTACCGCACTAGCGGGGCAGGCTGCTCTCGCGGGCAGCGAACCCTGGATACTTAGCACACAGTAGATTGTGTATTTTTGCTACATGTGTTCCCTTTCGAAGCAGAAACCACCTTCCTCGAAGCTTGTTGGTGGCCGATATTCCGAAAGCCTATCCGGAAGGTGCTGGACGGGGTGTAAGGGTGCGAGCCGGGAGGCATCCTTGTCTCGAAGGGCTAATTACAATTAATAAAAGTAATTATTAAGAACGATCCAGACAAGGGCATCCTTGCGGCACCTGTCGCCGCGCTAAATTCAAAATAGGCTCACTATTCTTGGTCGATTTGGCACGCTTCCTGCTTATTTAGGGATGAGCGCCGAAAAGGCAGTGTTACGAAGCTTGTTGCAAGGGCACTGATCCGGACTCGGGCTCCGATCCCATGATCGCCACGATGGTCGCGTTGCGACGCCAGGCGGTCGGGAAGGTCCGGCAAAGGCCGGTACAGACTACCAGGAGGTAGAGCCATGAAAACCCTCACCCTTTACAACCCCCTCGCCCCGATGTGGAACAGGTCGAGCTTCCGCAATGATTCCTTCGAGATCTTCGACCGATTCTTCGATATCGAGCCGGTGATGGGCAATTTCCCCCGCAACCCGGCCGTCGACGCCCGCGAGGATGACAAGGGCTATACCATCGAGGTTGAGCTCCCCGGTCTGACCGAAAAGGACATCAAGCTCGAAATCAAGGAGGGCCTCCTCAGTCTCTCCACGGCGGAAAAGGACGAGAAGGAAGATTCGACCGTAGGCAAATGGCTCCGCCGCGAGCGCCGGGAATTTTCCTTCAGCCGCTCCTTCGAGGTTCCCGAGGATGCGGACGCCGAGCAGACCCAGGCCAGGCTCAAGGATGGTCTTTTGACCATCGTCCTGCCGAAGAAGCCCACGGTGGCGCCGAAGGTCATCGAGGTGAAGGTCGCGTAAAGGCCTTCGGGTCCGGGCGTCGCTCCCGACGCGTGTCCTGCCCTTGCCCGACGCTCCGGCCAGGTTTACTCTGAGACCGTGCCAGTCGACGCCCACATTCATTTTGCCAACCTCTTTCAGCGCGACCCGGAATTTCCGGGTCGCTTTTCGTCGGCGGCGATCGCGTCCTGCGGAGCGAGCCACGACCCAGAGGAGTTCGCCTGGAGCGAGGCTTTTCGCGAGAGCCTTCGCGCCGGGGGCGGCCCGCTTCCTCGTCTCAGCTACGGCATCCATCCGCAGGCGCCGCGCATGGAACAGGCCGAGTTCCTCGACTCGCTGGCGCGGGGCGGCCGCATCGATGTCATTGGCGAGGCGGGCTTCGACTTCTTCGGCGACCGACCCGAGTTCACCCGAGGGCCCGAAACGCTGGCGATCCAGCGTCGTGCCTTCGAGTTCCAGCTCGACCTCGCCCTCAAAACGGGACTCCCGCTTCTCGTCCACCTGCGCAAGGCGATGGATCTCGCCTTTGAATACGCCAGGCCCCTGTCGCGGCTTCCGGCGGTGATCTTCCATTCCTGGCCCGGCACGCCCGGCGAGGCTCTGGCCCTCCTGGGCCGCGGCGTCGAAGCCTTTTTTTCATTCGGTGCAATTGTCATTAATGGACACAAGCGGGCCGCATCGAGCCTGGCGGCGATCCCCGCCTCGACCATCCTTTCCGAGACCGACGCGCCCTGGCAGCCTCCGCGGGGGGAGGCATTCTGCCGCTTCGAGGCTATCGGGCCCATCGTCGCCGCCATGGCCGCCATCAGGCTCCTGGACGCGGAGGCGATGGAGGCGCAAATCGCCGCCAATTGGGTCCGCGCCTTCGGGGGAGGCTCATGAGCTTTCGCGAGCGTACCCGGATTCTTTTTGGCGACGAAGGTCTCGCAGCCCTCGCGCGGGCCTCCGTCGCCGTCTACGGCCTCGGGGGCGTCGGAGGGGCCGCCGCCATGGACCTCGTGCGAGGTGGGCTGGGGCGCATCGTCGTCGTCGATTTCGACCTGATCCAGGAATCCAACCTCAATCGTCTGTATTATGCGTATCGAGCCGACGTCGGCCGTCCGAAGGCGGCGGTCTTCGCCGAGAGGGCGAAGGACATCAACCCCGACATCGAAGTGGTGACGAGGGCCGATTTCATGTCGGGAGCGACGGCGGCCGAGCTCGTGGCCCCCGACTGCCAGGTCCATCTCGATTGCATCGACTCGCTCAACCCCAAGGTCAATCTTCTCGTCGCCCTCGCCGCTTCGGGTCGCAGTTTCGCCTCGAGTCTCGGCACGGCAGGGCGCAGCGATCCCGGGCGGCTCAGGCTTTCGCCCATCCGGGAAAGCCATGGCTGCCCCCTGGCGCGCGAGGTGCGCAACCGACTGGGGCGCCGCGGAGTCGCGCTCGACTTTCCGGCCGTCTGGTCGGACGAGCCGCCCGTGCCGCCAATGGCGCGACCTTCCGAGGTGGCCGAGGTCCGGCTCGCGCCGGGGCGGACGCGCAACATCCAGGGGTCGGGGCCTTCGGTGCCGCAGACAGCGGGTCATTTCCTCGCCGCATGGGCGATGCAAACAATACTTTCGGGATCGCGGCTACCTCCGCGATCTGGTGATCGCGTGCGATCTGGTGATCGAGTGCGATCGGGAGAGGGCTATGGACACAATTGAGCCTTTCAAGCTAGAACGCTTTTTCGCCCGCCACGAATTTTCGGCGCGGCGCCTTCTCTGCTCCTCGGATTGCGAGACTCGGAGCCTGGGCGAAATTCTCGCCCTCGAGCCCGGATCGGAAAAGCTGTTCTCCGATTTTCGGCTGGGCTACACGGAAACGAGGGGTGCGCCGGCGCTTCGCGAGGCCATCGCGTCCTTGTATGCCGCTCCTCCCGCGGAGGCTCACGGCGACCCGAATATCGCCGCAGGCTCCGTCGTCGAGGACATAGGTGACGGTACGAGGGGCGGCACGGGTCATGGCACAGAGGGCGGCCTCAGCCCCGAATGTGTCTTCGTCCACGCCGGCGCGGAAGAAGCCATCCTCAATCTCTGCCTCGCTCTCGTCATGCCCGGTGACCACGTGATCGTCAACCGCCCGGCCTACCAGTCTTTGGAGGCCCTGCCACGATGGCGTGGCGCCGCCGTGAGTCACTGGGATCTTCGCGATGAGGGAAGCCGCTGGCGTTTCGATCCCGACGACCTGGCCGCCCTCCTTTCTGCCAAAACCCGGATGGTCATCCTCAACGCCCCCCACAACCCCACGGGCGCCATTCCGACCCGGGAGGAATTCGGGCGCGTCATCGAACTCTGCCGGAAGGCCGGAGCCCTGCTCCTCGTCGACGAGGTGTATCGGGGCCTCGAGCGCGAGAAGGAATCAATCCTCCCGCCGGCCTGCCTCGCCTATGAAAATGGCATTTCGCTCAACGTGCTGTCCAAGACTGCCGGACTGGCGGGGCTCCGCATCGGCTGGATCGCCACCCGAAGAACCGATGTTTTGGACGCGGTGGCGGTGGTAAAAGATTACAACTCCATCTGTTCGTCGGGCCCTTCCGAATTCCTCGCTGGCATCGCGATACGCCATTTCAATCGCCTGGCCGAGCGCAATCTCGCCCTTTGCGCGGCCAATCTCGCCCTCTTCGAGGCCTTTGCCGCACGTCATCCCGACTTCGTCGCCCTGACGCCGCCGCAAGGCTCGTCGATCGCCTTTCCCCGGCTCGCCGGCCGCGCCATGGCCAACTTCGGAGGCGACGCGGAGGTCATGGCCCTCGCTCTTCTGGCGGATTCCGGAGTTCTCCTCCTCCCCGGTTCGCTCTACAGCCATGAAAGGCGCTATTGGCGTTTGGGTTACGGCCGGGCCGATTTCGCTCAGGGGCTTCGAGAATTGGAGGCCTGGGTAGAGAAGCGCGGTTATTGATCCCGCAAAGCATTTATCGTCCTAATTGCTTTTTTATGGCGACGGTCGCGCGCCTTCATTCCCCGAAAAGGAATCGTGCGGGGTTGATCGAGCACATGCGTTCCTTGAGCGCGTCCGGAAGGCAGGACGAGGAAAAAACTCCGATGTATTCGGACCACGACCCGATCTTGAGGAGATTGATTGCGAAATCGCTGCCGAAGAGGAGCCTGTCGGCGAGGAGCGGCCCGGAGTTCCGCTCCTCCTTCGCGACGATCGAAAAGAGATGGTCATAATAGATTGGATCGCAGCCATTGAAGGCGATGTCGGCGTGGACCCCCTCGTGCTCTCGCATGAGTTCGATGATCGCATCGGTCCATTCGTGCCTACCGCTCTGGCCGAAGCGCATCGAATACTGCATGCCGAAATGCGCGAAATCGATCCTGAGGCCGGGATTGGCCTCCAGCCTGGGTTTCCAGCGCTCGGGGGAGGTAAAGCGCCAGGCCTCCTCGATGGGCAGGGCGCGAAATCCCATGTCGTCGCAATGCGTAACGATTGGAATGCCTCTTCGTTCGCAAAAAGAGAATAGGTAGTCGGTCTTTTCGCGCTCCTTTCCATCTTCGGGGAAGGGATCGAAGCCGAGGGGCGGATAGAGCTTGACCCCGGCGAAGACATTGCCATTCCAGCCGCCATCCCAGACCTTCATCGCGTCGAAGGCTTCCTTCGCGGCCTCGAGCCCGGGACGATAGCCTTCGAAGGCGGCTTCGAGGAGGGAGCGGAGGCTCGACGCGTCATGATGGGCGGTGTTAACACCTATGAAGGGCCTGATGTCGAGGAGCCCCTCGGGCCTCGCGCGCCGATAGTGGGCGATGCCCTCAAGCAGGTCGCGGACCTGCTTGAGCGGGTCCTTAGGCGGCTGACGATCATAGTAGAGATCGGGATTCTCGCGGGGCTCCTGGGTAAAATCCATCACGAGGGGAACGACGAGGACGCGGTCGAACTCGAGCCCGCCGATCCGCAGGTGGCCGTCGGTGAAGAGGGGCCTGGCTTCGCCCTTTCGCGAAAATTCGCCCAAGAGATCGTCTTCCATCAATTCGAAGATTTCTCCGGCCTGGCGTTCCATCACCGCAAGGAGATTTCTCAGCCGCTCTCCGCCCTTGGAGAAGAAGCTGGTGAGCATGAAATTGGGGGCGCTCAAGCCCTGGTAGATGGCCTCGAGACCCCGATGCCGAAGCCCTTCCACGAAGTCGAGGAAATTGGGATGGGACAATTCGAGCACGTGACAGTGCGCGTCGAAAAAGTACTTCGAATACATACTTCTTCGCTCCTTCGAATCAGGACTTGTCGTAAGTCTTGCGACGGCCGCGTCTTCCCGACTCGACGATGAGGCCCGCCTTGGCGTAGCAATAGAGGACTTTGCGCGCCCGGTCGCCGCCGATTCCCAGGGCCTCGCCGAGACTGCCCGAGTCGCAGGGCCAAGTCAGATCGCGGGGCAGGAGGGCCAGCCAGCCGGAGCGGCCGCGAAGCGAACGCGATTCGAGGACCTCGACGAGCTCGCGGGACAGCACGCGATCGCCTTTTTTTCGCCAGGTCCATTTTGCGTCGCGCGTCCTGATTTCCCTCGCCCGCACGAGGAGGACCTCGATCGTCACGTTCTTCGCCGCGATCAGGCGACTGGACATGACCAATTCATCGAATATCGACCAGAAATCGCCGCGCTTCGGTCCCTTGCGTTCGGATTCCACCTCGCCCGTCGCTGCGTCGAGTCGGATGATCGAATAGCCGGCGAGCACGGGGTGCACGACACGCACCTTTCTCTGCCGGGCGAGGGAGAGCACCTTGGGCACGATGCGGTCGAGCCGCTTCGTCTGGACTTCCACGCATTCTCCGTCGGCGCGCAGGAGATCGACCACCCGACCGTCGAGACTCACTTCGAGACGGTCGCCGGGGCGCGCGAGCCAGGATTTCAGCGAGGCATGGAGGGCACTTTCGGCAAAGGTATTAATTCCTTCGGTTTCGGCGTCGAGTTCGATGGAGGCCTCGGCCAGGGTTTCGGCGGCGATGCGCACCTGACCCAGACGGGCCCCGCCGGCCGGGCCGGATTCGGAGCCCGGCGATGCCGACGTCTCGGGGCTCCAGGACCGAGCCGATTCCCGAAGCTCTTCACCGGCCACCGCCGGTCTCAAAACACCCCTTCCTTCTCGGGCATCCGCTTGACCTGTGCATAATCGAATACCGGGCCGTCGGTGCATACGAAGCTGCCCCCGATGTTGCAATGGCCGCATTTGCCCACGCCGCACTTCATGTAGCGCTCGAGGGTCATCACGATGGCCTCGTCGCCGAAGCCGCGCCCGGAAAGGCCGGCGGCGGCGAATTTGATCATGATGGGGGGGCCGCACAGAATGGCCACGGCGTTCTCCGGAGACAGGGCGGCTGCGTCCCAGAGCGCGGTCACGAGACCGACCGGGCCGGTCCAGCCGGGGCTCGCGCGATCGACGGTGAGGTAAACCTCGACGCCGGGAATCGCCTTCCACTCCTCGAGCTCTCCACGAAAGCAGAGTTCCTCGGGATTTTTGGCACCGTACAGGATCTTCACGTCGCCGAAGTCTTCGATGGAATCGAGCACCATGTTGATCAGGCTTCGGAGCGGCGCGAGCCCGATGCCTCCCGCCACGAAATAGAGATTTCGCCCCTTGAGCGTCTCGAAGGGAAAGGCGTTGCCATAGGGTCCGCGCAAATACAGGGCGTCACCGGGACCCAGATCGTGCATCGCGCTGGTGACGCGACCCGCGGCGCGGATGGTGAACTCCATCGGGCCCTTCCGCGAGGGCGAGGAGGTGATGGAAATCGGCACCTCTCCCTGGCCGAGCACCGAGATTTCGGCGAACTGTCCCTGCTTGTACGAAAACGCGTCCGCGCGATCGACGAACTCCAGGCTGAAGGTCTTCACGTCGAAGGTCTCGCGGCGTACCGCGGTGATCCTCGCCGGCCTGGGCAGATATTCATTATTGTTACGATCGCCCGTCACATTTCCTCCGTTCCATCCGCGACCTCGCGGATGAATTTCGACATGCCGATGCCCACGGGGCAACTGTCGAGGCAGCGACCGCAGCCCACGCAGCCGCTCCGGCCCGCGACGAGGGGATCGTATTTCAGTTTGTGCTCGTAGCGACGGGCGGTGCGGGCCGTCTTTGAAGGCCTCGGATTGTGGCCGCTCGCCTCGCGGGTATAGCCTTCAAAGACGCAGCCGTCCCAGGTCCTCATCCTGCTTCCCGATCCGCCATCGGCCCGGTCGACGACATTGAAGCAGGTGCAGGTGGGGCAGACATAGAGGCAGGCGCCACAATAGACACAGCGCTCGCCGATCCTCGCGAAGTTTTTCTCGAAGTCGCCCGTCACCATGAGACGCAGGGCCTTGTCGAAGTCGACCCCTGGTCCGAGGGTGGCCGTCGCGTCTCTCTTGACGGCCTCCGCCGCCCTCTCCCGCCCATCGCCGGAGGCGAAAAAGGCCGAATGCGCCAAAATGAAGCTCTCGCCCTTCCCGGAGCCCACCTCGACGAGATATTCGCCGCCGAGGTCGACGAGTTGCAGGTCGAAGCCCCTTTGCGCGAAGGGTCCCGTCCCGGCCGAGGCGCAAAAGCAGGAACCCTGGCGCGGCGGCTTCAGGCAACCCTTCACAATTATCAATCGATTTTCCGAACGCGACAGATAGTACCTGTCGGGAAAATCCTTCGCGAAAAAACCGTCGGAAAAAAGGAGGCCGGAAAGGTCGCAACTCGTCACGCCGAAAAGCAGCTTGGGCGAGGATTCCACCTGCTCTCGAATGCCCCCCGAGCCAAAGGCGAACATGGTCTCGTTCTGGGGGAAGAAAATCGTCTTGGGAGAGAGGAGGGTCGGTTCGTCGTCGAGGACGAGATTCTCCAGGGCCTCGGCAAGTCGGTCCTTCGGAAGTGCCTTGAAATTGACATCGCCGACGCCCTCGCGAAGGGGCGCAAAAATATCCCAGACGGCGGATGCCTCTTTGAGAAGGGGGCGGACATCCGTCTTGCGAAGAAGATACGTACTCATGGCTTATGCCCCCGCCTTTTCCAGCCTGACCGCGCAGATCTTGAATTCGGGGATCTTCGCGACCGGGTCGAGGGCGGCGATCGTCAGCAAATTCGCCGCGGCCTCGCCGTAGTGGAAGGGCACATACACCGATCCGGCCTTCACCCTCTCCGTCACTTCGGCCCTCACCGTGATCGTCCCCCGCCTCGAACTCACTTTGAGTTTTTCGCCCTTGCGGACTCCGAGAGTCTTCGCGTCAGCGGGGCTGATCTCGACGAAACAATCGGGGCTCTCACGCTCGAGCGTGGAGGTGCGGCCGGTCATGCTCCGCGTATGCCAGTGCCAGTAAAGCCGCCCCGTCGACAGAACGAAGGGATACTCGGCGTCCGGCGTCTCGGCCGGTGCCTTGTAGTCCCGCGGCTTGAAGGCGCCCTTTCCCCTGGTGAATTTTTCGACATGAAGCACCGGCGTTCCGGGGTGCGAGGCGCCCGGACAGGGCCACTGCAGGCCGAAGGTCTCCAGCCTGTCGTAGGAGATGCCGCCATAGATGGGCGTGAGCGAGGCGGCCTCGGCCATGATCTCCGAAGGATGGGCGTAATTCATACCATTGTAGCCCGCGCGCCTGGCGATGTCGGCGATGACGCGCCAATCCTCGCGAGCCTCGCCTGGGCAGGCGACGGCCTTGCGCACGCGCTGGCAACGACGTTCGGTATTGGTAAAGGTTCCGTCCTTTTCGGCGAAGCTCGACGCGGGCAGGACGACGTGCGCGAAGCGCGCGGTCTCGGTGAGGAAGATGTCCTGCACTGCGAGGAACTCGAGCTTCGAGAGGGCCTTGCGAACGTGGTTCGTATCGGGATCACTGACGGCGGGATTCTCGCCGACGATGTAGATCGCCTTGATGGTGCCGGCGGCCGCTCCGTTCATGATTTCCGTGGCGGCCAGTCCGGGCTTGTCGGGAAGGCGCGGCACGCCCCAGGCCTTGGCGAATTTTTCCCTCACGGCCGGGTCGGCCACCTTTTGGTAGCCCGAGACCACATCGGGCAGGGCCCCCATGTCGCAGGCGCCCTGCACGTTGTTCTGGCCGCGGAGCGGGTTCACGCCGGTGCCGGGAAATCCGACATGGCCGGTGAGCATGGCGAGATTCGCGAGGGCCTGAACGCCTTCGACGCCGCTCACATGCTGGGTGATGCCCATGGCGTAGACGATCATGGCCTTTTTGGCACCGGCGTAGAGGCGGGCCGCCTCGACGAGATCCCGGGCCGGGACGGAGCTGAGTTCCTCGACCCGCTCCGGCGTATAGGCGGCGACGAGCTTTCGCAGCTCCTCGAAGCCTTCGGTGCGCGCGGCGATGTAGGCCTCGTCCTGGAGTCCGGCAGTAATAATTGCATTCATCAGGCCGTTGACCAGGGCGACATCCGAGCCGTTCCGCTGGCGGGCGCTGAGCGTCGCGTACTTGACGAGTTCGATAGTTCGCGGATCGAAGACGATCAGCTTGGCGCCCCTGTCGAGCACCGATTTGACGATGCGCGTTCCGATGAGGGGGTGTTGGGCCGTCGTGTCCGAGCCGATCACGAGAAAGAGATCGGCCTCGTCGAAGTCGCCTATCGAGTTGGTCATGGCTCCCGAGCCGAAGGTTTCGGCCAGTCCAGCCACGGTGGAGGCGTGGCAGAGTCGGGCGCAATGATCGATGTTGTTGGTACCGTAGACCGCGCGGGCCAGCTTCATCATGAGGTAGTTCTCTTCGTTCGTCATCTTGGCCGAACTCAAAAAGGCCACGGAATCGGGACCGTGACGCTTCGAGATCGCCGACAGGGAGGTCGCCACCTCGTTAAGGGCCCTGTCCCAGTCGGTGGGAGCGAAGCCCTCGCCTTCACGGAGGAGGGGCCGCGCGAGCCTCGCCGGATGGTTGACGAATTCGTGGCTGTTCCATCCCTTGACGCAGAGCGAGCCCCTGGAAACGGGGTGGCGGGAGCTCGGCAGAGTACCCGTCAATGTATCGCCCTCCGAGACGAGGTAGAGACCGCAGCCGCAGCCGCAATATGGACAGATCGTATGAGTGTGTCTTGTTTCCATCGCTGTGCCTGCCTCATGATACAATACCTCCCCATATGCCACAACCGCAAAACAAGGGCGGCCAATGCGGGAAAAAGGGTCGGAATGAGCGTGATCGATAAGGCGGATAAAGGAGACGAAGCCGAAACGGGCGCGGCGCGATGGCTCCCCCGAACGGCGGCCATCCTTGCTGGCGGAAGGGGCAGCCGCCTCGGAGGGATGCCCAAAGAATCGATTCTCGTCGATGGCGAAGAACTCGGACCCCGTCTCGTCCGGCTTCTCTCGACGGTCTTCCAAAATATAATCGTAATTACCAATAACAAGGATCTGTACGCGGGGACGGGAGCCTTCGCCGCCTCCGACGCCATTCCCGGCTTCGGCCCCCTCTCGGGTCTCCACGCCGCCCTGTCCCTTGCGCCCGGCCCCAGTCGGGATGGAGGGGCCGGCGAGGCCGTCTGGCTCGCCGCCTGCGACATGCCCGCCTTCGACCCTCGCCTCGTCGAGCTTCTCGCGTCCCGCTACGCCGAGGCCGTGGCAAAAGCTGCAAGCGGTAACGGAGCGCCGCCCCTCGCCGCCCTCGCCCGTCATGGAGGCCATTTCGAGCCCTTCCACGCGATCTATTCGACCCGTCTCGTCGGAGAACTCGAAGGGCTCTTCGCCGACGACGAGGCTCGCGCAGGCAGCCTTCCGCGGGGCGGCCGATTCGATCTCGAGGCGAAGCGGCCCTCGTTCAAGGAACTCTTCGCGCGAGTGCCGGTCCTTTTCGTCGCCGAGGCCGAGGTGCGGACGATCACGCCGGACTGGGGGCTCTATTTCAACGTGAACACTCCCGAGGAGTTGGCGCGCCTTCCCGGTCACGGCGGAGATCGGACGGAATCGGGCGAGTAGCAACAATTAGTTCTATCGAGGCCCGGGCCCAGGCGGCGCGTCCTAACTTTCGGCCTTGATCGAACTGTCCCAACGCGCCATGAACAGGGCTCCGACCGACCAGAGTGCGCAGAGTCCCGCCACGGCCACCCACAGCGTCGACTCCCCGCCCGCGGCGATGAGGGGCCCGGCCACGAGGGGCCCGATCGTGTTGCCGCCGCCGAAGCCCAGGCTCATGAAGGACTGGAAGGAGGCCCTCCAGTTCGCGGGGCTGTGGCGCGCCACGAAGATTCCGAAAACATTCGAGCCGACGATCTCGCCTGTCGTCCAGATCGCCGTCGAGATCGCATAACCGGCGAGCGGAAGCTTGAACGTGAGCATGCCGAAGCCCAGGACGTAGAAGAGCCCGGAGATCGACATGCAAACCAGGGGCGGGAGACCCCGCATGAGTCTGGTGAGCGGAATCGACAGTACTATGACGAGGATTGCGTTCAGGGAGATGTTGAAGCCCAGGTATCGCGGACCGTCGACGCCGAAGTTGGCCGACAGCGACAGGGGAAGCGCAAAGAAGGTCTGGCTGTAGGTGAGACTGTTGAGGAGGATCAGGGCCAGGAAGGCGAGAAGAATGGGCCTGGCGAGAAAGGCGCGGAGGGCGCCGCGCTCGTCGTCGCGCTCCAGCGCGGTGGCCGCCTTGCCTGCCGCCCGCACCTTGACGCCCCGGCCGATGAGAAGGACCGAGACGAGGGTGCACAGGGCGTTGCCCGCGAAGAGGAGGGCTATGGCCCGGTCGAAGAGAAAGGCGGCGACGAGGGGGCCGAAGGCCACTCCGACATTGATCGACCAATACTGAAGACCGAAGACCTCCTTGCGCCTTTCGGGGGGCGCGAGATCGGTGAGGACCGCGCTGATGAGGGGGCGGGCTCCGCCTCCGAAAAGGGAGCCGAAGGCGATGAGAAAGGGAGCCCAGGGTTGCGACCAGAGAAAGGCGAGGACCAGGTTGACGAGGGCCGATCCGGCCTGGGCCGCGAGGAGGGCCCGTTTGCGGCCCAATGTGTCGGCGAGCCGCCCCGAGAGGAAGGAGCCCGCCATCGACATCGCGAATACGAGGGATATGACGGCGCCCGAGCGCACCGAATCGTAATGGAGGATGCGGGTGAGGTAGAGCGCGAGAAAGGCTCCCACGAAATCGCCGAAGCGATTGATCATGGTCGCGAAGAACATGGACCACAGCGACGATCCGAGATTCCTGTACGGCTCGATGAGACGATTCGAAACGCCGGAAACGAAGGCCAGGCCGGGAATTTGGGGAGATGATGACATGGGAGGGCATTCTACCAGCGATGGCGCCCCTGGTCGATACGGGGCGCCCCTCGCTGTCACTCGATCAAGGCGATCGGTCGGGCTTATCGTTCGCGCCTATCGATCAAGCCTGCCGTGCGCGCCTATCGGTCGCGCATCCTCACCACGATCTTGAGGAAGCGATCGGTGTTTTCCGACATGCGCTGAGCGAGCCGCGGATCGAAGTGATGACCGGCTCCGTCGAGGATGAATTGCATCGTCTTGTCGATGGGCCAGACATCCTTGTAGGGGCGGGGGTTCGTCAGCGAATCGAAGACGTCGCAGAGTCCCACGATCCGCGCGAAGAGGGAGATGCCCTCGCCCTTGAGTCCCTGGGGATAGCCCGTGCCGTCCCAACGCTCATGGTGTTCCATGGCGATCTGGGCCGCTCGCTGGAACAGGGGGCCCTTGTGCCGGGCGAGGATGTCGTGGCCCAGCCGCGTGTGGTTCTGCATGATCGCGAGTTCCTCGGTGCTGAGGGAACCCGTCTTGTTGAGGATGTAATCGGGCAGGCCGATCTTGCCGATGTCGTGCATCGGCGCGGCTTCGGTCAGGAAGAGGGCCTCCTCCGGATCGAGGCCGAGAATTTCCGCGAACAGTTTCGCGTATTCGGCCACCCTCTCGACGTGGGCCTCCGATTCCCGGGTTCGGAACTCGACGAGTTCGGTGAGGGTTATGATGATTTCTTTCTGGCCCTCGACGATCTCCCGGGTCAGGGCTTCGATCCGGGCATCGACATCGGAGGAATCGTCGATGCGTTGGCGCGAGACGGTTTCGACCTTTTTGTTGGCTTGAATGCAACGCGCCCGCGTTGATAGCCAGAGGCCGAAGAAAACGAAGGCCGCGAGGACAGCGAGAATCGCGATGACGAGTGCCGGGTCCGACATGGCAGACTCCTTTCGTCCTCCGCCCATGTACAGGGGCGGCGAACTCACGCTTCTGCCTTAAATGCTAAGACCCCTGCCCCTCCGATGCAAGCGGTAAAACGCGATTTATTTATCGTTTTCCCGCGCGTCAGCATAAACCGGGCCCTCGGCCCGGCTGGTCACTCGGCCCGGCCCGTCACCAGGCCCGGCTGATCACTCGGTCACGGGGCCGGCGAATTGGGCCTCGTAGAGGTCGGCGTAGAAGCCCTTCTTCGCGAGAAGTTCCTCGTGCGTGCCCTGCTCGACGATCGACCCAGCGTTCATAACTAGAATTAGTTCGGCGTCGCGGATGGTGGAAAGTCGATGCGCGATGACGAAGCTCGTGCGTCCGGCCATGAGGTTGCCCATCGCCTTCTGGATGAGGAGTTCTGTGCGGGTGTCCACCGAACTCGTCGCCTCGTCGAGGATGAGGATGCGCGGGTTCGCGATGATGGCCCTCGCAATTGTGAGAAGTTGCCGCTGTCCCTGCGAGATGTTGCCCGCCTCCTCGTCGAGGACCGTGTCGTAGCCGGCGGGCAGCGAACGGATGAAGTGATCGGCATGGGCCGCCCGGGCCGCGGCGATTATTTCGTCCTCGGTGGCCCCCTCACGGCCGTAGGCGATGTTGTCGCGTATCGTGCCGGTGAAGAGCCAGGTATCCTGGAGCACCATGCCGAAGAGGCCGCGCAGTTCACGTCTCGGCATGGAGGCGATGTCGCGTCCGTCGATGGAAATGCTGCCGGCGTCAATCTCGTAGAAGCGCATGAGGAGATTGACGAGGGTTGTCTTGCCCGCGCCGGTGGGCCCGACGATGGCCACCGTGTGGCCGGGCCGTGCGTCGAGGGCGAGTCCCTCGATGAGGGGCTTGTCGGCGACGTAGCGGAAGGAAAGCCCCTCGATGCGGACGCGGCCCCCGATCTCGCCCGGCATGGCGGCATCCGGAGCGTCGCCCGGTTCCTCAGTCTCATCCAGCACCTCGAAGACGCGTTCGGCGCAGGCCATGGTGGATTGGATGATGTTGGCGATGTTGGCCGTCTGGGCGATCGGTTGCGCGAAGCCGCGCGAGTACTGGATGAAGGCGACGATGTCGCCGATCGAAAGGCTCCCCTTGGTAAGCCAGAGACCGCCGACGACGCTGACCAGGACATAGCCCAGGTTCCCGATGAAATTCATGAGGGGGAACATGATGCCGGACACGAACTGGGCGTTGGTGGCCGAGGATCGCAGACGCCCGTTGATCGCGTCGAATTTTTCCTTCGATCGCCGCTCCATGCCGAAGGCCCGAACAATCGCGTGGCCGGAATACATCTCTTCGATGTGACCCGAGAGGGCGCCGATCTCGCGCTGCTGGGCGATGAAGTACTTCTGGGAGTTCTTGGCGACGAGGGCGGTCGCAAGGATGTAGAGGGGCAGGGTCGCGAGCACGATGAGGGTCAAAAGCGGGCTTATCGTCACCATCATGATCACGAAGCCGGCGAGCTGGATCACGGAGGTGATGGCCTGGACGATGCTCTGTTGCAATGTAGTGGCAATTGTATCTATGTCGTTGGTCACCCTCGAAAGGAGGTCGCCATGGGGCCTCCCGTCGAGGTAGCGGAGAGGCAAGCGGTCGATCTTGGCCTGGGCCTCGCGCCTCAGCTTCGACACCGTGCGCTGGGCGACGGTCGACATCACCCACTGTGTGATGAACATGAAACCCGATGCGAGCACATAGAGGGCGAGGAGTGTGAGGAGGATGCGGCCGATGCCGGCGTAGTCGACCTTGCCCCCCGTCGAGCGGAGGGCTCGCTGGGCGTCGGCCATCTGGGCCGCGGTCAAGGTGGTCGGCCCCTGGGCCTGGGCGGGAGCCGTGACCATCCTCGCCACGAAGGCGTCCTTGAGCTTGTCCATAACAATGCCCTGGATTTTCGGGGAAACGATGTTGAAGGACATCGACAGGACTGCGAGGAGGAAGACGACGACGAGCCGCGCGGCGTGGGGCCTGAGATAGCCGAGAAGGCGGCGCATGGTCTTGCCGAAATCCTTGGGCTTTTCAGCCGGTCTGCCCATGCCGCCCATCGGGCCGCCCATGCCATGGCCGCCCCGTCCGCCGGGCCTCGGGCCCGCCATGCCGGCTGCCGCCCCAGATGAGGCACCCGTCCCCGAGCCGCCCGCGCCGCCCTGATGCGAGCCGCCCCGAGCCGTGTCGCTCATGCTATCCTCTCTTCGGAGAGCTGCGAGGCTGCGATTTCGCGGTACACCGGGCAACTCGCGAGAAGCTCGGCGTGGGTGCCGGAGCCAACGACGCGCCCCTCGTCCAGGACGATGATGCGGTCGGCCTCCATGACCGTGCCCACACGCTGGGCGACGACGATCACCGTCGCCTCACCCGTGACCTCGCGGAGGCGCGCGCGGAGCCGCGCATCGGTGCGGAAATCGAGGGCGGAAAAACAATCATCGAATACATAGATGTCGGGCCGGCGGGCAAGGGCCCTCGCGATCGAGAGTCGCTGCTTCTGCCCTCCGGAGAGATTGAGTCCGCCTTGCGAAACCTCGTGGTCGAAGCCGTTTTCGAGGGCCTCGATGAACTCGGTCGCCTGGGCGATGTCGGCCGAGGATCTGACGAGATCCTCCACGGATCGGCCATCGGCAGGGGCATCGCTGCGGGAAGGTGGCTCCCCCGCCCCGCCCCCATCACCCCGGGCGACTCGGTCGCCTGGGGCGCCTCCGTCGCCGGGGGCGACTCGGTCGCCGGGGGCGACCTGGTCATCCGGAATCCCGACACGGATATTGTCGCCCACCGTCATCGAGAAGAGCACGGGTTTTTGCGGAACGTAGCCGATGCGCGCTCGCAATTCCTCCTGGCGAAGCTCGCGCACGTCCACCCCGTCGACGAGAACATGGCCCCCATCGACATCGTAGAACCGCGGCACGAGCTTGGCGAGGGTCGACTTGCCCGAGCCGGTCGACCCAACTATGGCGGTCATTTCGCCGGCCTTCGCCACGAAGGACAGGCCTTCGATCGCCGCCGCCTCGGCTCCGTGATAATGGAAGGTGACATCGCGGAATTCGACGGCGCCGCGGGCGCCCTCGCCCATCGGCTTCGGACTTTCGGGGTCGCGGATCGAGGGCTCGACGGCGAGGACCTCGCCGATGCGGACCGCGGCGGCCTGCGCGCGCGGCACCATGATCGACATCATTGCGAACATCATGAACGAAAAGAGGATCATGAAGGAATACTGGATGAAGGCCATCAGCGACCCTATCTGCATGTCACCGCGATCCACGCGGACGATGCCGAACCACAACAGCGCCACGGACGAGACGTTCATCACGAGCATCACGGAGGGGAACATGAAGGCCATCACGCGGTTCACGCGGATATAGGTCGAGGTGAGATCCTCGTTGGCCTCGTCGAAGCGCTCGCGCTCGCGTGCCTCGCGGCCGAAGGCGCGCACGACGCGCACGCCGGTGAGACCCTCGCGAAGCACGAGGTTGATCCGGTCGATCTTCTTCTGGATCGAGCGAAAGAGAGGGAGGGCCCTCGAAAATATCGACAGTACTACGATGAGCAGGACGGGGATCGTCACCGCGAAGACGAGGGTGAGGGAGCGGTCCTTCGACAGGGCCATCACGAGGCCGCCGACGGCCATGATCGGGGCCGTCACCATCATGCGCAGGGACATCAGGGTGACCATCTGCACCTGGGTGACGTCGTTGGTGCTGCGGGTGATGAGGGTCGAGGGGCCGAAGCGGTCGAATTCCTCCAGCGAGAAGGACTCGACCTTGGCGAAAATCCGCTCGCGGAGCGCCGCCCCGAAACCTGCGCTCGCCCTCGAGCCGAGCCAGCTGGAGACCACCGAGCCCAGCACGGAGACGGCGGTGACGAGGAGCATCCAGGCGCCGATGCGGCCGATGTAGGCCGCGTCGCCCCGCATCACACCCTTGTCGATGATGTCGGACATCAGCGTGGGAAGGTAGAGATCGGCCATCGTGGCGCCGAACACGAGGATCAGCACGCCGGCGATGTCGGGGAACCAGGGTCGGAGATACCTCAGCAGTTTCAACATGGGAAGTACGGTACTCCTTCGCATCGCGAGGGTCAAGTTTCCGCCCCTCGGCGATCGGTCGATACCGCGCGATTGGCCATTCACTTTTGGCCCCGCTTCCGCAATACTGGATGAGGTCCAGACAAGGGAGGCCCCGTGTTCAGCATCAAAAACAAATTGGCTCTGGCGATGGCGATCGTGCTCGTCCTCGTGCTCGGATTCGCCGGCTATTCGATAGCCATCGGTGCCGTCGAAAACGCGAGTCTGAAAGGGCTCTACGCGATAGACGACGAGCGCGACCAGATCCAGGCCATCGGCCTCGACACGGCCAATCTGTGGCAGTTCCTCACCGATGCCAGCCTTACCCAGAATCAGGCTTCGGTCGACAGCGCCAAGACCAACCTCGACGGCGCCATGGTCGGCCTCGACGCCCTCAGAAAGCTCGAAAAGGATCCCGCGCGCCTCTCCGCCGTCGAGGCCCTGGCGAAGAACATCCAGACCCTCTACGACAAGGGCGTCGCGATGAAGGACGCCTACGCCAAGGATCGCGCCAGCGGTTCCGCGGCCATGGACGATTTCGACCTGTCGGGACAAGGCTTCCTCGATTCCCTGTCGGCCCTCGCCGGCCCCATTGACACCGGGCGCGCGAATCTCCGGAATGCCTATCTCGCGACGGCGGCCTCGGATCGCCTCGTGACGCTCCTCTGCGCGGCGGCCGTCCTCGCCATCGTCCTCCTGGGCGGGATCTTCCTCATCAGACGAATCTCCGACTCGCTGCAGCGAGCCTCGCGCTCTCTCGAAGACCTCGCGAAGGGGAAGGGCAACCTCTCCGCGACCCTCGTGGTCGCGGGCAATGATGAAATCTCGCGGCTGTCGCATTGGTTCAACGATTTCACGGGCAAGCTCAGGACCATCCTCGTCAACGTCGACGACCTGGTGGGCAAGAACCAGCGCCTCGCCGTCCGCCTGTCGGATAGCGCCAGGCAATCGGCCCAGGCGATTGCCGACATCGTTGCGAACGTCGGCAAACTCAAGAGCGGCATGGAAACCCTCGACGGGGAAATTGAAGGCTCCTCGGCGGCCATCGAGGAGATCATGGGTTCGATCCAGAGCCTCGTGAAGCAGGTGGAGCAGCAGTTCCAGGCCATCGAGCGCTCGAGCGCCTCCATCGAGGAAATCATGGCCTCGGTGGCCAACGTCGCCCGCATCGCCGACGCCCGGACGGCCGCCATCACGAGCCTCGTGGAACTCATCCGCAACGGCGGCGAGAAGGTGCAGGAAACCAACTCGATCATCGTCGACATCGCGAAGAACGCCGACGACATGATGGAAATGATCGACATAATTGACAATATTTCGAACCAGACGAACCTCCTCGCCATGAACGCGGCCATCGAGGCGGCCCATGCGGGCGAGGCGGGCAAGGGCTTCGCCGTGGTCGCCGGCGAAATCCGCCAGCTCGCCGAGGGCACGGGTGCCAACGCCGCCCAGATCGCCTCTTCCCTTCGATCCACCACGGACAAGATCAGGTTGGCGACCGAGGCCGGAGGCCAGAGCGAGGAAGCCCTCACCATCATCAACCGCGAGGTGGTGGAGTTCGCCAAGGCCCTACAGGAGGTGTCGGGCTCGATGAACGAACTGTCGCAGGCTGGTTCGGAGATCCTCGATTCGATCAACACCCTCGTGACGACGAGCGAGACGGTGAAGACGACCTCCGAGGAAATCAGGACGGCGGCCAAGGACATTCTCGATTCCGTGCAGGATATAAAGGAAGTCTCGAAGGCGTCGCTCGCAGAAACGAGCGACATCGCGGCCTCCTCGAAGGAGCTCGGTATCGTGTCGCTCCAGGTCTCCGCCTTCGGCAATCAGAACAAATACAACAACAGCCTCCTGTCGATCGAAAGCGCCAAGATCGACACGGGCGTCGCGCAGGAGGCGCTCTCGGGCGAGGTGGGCGTAGGCATCGACTGGTCGGACGTCCTGTCGACCGGCATCGACAAGATGGACGAGGAGCACAAGGAACTCTTCAAGCGCATCAACGCCCTCCTCGTGGCCCTCCTCGCGGGCGACGAAAGCGCCGATCTCCATGGTATTGTGAAGTTCATAAGTGAATACGTCGATTACCACTTCCGCGACGAGGAACGCCTCCTCGTCGCCGAGGGGTATCCGAAATACGACCCCCATCGGGCCCTGCACGCGGCCTACGAAAAGGAATTCGCCGACATCGGCCGGGAGCTCGCGGAGACGGGCTTCACGCCGGCTCTCCTCATCCGCATCCAGGACAAGGTCGTCAACTGGCTCCTGGAGCACATCGCCCGCGTCGATACCGAGTACGGCAAGTGGATCAACGCCAAGCGAGAAGGGCTATCGAAGGCGAGCTGAGAGTTCGAGGGGCGCCCGCAGCCCGGCCCCCGCATCGCGACTGTGGCGCGGTTTCGGGCCGGACCTCAGGTCGAGGCGCCGAAACGCGCCTTCGTCGCCCAGAGTCCGAGGGCTGGATTCGGCACCCAAAAAAGTTCTTCGCCACCGATCCTGTTGAAACCGGGCACGAGGGTCTCGGGCTTCCACGCGGCCTCGACCTCCCCAAGGTCCGCATAACGGAAACCCGCGCCTTCGACCGCCTCCCGACCCAGGCCCGGGGCGCAGTAGGTGATAGAAAACCGGCCCTCGCTCGAGCCATGGATGAGGTGGGCGGCCGCCGAAAGGTTGGTCGCCAATTCCGCGTCCTTCCCGACCGCCGCGAGGGTCGCCTCCGTGCCCCGATAGCCGTAGCGCCGAATCAGCCTGTCGATCGTGGCATCCTCGCCGAAACGTTTGAGGCCGGGCGCGAGTATGACGAGTTCCCCGCCGTCGGCCATGGCCATGCGCGTGCGGTAGACGGCCTTGTTGCCGAGCCAGGTCGACTTGAACTCGTCTGGATCGAGTCGCACCAAGGCGCGGCCGATCGGCTTGTCGAGGAGATTCACGTTGAGCGCGAGCGAAAGCGCCGAGGCCTCCTCGAAGCAGGCCCGACCCTGCCCGGCGAAAAAGCCCCGGAGGACATTGGCCTCACGGCGGGCGCCCGCCGCTGCAACGGAGGCCGCCCCCACGACGGAGGCCGGCCCTTCATCCGTGCCCCGGCCCTCGCCCGGTCCCTCCGCTGGAGCGACGACGGTGAGGGCGTAGAACAGGGACAGGTCCTTGGCGAACTCACGCGAGGCGTAGTCGAAGAGGGCGCGCACCGGGGTGTCGGCCCTGCCCATGA
>JAJXVS010000307.1 GCA_021782015.1 bacterium | reverse complement strand
CGGCGGAGCCGGCCATGACAATTCCGCCCGCGGCGGAATTGTCACGCCGAGGGGCGCGTCCCGCGCCCCTCGGCGAAGGGCGGCCGTCGATGGATGCGAACGCCGTCTCGAAGACCCTCCGCGCGAGGGAATCGGCGCGGTCGTCATCGTTGCCGAAGCGCGGCGTCTTGTTGGCCATGAGCAGGCGCAAGCCCTCGCTGCCATTCCAATTGCCCGCGAGAGACTCGGCCAGCTCGCCGAGGGAGACCTTCCCCTCTTCGAAAACGTGACTCCGTATGGCGGAAAGGGAATCCGTCACCGTCCCGATGCCGCAGCATTGGATATAGTCCGAGTTGTAACGAGCCCCGCCATCGTAGTAATCCTTGCCGCGCCCGATGCAATCATCGATGAAGACCGAAAGGAAGGGCGCCGGCGCGTCGCGGGCGAAAAGGCGATCGAGGTAATTGGACACTCGTACCTTGAGATCGACAACGTAGGCGAGTTCCTTCTCGAAGGCGGCGTAGAGGGCCTCGAAATCGTCCAGCGCCCCTGGGGCGCCGGTTGGAACGCCGATGCGCTTGCCGCTCAGGGGATCGACGCCGTCGTTGAGGGCGAGCTCGAGAACCTTGGGGAGGTTGAGATAGCCGTGGAGGAGGTAGGCCTCCTTGCCGAAGGCCCCGGTCTCGATGCAGCCCGAGGTGCCGCCCTCGCGCGCGTCCTCGATTTTCTTGCCCATGCCGGTGAGGGCTTTCACGACCTCGTCCGCGTTGAAGAGCGAAGGATAGCCGGAACCTCGCCTGATGACACGCGCGGCCGCGGCAAGGAGAGCCTCGGGCGTCTTTTCGCTCACCTGGACATTGGCTTGGGGTTGAAGGAGCTGGAGCTCGTCGAGAACCTCGAGGGTGATGAAGGAAACCTCGTTGGAGGCGTCTTTTCCCTCGCGGTCGAGGCCGCCGAGGTTGATGTTGGTAAAATCGTTATAGGTACCGCTTTCTGCCGCGGTGACCCCGACCTTGGGAGGCGCCGGGGTGTTGTTCACCTTGATCCAGAAACAGGCGAGAAGCTCCTTCGCTCGCTCGCGGTCGAGCCTGCCCCTTGCGAGGTCGGCGGCATAAAAAGGACCGAGATGCTGATCGAGATGGCCGGGGCTCATCGCGTCCCAACCGTTCAACTCGGTGATCGTGCCGAGGTGAACGAACCAATACATCTGGAGGGCCTCGTGGAAATCGCGCGGCGCCTCGGCGGGGACGTGGCGGCAGACATCGGCGATCTTGGCGAGCTCGGCGCGACGCCCCGCGTCGGCTTCCGATGCCATCATGCTTTCCGCGAGGACGGCGTGCCGTTCGGCGAAAATGATGGCGGCCTCGCAGGAGATGTCCATGGCCTTCAATTCCTCTTCCCGGGCGAGGGCGTCAGGGTCCTCGAGCCATTCGATCGAGGCGCGCGCCCGAGCGATGTCGGCGCGGAAATCCTTG
This sequence comes from bacterium, assembly GCA_021782015.1. Lineage (GTDB taxonomy): Bacteria > Spirochaetota > Spirochaetia > Treponematales > Rectinemataceae > CAIJMU01. Next base: position 2,876 of record JAJXVS010000307.1, on the reverse strand, counting down.
AGTCCCTTGCGATAGATCTTGCCGTCGAGCGAGGTATGGCCGGGGGCTCGCTGTTCCATGAACTCGGTGAAGACACCGGCCTCGTAAAGATCCTTCCATTGCTGAGGAATATCGGCAAAGGCGCGCTCGCGCATGCTGCGTCCCTTCCAAAACGGGATGACCTTGTCGCGATAGGCGACGATATCCGCTTCGGGCACGCGATAGCTCGTCATCGGCCTTGAGTCGAGGATGCGGAGATCCTCCTCCGAATGACAGGTGAGCTCGGGGAAGGAGGAGACGGCCTTGGGACGGGGGCCGCGCTCGCCGACAATCAGTTCACCAGGCCCGATCCAAATCGCCTTCTTCTCGCATAGGTTGCGGAAGTTCATGGCGCGGAGAACCGGCGTCGAGACCTTTCCCTGCCATTCCCTATAGAACTCCGTCGTGAGCAGGGCCCGTTCAGCGGAAAAGGATGGCTTCGCCTCGAAGCTCTCCCGCCTGAGTTTCCCGATTCGCTCGTTCATGTCAGCCTCCCTTCCGCGCGGGCATGCCCCCGGCGGACAACACTGCAAGAGCCGCCTCGATGGCGGCATCGTCGGGCGCCTCGAGGGCGGCCAGGCGATAGTCGATGTTCCAAAGCTTGTACTTGCCCCTTGCGCTCGAGTGATAGGGCAAAAGATGGATGCCGAGAATTCCGGGACCGGCTGCGCGAACGAAATCGGATACGGCAGCCAGCTCCTCGCCCGAATCGTTATAGCCGGGGATGAAAGGCATACGTACTATCACGGGCGCCGAACCCCGCGGCGCCAAGGTGGTGGCCCCAGTAGCTGCGGCCCGCGCGGCTTCCTTGAGGTTCCCGAGGCAGACACCATAGTCGACGCCGAGAATCTCCGATGCCTTCCCGCCATCAATGATCTTGAGATCGAAAAGGAGGAGGTCCGTCCTTGCCGCAACATCCAGCACAACACTTTGTTTCGCATAACCTGAGGTCTCCACGGCCGTGTGGATACCCTCGGCTCGGCAGGCGTCCAGAAGGTCGCCGAGAAATCCCGGCTGCGAAAGAGGCTCACCGCCGGTGAAGGTAACTCCGCCCCCCGAATCATCATAAAAGGGACGATCTTTTCTCAACTCTTGCATGAGCTCGTCTACCGCCATCCGCCGCCCGACGAGCTGGAGCGACTCGGCGGGGCAGGCCCTCGCGCAAGCGCCGAAATCGGGACAGGCCGCGCAGGCCGGTCCGCCGGCCTCTCGCCGCGGATCGATGCCGAGGGGACAGGCCTTGTCGCAGGCGTGACAAAGGATGCACCGCTCGGCCCTCCGCAGGATGGCCGGCCGCGGATCGCGACCCTCCGGGTTGTGGCACCAGGGGCAGTCGAGGGGACAGCCCTTGAGAAACACGGCCGTGCGAATGCCGGGGCCGTCATGCACCGAGAATTTGCGGATGTCGAAAACGATGCCCGAACTCATGGGGCCACCCCGATCGCGCGAATTGCCCGTCGAACCGCCCCGGCCTTCACAGGCGAGGCGGGCACGGCCGCCAAAGCGCCAGGGGCGCCAGCAGCGCCCGAAGCGCCCGAAGCGCTCGGGACAAACGAAGGCGTCGAATCACCCATCGCGACAAGCCCAGTCGAAGCCACTTCGTCGCGCCGCGCGAGGGCAAAGCCCCCATCGGCGTAATAAGCCCTCACAAAGCGTTCCTGAACCTCATAACTCCAATGAACTTCGCGGATCCAGGCCGCCGCGGCAACGAAGTCGCGCAGGGCGAATCGCGAAGCGAGTTCGCGATGTTCATTCATCGAAGCGAGTTCCCATTCCTTCACGAAAGACGAACGACGCGGAAAATCGTAGAGCCGCTCCTTGAGGATGCCCACCTGGCGCCTGAGCTCGGGATTGGTCGACAGGGAAATGTAGACGTCGTGAAAGCGGACATTGGCCTCGTAATAGGCGTCGAAATCGTCGCAAGCAAGGCTCTTGTCCATCAGCTCGATAAGGTCGGCCATGCGGCCATCCTCGGCCATCCCGAAGCGCCCGATCGCATGCTCGGCAGCCGAGGCCTCCAGGGCGCCAAGAATTTCATAAATATTACGAATAGTCGCGAGATCGAGAGGTCTCACCATCACGCCTCGGCGAGGGTAAATCGTCACGAAACCCTCGAGCTCCAGACGAATCAGAGCGTCGCGCAGAGGAGCCCGGCTCATGCCCAGTTCGGCGCCTAGGGCTGCCTGGTCGAGGAACTGGCCTGGCGCGAGGTCGCCCCGGTTCAGCCTGAGTTTGAGCTCGGCATAGACGGAACCGGCGAGGGAGGAGCCCTCTTCGACATCTCTTGAATCGGCCATGAGCCAAATATACCACTGATATATCATTTGCGCAAGGGCTGGAAAGCGACAGTCAACCAGCCAGGTACAGTCAACCGATCAGCGCCTGGCGGCCAATCAGCGATCGTCAACCAACCAGCGACAATCAGCCAATCTGCGCCGGTCGGCCAATCAGCGATCGTCAACCAACCAGCGGCCAAATCATCCATGGTTCCCCAAAAGCTTGTCCTGGCTGTGCGAGGAAGTCATACTGAGGAAACGAATTTTGGATTTGCGGGAAGGCCCTTCATGAACTTTCGTACCGGTTTCTCCTCATGGTCGGACTTCGACACGGAATCGCGCCCCCTGTCGGAACTTTGCGGTTCAGGATTCGCGCATGGGGCGCTGGCCCTCACCTTCGACCTGAAGACGGCCTCGCCCCCGATTGCGGCGATGCTTTCGATCGAGGCGGCGAACGCGATGGCGTGGACCGAGGAGGGCGACTCGGAGACGGGCGCGCATATTCAGTATTGTGAAATCTTGAGTCCTGAGGTCGCAACCGGCTTCCCTGCGTATGAGGCGATTCCCTCGTGGAATACGCGC
>JAJXVS010000033.1 GCA_021782015.1 bacterium | reverse complement strand
GCTGTTGGCAGCATGGCGGAGCGGCACTACGACGCCCGCGGCACCAATGGCGGCGAGGGCATTTTGGTAACGTGCCAGTTGCTCGCGCGCGAAGCCGAGGTCGGCACTGTCGGCGCTTGCGAAATGCGTATAGACGCCGGCCAGGCCGGTGCCGGGCAGGGAGGCGATTTTCATGGCGAGGGCGGCAGCGTCGGCGGGCTGGCATCCGATCCTCGTCATCCCACTGTCGATTTTGAGGTGGAGGCGGGCTCTCCGGGGCGCGCGCCTCCCGGCCCGGTCGAACGCTTCGATCGCGGTTTCGTCGAAGACGCTGGCCTCGAGGTCGGAGGCCAGGGCCGCCTCGGCCTCGTCGGCGGACACCCCGCCGAGAACCAGAATCGGCGCCGCGAGGCCGGCTTGCCGCAGTGCAATCCCTTCGGATACGAGGGCGACGGCCAGGGTGGAGGCTCCGCCCGAAAGCGCGGCCTTGGCCACCTCGACGGCTCCATGTCCGTAGGCGTCGGCCTTCACCACGGCGCAGAGTCGCGAGCCGGCCCCGGCATAATCGAGGAGGAGTCTCGCGTTGGAGGCGATGGCCGAGAGGTCGACGGTGGCCCATGCGGGGCGGCTTGCGTTCATGGTGGAAGCCAATACTAGCCGCGGGAGGCGAAAAGGCCAAGCGGCGGCACAGTGAATCAAGGCCGTGGGCCGAGGAGCTCCCTGCAATCGATCGGTTGGCCCTTTCCCTTCACGCGGAGGGGACCGAGATCGCGCATGGCGAAACGGCCAGCGACGGCCAGGTCGTCGGCCACCGATGCCGATACGATGATCTGGCCCGGCCCTGCCATGGCCTGGAGTCGTGCGGCGATGTTGACCGTGTCACCTATCACGGTATGGTTCATCATTCGCGGAGATCCGATGTCGCCTTCGACCAGCTCGCCCAGGTGGATGCCGATTCCGACGGCAAGTCCATCGATCTCGTCGCTCATGGCGGCTATGCCTTCTTTGATGGCGATGGCCGCGAGGACGGCGTCCTCGGCTCTCTCGAAAATCGCCATCGTCTCGTCGCCCACGAATTTGTCGACGTAGCCGGATCGCGAATCGATGATGCGTTCCTGCGCTCCGAGGAGGGTATTGAGAACCTCGACGACACGGGCCGGATCGGTGCGTTCGGAGTACGAAGTGAATCCGCGCACATCGGAAAAGAATACGGCGAGAGTCTTGCGCTCGACGCGTTCCGTTCCGGTGGCCGCGGCCTTCGCTCCACGGGCCGGATCACTCCCGGGCCCTCCTGCCCTGGCGCGGGCCGTCTCGACCGTCGACCGGGACACATAGCGTTCGAGCTCAAACCGTTCGCGAAGACCTCTGGTCATCGAGTTGAAATGCCTGCCCATCGCGGCGATCTCATCGCGTCCACGGACCTCGACCCTCGCGTCGAGCCTTCCCTCGCCGACCTCCTCCATCGCGGCAGAGACGGCTAGGAGGGGCTTGATGATGGTGTTCCGGACGCTCATGAGGAGGATCCCCATGAGGAGACAGAGTGAGACGAAGACGCCCGCCGCGGCGATCAGGAGCACGCGCGCGTATTGCGCCCCGAGGAGGGCGATGGTGGCGGAGAAGTCGAGCTTTACCTCGAGCACTCGTTCGTCGCCGTCGGCGAGGAGCAGGGGCGCGACGATGTCTGCTTCGACCCGGCCACCCGACGCAGCGGCTCCCGACGCCCCCGCGGCACCCGCGGCACCCGCGCCCGTGGCCGCTTCGAGGACGACTGCCAGGTTGTTGGCGCCGAAGGCTCCGCGGATGTCGGCATGCGACGAATAGTCCGCGCCGATCTCGCCGTCGGGATGTCCCACCTCAACTCGGAAATTAGAATTAATTAGGATTATCTTGTTGACGCGATAATTGCCCGTCGACGCGCCGAGGGCGGCGACGAATTCGAAGCGGCGATCGATGGTCTTTTCGAAGGCTTTTTCGTCGCCTCCGTAGGGGAGGGTCGACAGGTCATACACGAGGTAGGCGCCGACCGTGCGGGCGAGGGCCTTGAGTTGTGTTTCCGTGACGCTGGCCACCACCCGCGGCAGGCCGAGGGCCAAAAAGGCGATGATGACCGCGAATCCGAGGCCGAATAGAATGATGAGTTTGGAACCGAGCTTCATCGATGGGAGCCGCTCGTCTCTTCGATCGGGAACTCGAATGACCAGGAGGCGCCGGGACCGTCTGCCCCCTCCTCATGCCTGCCCCTGCCGCTTCCGACCTTCCAGGTAGCCCCCAGTTGTCTGGCGAGGGCCAGAATCAGGGTTGCGCCGAAGCCCGTCGATTTGGCCGGGTCAAAGCCGGGGGGAAAGCCTTTTCCGTTGTCAGAGCAAACGATCGATACGATTCCTCCGCTCAGGCCGGCGCCGATGTAGATGGTCGGCACGGCGATGCCTTCAAAGCCATGACGGAGCGAGTTGGTCATGATCTCGTTGAGGATGATGCCGAGGGGCGAGAGGAGCCTCGCGTCGAGACGAATGTCCGCGAGGTCGAGGCCGAAGCGGATCGGCGGCTCCATGGGGAAGAGTCGGGACACCTCGTCGACGAGGGAGGGCAGGTAGTCGCGGATGGACAGGGTGCCCGAGCTTCCGGCCCGGTGCAGGGACTCGTAGAGTTCGCTCATCGTCGCCAACATCGATCCGGCCTCGGCGAGAACATCCTCCGCCGGGCGGCCCGCCGCGGCTCCGGCATGAAGCGAAAGAAGGCTGATGGCCACACCGAGGTTGTTTTTCACCCGATGGTTGACCTCGCGGAGGAGGAGCTCCTTTTCAGCGAGGAGTTTTTCGATGCTTTCCTGCTGTCTCTTCCGCTCGTCGATGTCGGAGATCACGGCGAGGTTGGCCGGCCTCCCCTTGTAGGTGATCAGCGACGAGGAGCTCGACACCCAGAACGGCGTTCCGTCCGGCCCGAGAATCCGGAAATCGCAGCCCGCCGGCACCTCCTTTCCCGCAAGCCGCGCGAGCACGCGCTCCCGCACGCGCTCCTGGTCCTCGCCATGGATTTTCGATCCCATTTCCTTGTCGATCATCTCCGAGGGGTTTGCGCGGCCGACCATCTCCGCCGCCCGCCGATTGGCGAACACGTACTTCCCGTCCTGGATGATCACAATTGCTTCGTTGGCCCGCTCGGTCACCAGGCGGTACTTCTCCTCGCTTTCGCGGAGGAGTTCGTCGTCGCGTTCCTTGAGGAGGAGGATGAAGCCGACGGTCCCGAGGATGAGCATGAGGTACTGGGGCAGCATGGCGAGATACTGCACGAAGTGGGTCGAAAAAAGGGTGAAGGAACTCTGCATGGCCGCGATCAGGGCCCGGGCGCCGAGGGCCAGCGCGTATGCGGCCGCGGCGATCGCGATCGTGCCGCTGAGCGGCGACCGCCTCGCCCTGCCCGCGAGTGAAAGGGCGAATCGAGCGTAGATAGCCACGGTGACGAGGGAGGAGACCGCCACCCGAAGATTGGCTTTCGCCTGAAAGGGCAGCAGAAGGACCAGGCCGATCGCGACGATCAGCAGGTACTCGCGTTCCTCGGCCCGATTCCTTCCCCCCACCGAGGCGAAACCGAGGGCCTCGAAGGAGAATCCTGCGAAAATCATGGCATTTCCTACGAGAATGGAGAGCGCGTCGGGCAAGGTGCCGCGCAGCCCCAAAAGAGTCCAGGCGATGGCTTGAAGGGCCGCGCCGATCAGGAAGAACAAGGTCGCGGCTTCGAGGGCCGCCTTCCGGACATACGCGAGCATTATAAGGATCGCCGCGACATCGCCGAGCGCGAGGAGGAGGATTAGGGTCCGGATGTCGAGTTGCATGGTGAGCCTTGGCCTCCAGCTTGAACGCCTGCCAACCTCCAGCTTAGTTCCTCGGCCGCCCTTCCGCAAATTTCGGTTATTTTATTGTCGCGGAATCGCGATCCGATGCCGACGCAATCGGCGTGGCCTCTTCGCGGCAATCGGCGTGGCCTCTTCGCGGCAATCGGCGTGGCCTCTTCGCGGCAATCGGCATCGCTCCGCGCCGGAATGCCGCGGGATTGGGATCTCGGGCCGATCAGGGGCGGTCGAAGCTCAGGAGCCTCGCTGAGAAGATTCCGTCCGGGCCCGAGCTCCCCCTGATGGTCACGGCCATTCCGGGGACCAGGTCGCCGGCTCCGGCCGCACGGCTCCGCGTGATCGTAGCTGTCGGCGGTACAAGTATGGCGGCGCTCAACATCTCATAGTGCAGGTACAGTACCCGCCCCTCGACCCGGCTGGAAAGGCTTTCCACCTGGGCATTCGTCATGACCTGGCCGTCGGACATCGGGAATTGCCCCTTTCTGACCCGCTGCCAGATTTCGGGGGCGAAGACATTTATCGCCGTGGCCCTGAGGCTTCCATCGGCGGTCTTCGTCGCAGCGACACCGAGGGCGTCTCCCGGACGGATCGAATCCAGGCTCGCTTTCACCCTTTCGAGGATGGCGGTCGAGGGGCCCAGGGCGACGGCCAGGGTCCGCCCATCCCCGAGCGTCACGAAGACCGTCGAACCGCTGATTGACACAATTGAGCCGGTCAACTGGGTTTCGGCGCTCATGAGGCTGGAGCTGCCGGCCATGGTGTTCCCCGCTTGGCTCGACTGGGGCCCCGCCGTGGAGGAAGGGCTCGAACTGGAGGTCGACGAGTCCCTGCTGGAATAGCCCTGGGCCGCCACGGCCGGGACGAAGACGGCGACCATCGCCGCAAAGACGAGGGTCGTGAGTATTGCGATGAATTCCCTGTTGCGCATTGCCATCACTCCTTCCGCCTACCCGAAGGTAAAGGCGAACAACCGGAGCTTTCCCCTGACCACGAGCGTGAGCACGTGGGCGCCCGAAGAGGGAAGCTGTATGAGCTGGTACAATCGACTTTCGGTCGGTATCACCAGCCCGTCGACGATGTCGGGGCCCGAGACGATGCGAGTCCCGTCGACCGAGACCTCGATGCTGCCGCTCTTCTCCTCCGGCTCCACGACGAGGAAGACATGCATCGCGTGGAAGCCGAGGCGCAGGGTACCGAGGTTCTCAGGTTCTATGTATTGCGATGAAATGGTCCATTTGCCCTGGAGACTCCACTCGCCGTCGGCGGGCGGCCTCGAAGGCCGGTAATCCACACTTTTGTCGGCCATGGGCGCAGTGGCCGAATCGAGGCCCGAGCCCCTTTCGTAGCCGAGGTAGGTTTCGGGAGTCACCGGTTGAAGGGACAGCGCCGCCGGTCCCGCCTTTGCGGCACCCGTTGGGCCGGGTGCTGCGCTGGCTGGCGCGAGTCCGCTGGCCCCGGTTCCAATTCCGGCAGCCACTGGTTCGCCGGATACTGGTGCAATCGCCCGATTCCCGAGTTCGGCCAGGAGCTCCCTGATGACCTTTTCGGCCGTGGCATAGTCTCCCTCGCCGAAATGGAAGTAGCGGACGCGGCCATGCCCGTCGATGAAATAGTGCGCGGGCCAGTACTGGTTGGAGTAGGCGTTCCATTGCGAATAGCTGTCGTCCATGACGACCGGCCAGGTTACGCCGAGATCTCGGATGGCGGTTGAAACGTTCGAAACCCGCTTTTCGAACTCGAACTCGGGGCTGTGCACTCCCACGATGACCAGGCCGTCTTTCTTGTAGGCAGCGTACCAGGCCTTGAGATAGGGAAGCGTTCTGATGCAATTGACACAGCTGTAAGTCCAGAAATCGACGAGGATGACCTTTCCGCGGAGGGCCGAGAGTTCGAGGGCGGGGGAGGCGAGGGGAATGGAACCGGGATTGGCGCCACCGGTGTTGAACCAGGGACCCTCGGCCACGAAGGCGGGGGCGGCGCCATAATCGCCGAGCTCGCCATTTTCCGGAGGCATCGCCCCGGCCGCCGAAAAGTTGCCGACGGGCTGCCCGACAGCCGGCCCCCCTCGCACCCTCAAGGCTTCCCGAACGGGACCTGTCCCTTCGATGGCGGTCAACCCGGCGCCGTAGGACGGAAAGGCCGTGAGCACCGCGGCCTGGAATCGCCGGTCGAGGCCAAAACCGATCATAACGGCGACTGCGATCATCACGAGCCCGAATCCGCGCTGGATCGCCCCCGACCGCCGCAGGAGCCAGGGCACCCTGTTCAGCATCGCCCTCCCCCCGACCATGACGGCGAACATGGGGATCGAGGTGCCGAGAGTGTAGGCCGCAGTTATGAGGATTGACCCCCCGTCGACGTGTCGGCTCAGCGCGAGGCTGATCACCGAGGCCATGATGGGCCCCACGCAGGGCGTCCACACGAGGCCCAGCCCGAGACCGAGGCCGAGCCCGCTCCAGAAATCTCGTGACGGTCGCGAATTTGCCAGGCCCGAGGATTTCGCTCCGCCTATCGACGCCAGTCGGGAGAAGAACGCTTCGAATCGCCTGCCCAGGGCCGGAAGGAGAAGCACGAGGCCGAAGACCAAAATCAGCGCGACGGCGACGACACGGAGGGCGTCGGGCGGAATTCCCAGCGCCTGGACGATGCTGGCGAGGGCGAGGGTGAAGAAGGCGAAGCTGAACGCAAAGCCGAGAACCACGCCGAATGGACGCGACCTCCCCGACCCTAAACCTCCGGCGAGCACGATCGGGAGGACGGGAAGAATGCAGGGCGAGAGAATGGTTACGATGCCGGAAAGAAATGCGAAGGCTACAAGGACGGTCATGACGGGAAACCCCGCGAAGAGATTTCGATCGACCGTGCCACGCCGGGGGATGTTCTGCCACTCATGGATGAATATTAATTATTCCTATTCATAGAAGCAACATGATATTAGTGTCACGAAGCTTGTTGTAGTTTGAAGCAAATGGGGGTGGCGCGGACCTTGTGATCTTCGGAGCGATTGAGCAGAAACCAGGCGAATCCCTTGGGACTGGGCGAGAGTTCCTGACTCTCGCCGGTCGATTGGCCGCCCGCACCCAGACGGCCCACATCGTTCAGGCCCCGATGTCGACGTCTTCGCTCAGGCCCCGGGTCGACGTCGACGCTCAGGCCCCGATGTCGACGAGGTTGCCGGCCGTCCGTTCGGCGTAGACGGCATGCCGCGATCCGAGGGGTTTGCGGAGCGCCATCACCTGGGAACGGATGACGTCCATTCTCGCGCGGAGGAGGATGCGATTCTCTTCATTGCGTTTAAGGACCTCGGTCTTGAGGTCCTGGAGGCTGTCTTTGAGGCTGGCGACCTCGCCCAGGTCGGTCTTCCCGGCTGCCAGGGGTGCGCGCATGAGTTCCTCAAGGGGATCGATGGCCTTCTGGAAGGTGAAAATCTCGGAAACGATGGCCTCTTCGATCTCCACATGGGCAACGAGGCGATCGACGTCTCCACTCTCGATGTCGCCCTTTTCGTGATCGAGGACCCGGAGGTAATTCTCGAATTTCCCGCGCTGGTCGAGGAGGAGTTCGCGCAATCGGCGCAGCATGGCCACGCGCTTCTGGACTTCGCCTTCGTACTGTGCAGCCATGTTGGTCATACCGCCTTCGAGTGACGCTTCGCCAGGCTTCCACCGGCCTGGGGCAATGGCAGGATCAGCCCGCTATGTTGACGCCGAATTGGCCTTGGCCGCCGCCCTGGGCCTTGGTGGCCGCCTCGGCCCAGGCGCCCCTGAGGCTGTCGAGCTGGTCACGGACGGTGCGGACGCGTTTTTCGCTCTTTTCCACATTGGATTCCATGAGTTCGCGATTGAACCAGACATAGAGGGCGAAAAGATCCTGCGCGATTTCTCCGCCGGCGTCGAAATCGAGGCCGGCCATGAGTTCGGTCACGATATCCTGGGTTTTGCCCAGGGCGGCATTGATCTTTTCGATATTACGGGGATTCTTGGCTTGGTCGCCCTCCATCAGCGCAAGGGCGCGGTCACACTGCCTGACCGCCTCGTCGTAGAGCATGACCACGATCTGGGCGGGACTCGCCGTCTTGACGCGTACCTCGCGATAGGCTGCAAGCGGATTGCTCTTCATTCCGGACTTCCCCTCTCCTTCGATGTCACTGTCGATTGTCGGCCGATGGGCTCCGCCGCTTTATAGCAAAGGAGCTTAAAACTCTTTGGTTACAGGCCCGGGCCAAGGACCCTCAATCCGGAATACGACCGGTGGTCGCCCAAGTTTCGATGAGGCGCCAGGATTCATTGATGCGAGCCGAGGTTTCGGTTGCCTTCTTGATATTCTCCGGATTGCCGGCATGGCGGTCCGGATGATGCTTGAGCAGGAGTTTTTTATATTTTGCCTTTACCTGGTCGGCCGGCGTCCCAAAGGGAAGGCCGAGATATTCGTAGGCGGCCACCAACCGTGGATCCCTTCCATCTGCCCCGTTTCGCGATGTCGATCCCCCCGTGGTCCTTGCCCTGGCCGCTTCTTCCGCCCTGCGCCTGGCCTCTTCCGCCGCGCGCCGCGCCCTTTCGCGCTCAGCTGCCGCGTCGTCGCCCCGCGCCGCGGAAAGGAAGTCGTCAAGCTCATCCATCGCGGCATCGACGTCCGGGTCGCCACTCCTGCGTGTCGGGCGCGCGGAACGGGGTTCCTCGCCCGGGGCCACCCACGACTTGAACAGGCGTTCGAAACGGTCGAAAAACTGATCCATGCGCTCCCTGCTCCGGAGCCCCAATTTACTCCAGAATCCCCGCCTGTTCAAGGAGCGGCCCCCGGCCTATCGGCGCTCGACAAGGCGGGGCGATCGCGGTATATTCGGCCTGCGACTGGACCGAATGACTTGGCCGGTACGCGAGGTGATATGGTTCGCTGTGTCCGTCCATCCTGCGGCGGAGGTCCCGGGGCCCTCCGACCATGAGCTTTATCGAGTTCGATTCGGCCGTCTTCAGCTGGCCGGGCAGCCCCAGGCCCGCGATTCGCGGACTGAGTTTTCGCATCGACGAAGGTGAGTACGTCGCCATCGTCGGGCGCAATGGATCGGGCAAATCGAGTCTGCTCAGGCTGATGAACGGCCTTCGCCATGTCGATGCCGGCTCGGTCAGAGTCGATGGTCTCGACGCCGCCGATTCCGCCAACGCCCGGGCCCTGCGTTCGACCCTCGTGCTCGTCTTTCAATCCCCTCCCGATCAGATAGTTTCCACCGTAGTAGAAGAAGACGTGGCCTTCGGTCCCGGCAATCTCGCCATCGACAGGGCAGAAATTCGCCGCCGGGTCGACGAGGCCCTGGCTGTTGTGGGTTTGGAGGCCGAACGCAAGAGTCCTCCCCACTTTCTCTCGGCTGGTCAGCAACAGCGCCTGGCCGTCGCAGGGGCCCTGGCGATGCGGCCGCGTTGCATCGCCTTCGACGAGGCCACGGCCATGCTCGATCCGCCCTCGCGCCAGGCCATGCTCGATCTCATGGATAGGCTCAATGCCGAAGGTGTGACCATCATCCACGTCACCCATGACATGAGCGAGGCCGCCCGCGCGGGTCGTATCCTCATGCTCGACGAAGGACTCCTCGTTCGCGACGCTCCTCCCGAGGCCTTTTTTGCGAAAGACGGGGAAGTGCTCGAGAGCTTCGGCCTGCCGCCCGCCATCGCCCTTGCTCGCACAATGGGCTTCGAGCCGCGCATCTGCGAAACGGCCGGGGGTTGCGCGAGACTCTTGGCCGACAGCATCGGAAAGGGACTCCTGCAGCGACCAGGGGCGGCGACAGCGGGCGCCGGGGCCGCGCCGGGTGGCGCCATACCCGCCGCGAGGGGCGTCGGGGCCGCGATCGATGGTGCCGTGGCCAGTGGCGCCATACCCGCCGCGAGGGGTGCCGGGGCCAGTGGCGCCGGGGCCGCGATCGGTGGAGCCGGGGCCGGTTCCAACCAGCAACCTCCTGCCCCGGCCTTCTCTTTGGAGCGACTGGGCTATTCCTATCTCCGGGGCACCGTAAACGAGCGCAGGGCGCTTTCGGATATCAGTTTCGTCGTGCCGAAGGGAAGCGTTGTGGCCCTCGTCGGCCATACGGGGTCGGGCAAGTCGACGATCCTCCAGCTTCTCAACTCCCTCGCCCTGCCGAGTTCGGGCAGGATCCTCGCTTTCGGCCGCGATCCCTGCGAACCCAAGGCCGATCTCCGGGCACTGCGCATGCGCGCACCCCTCGCGGTGCAACGGCCCGAGTCGGCCCTCTTCGAGCCCTATTCGGCCGACGATGTGGCCTTCGGTCCCAAGAACCAGGGCTTGTCGGGCCGGGCCCTCGTCGAGCGGGTCCGCGAGGCCATGCAAAAGGTCGGCCTGCCCTACGAGAATTACCGCGATCGGTCGACCCGTTCACTCTCCGGCGGGGAAAAGCGAAGGCTCGCGCTGGCCGGAGTCCTGGCCCTCGATCCCGAGGCCATTCTCCTCGACGAGCCGACCCAGGCCCTCGACCCGGCCGGAAAGGCGGCCATCATGGCGCTCATCACATCCTTCGCGGCCACGGGGAAGACCGTGGTCTTCTCCACGCATTCCATGGACGAGGCGGCGAGGGCCGACATGGTGGCCGTGCTCCGAGGAGGGGCACTCCTCGCCTTCGGCCCTCCCGGCGAAATATTCGGTAACAATTACGATGAGGCTTGGGGAATCGGTCGCCCCTGGGCCGCCCAGGTGGCGGTCGCCCTCGCTGATCTCGGAGTCTGGTCGGGCCCGACGCCCCTCGACATCGCGACCCTCGCCGCGCGGCTCGGTTCGAGGCTGGAGCAGGGTGCGGCGGGCGCCGCTACCGCCGACCTCGCTGCCACCGCCGCCGACCTCGCCGCCACCGCCGCCGACCTCGCCGCCGCCACCGCCGGCAGTACCGCCGCCGGGCGGGAGGCCCCCCGATGAAGGACCTCCAGTTCTTCGCAAATGTGTCCATCGGTCAATACATCGATTCCGGTTCCTTCGTCCATCGCCTGACGCCGGTGACGAAGTTCTTCGGTATTCTGGTATTTTTCATCGTCATGTTCGCGAACACCAATGTGACGGGGACGACGCTTCTCGGGCTTTGGGTCCTTGCGGCGGCCCTCGCCGCCAGGGTGAATCCTCTCTTTCTCCTCCGCGGCATCAAGCCTGCCATGCCCTTTCTCCTCATTCTGTCCGTCCTGACTCTCATCTTCCAATCGGGGACGACCGGGGTCGCTCTCGTTTCCATCGGGCCCTTGTCGATTCACCTCTCCACTCTCCTGGCCCTCCTCCTCCTCTTTTCGCGCTTCGCGGCCGTGCTCGCGGCCATCGGCCTTCTCACGAGTGTTACGGCGGAGCAGGAAATCGCCCACGGCATCGAGGATTTTTTCGCGCCGCTGGGCCGCTTCGGCTTTCCTTCCCACGAGTTTTCGCTGATGATCGCGGTGGCGCTCCGTTTTGTTCCCATCGTGACCGGGGAACTAGAATCAATTGTTAAGGCTCAGGCCTCGCGGGGCGGTGACTTCGGGGCTTCGGGCATCAACCCCATCCGCAAGGCGCGGTCGTACCTGCCGCTTTTCGTGCCGCTGATCATCCGCACCCTCGAACGGGCGGAGCTCCTCGTCGAGGCGATGGAAGCCCGCTGCTACACCGGCGACGAAAGGACTCGCTACACTACGTACGAAATGGTGGCCGGCGAGGGCTTCGTCAGGCTCGGTCTCACTCTCTTCATGGCCGGAGGCGTCGTCTTCGGCCTTTATTTCGCCAAGACCCTTCCTTGAGGGAGGGTTGAGATATGCAGTCGGATTCGACCGATGACCTCGGCGCTCGCGGGCGCAGGGGGGCGGATACCGACAATGGAGGTTCGTATGGCCAGCAGGATTCCGCTCAGGAAAATCGTCATCGCCGGGGCTCTCGGCGCCGTCGCGATCGTGCTCGGGGCGACGAGGATCGGCTTCATCCCCTGGGTGCTCGGGCCGGGCTTCGAGCTCACCGTGATGGCCGTGCCGGTCATCATCGGGGCGGTGCTCGAAGGCCCCGTGGTGGGCCTCGCCGTGGGCGCGATTTTCGGCGCCTTCAGCATGATCCAGGACACGAGTGGCCTTTTCAAGAACCCGCTCACAGCCCTCCTTCCCCGCATGCTCGTCGGCGTGGTCGCCTGGCTCGCCTATCTCCCCTTTGCGAAGCGCCTGCCCCGGGTCGGCGCGGCGGTGGCAGGTGTGGCCGGAAGTCTTACTAATACTGTCCTTGTCCTCGGTTCCCTCGCTCTCCTCTACCCCAAGGCCGTGAGCCTCGACCTCGCCGTCAAGGTGGGCTTCACCAACGGCTTTATGGAAGCTGCCATCGCCGCCGTGCTCACGGTCGCCGTCGTGGCCCTCTGGCTCGGTATCGAGAAGAAGGGCGGAAAGGCGAGGCTTGCCGACGAGGAGAAGTGAGGATGCTCCTCGCCGTCGATGTCCGTAATCGCTCCATCGCCCTGGGCTTCCACGACGGCCGAGGCTGGATCCTCCGCCGCGAGCTCGGCGCGATGTCCGACCGGAGCGCTGACGAGTATGGCTGGTTCATGGAGCGGGCCTTCCAGGAAGCGAAAGAGAAGGCCGGCATCGGCGGCGAGAAGGTGGATCGGGCGATTGTCTCGAGCGTGGCGCCGATCCTGACGCCGCGCATCGTGGCCGCAATCTCCACGGCCTTCGGGATTTCGGCCCAGGTGGTGGGGCCAGGCTTCAAGACCGGGGTGAAAATCAGAAGCGACCTTCCCCAGGAAGTCGGTTCGGATATCGTCTGTTCGGCGGCGGCGGCGCGCAACCTAGTAGCGGGCGCGCCCTGCGTGATCATCGACTTCGGCGGCGCCATCGTGTTCTCGGCGCTGAATGCCGAAGGGGATTTCGTGGGCGCCGCCATCGCCCCGGGGATCGAGACCGCTTCATTTTCCCTCCACGCCGGGGCGGCTCTCCTGCCCCAGGCCGCCTTCGAGCGCCCGGAACGGGCCATCGGAAAAACGACACGAGCCTCGATCCAGGCCGGTCTGTATTATGGCTATTCCGGACTCGTCGAAAGGCTCGCGGGACTGTTCCGGGCGGAACTCGCCGGGTCGGGCGCGAATCCTGCCCTCATCGAAGTTCTCGTCACGGGCGATCCGGCCGGAAGGGAATTCCTCAGAGGGCTCCAGCCCTGCCGATTCGTCGAGGCCCTCGCCCTCGAAGGCCTCGCCATCATCTCCGAGCGCGCGGGAGAGGCCGAAGGGGCCAAGGCCCGCCAGCATGGATCGAAGGGGGCCGGGACGTCCTGATCGGAAACGGGCCCGAATCGAGGTTTACCTCTGGCGTCGATTCAGGCTAGGTTTCACTCCCATGAAAACACCTGTCCACGCCGCGCGATCCATCGAGCTTTGGTTGCTCCTGCTCGCGAATATGGTCGGCGCCTCCTCGGCCCTTCTCATCAAGGCCTCGACGATACACCCGATCCTGCAGGCCTCCTATCGCCAGCTCTTCGCGGGCATCCTCCTCCTGCCACTCTTTTTCCGGGAACTCAAGCGGTCGGGGCTGAGGTTTTCGCCGCGGCTTATTCTGCCTTCGGTCCTTCCGGGACTGACCCTGGGACTCCACTTCATCGCCTGGATTTTCGGCGCGCGGATGACCCTCGCCGGCAACGCCACGGTCATCACCACGATGGTGCCCGTGGCCATGCCTTTCCTCGTGTATTTCATGACGAAGGAACTGCCCCGAGGAGCCGAAGTGGCCGGCACGATCCTCGCGATGGCCGGTATCGTCATACTTGGTATATTTGATTTTCGCCTCGAGCCCGCCCACTTCGGCGGCGATATCGTCTGCTTTGTGTCGATGCTTTTCTACGCGGCCTACCTCGCCCTGGCGAGGCGCTTCGCCCCCAAAGAGGGCATTTTGCTCTATCTCGTGCCCCTTTACCTGATCGGCGGCACCTTCGATCTCCTCCTTTCCCTGCCCTTCGCCAACCCCATACGCGGCATCACCGCCACCGATCTTGTGATGACCCTCGGCCTCGCCCTCGGCCCGACCATCGTCGGACATTCCCTCATGAACCGCGCGATGACCAGGCTTTCCCCGCAGACCGTTTCCCTTTTCAACCTGACCCAGTTCCTCGTCGCGGCCGTGCTCGCCTACTTCCTCTTCGGCGAGATGCCCACCCTCGCCTTCGGCGTCGCGAGTCTCTTGATCGTCATAGGTGTGGCGATACCCGTCCTCGCAAGGAGCCCGGCATGAAACGCATCGACATGTCTCTTCTCGTCCTCCTGGCCGCCATCTGGGGGTCATCCTTCCTGTTCATGCGCGTGCTGGCGCCCCTTCTCGGCCCCGTACTCACGGCTGACCTCAGGACCCTCATCGCCGGGCTCGCCCTCGTGGTCTTGTTCTTCATACTACGTACCAAACTCGACTGGAAGAAGAACCTCAGGCACTACCTCGTGGTGGGCGTCTTCAATTCGGCCTTGCCCTTCTTTCTCTTCTCCTGGGCGGCCCTCGGGGTCCCCGCCTCGATCGAGTCGATCGTCAATGCCCTCACCCCGCTCTGGGGGGCGCTGTTCGGCGCCCTCCTCCTCGGCGAGGCTCTCACCCTTCGCAAAATGGGGGGCATGGCCCTCGGTCTCGCCGGCGTGACGGCGATAGCGCTTTTCGGCATGGGCAGCTCGAGGGCCGAACTCGGAACAGAGGTTCTGCCCGTCCTGGCATGCCTCCTCGCCACCGTGAGCTACGGCTTTTCGGGCGCCTATATCCGGCGCTGGGCCCCCGGCATATCCTCGCGCGCGATGACGGCCTCGAGCCTCCTTGTGGCGGGCCTCGTCCTCCTCCCGCCGGCAGCCCTCACGGCTCCGCCCCTCGCATCCATCGCTCCCTCAACATGGGCCCTGGCCGCGACATTCGCCATTCTCTGTTCCGCCGTCGCCTACCTGATCTACTTTCGCCTCATGTCGAGCGCGGGGCTCACCGCGGCCCTGTCCGTGACCCTCCTCATACCCGTCTTCGCATTTCTCTGGTCGTGGCTATTCCTCGGAGAGACACTCCATCCCGAGGCCTTCGCGGGTGCCGCCCTCGTCCTCGGTGGCACGGCCCTGCTCAACGGGGGCGGGAAGAAGAAGGCAGGTGCCGCCGCGGGTTGAGCCGCTGGCTGAGCCTCGGATGAATCGGCGAAGCCGAGGTTCAAGTATTTTCATATTTATTTTGACTTTTCTGCGCATTGGGGCATCTTTGGATAATTCCAGGAGGCACTATGGAAATTTCCAGGCCCATTGCTCGAATATCGAGCATGTTGTTCATGATCCCGTTGTTTGGGCTCATATCGTGCAATTTGTCCGGAAAGAGCGGAAGCGCGAGCAGCGTGGCGGCCAAGCTATCCGTCGTTTCGGTGACTCCGACAGGAACGACCGCCAAGGGCCTGTCTTCCGCGCGGGCGCTGTTTGGCACCAAGACCGGTTTTACCAATGTGCCCACGTTTACCGATGGCGGCTACATAATTTCAGGAACTCCCGATTATCTAAAAGTAACACTGACCCAGATCCTTGTCCGTGGCACCTTCTCGGATGGCAGCACGGGTGCCATAGCCTGGACTGGGACTCAATCCCTGACTCTTGATGGAGTCACGCCCATCGACACGAGCGGCATTATAATGACAATACCAACAGGTACTATCACGGAGATCGATCTCAACTTCGACCCCAAGGGCTTCATCAAGGGCACTCTCAACGGCAGCCAGGTCAACGGCAGCATCTTCACGGCCGCCAACAATGGTTCACCTCAAAAAATGGCTTTGTACACCAAGGCAGCCTATGCCTACGACGGGACTATCGGCACCGGTGGAGCGAGCAGCTATATAAACTTTACAACCGGCCCGGCCGAGGAGGCACCCGTCACGATCAACCTTGGCGCGGGCACGACCCTTCAGCCGTTCACGGGGTCGGTTGTCGTCCCCACTCCGGCCAACCTCGTGGTGGCGACAGGTGACAGCCCGACCCTCACGATACTGGTCGATCTGAGCCGCATGCTCCGCTTCTATGACGGCTTGGGCAGGGGTGTAAATCCATCCGACCCGAAGACCAGTGCCTATTTCTTCAGCCATACGGTGTTTTCCCATTCAATCGCGGCCTTCTTCGGCACTCCCGGGGCCATACAGGGCTACAGCGCCAAATACGCGGAGTACCCATCTTCCAGTTCCGGCTATCCCGCTTCTGGCGTATCTGGTGAGGTCGATGGTTGGATGACCCTCATCTTCGCAACCGACGGCAGCCTGATCTCGGGAATACTCAGCGAGAACGACGACAATGCCCTCACGGTGGGCAAGGGCTGGATAGGCCAAAGCATTCCGACGCCGGGGGCGGCTGGCGCGCCCGGGGTATTCGCCGATCTTCCCTACAGCTTGCCGCCCGACACCTACCATCTCCTCAACTTCGTCAAGGGATCGGCCATTGGGGACAACGGTTTCTTCGACTGGAACAGCACGGCGATGAATGGCATGTATGGGGAAGTGGAATATACCCTCTTGTTCACGAATTGATTCGAGTCAGGCTTTTGCCGCGTCTCTCGCGGTCCTGAGCGCCCTCGTGGCGTTCAGGACCGCGAGGATGGCCACCCCGACGTCGGCGATCACCGCGAACCACATGCCCGCCAATCCCGCGGCACCCAGCACGAGAAAGGCGCTCTTGATGCCGAGGGCGAAGACGATGTTCTGGCCGATGATCCTCTTCGTTCGCCGTGCATGGCGGATGGCGGCGGATACCTGCCCCAGATTTCCTGACAGGATGACGAGGTCGGCGGTCTCGACCGCCGCGTCCGTCCCGGCGCCCAGGGCCACGCCCACGTCCGCGCGGGCGATGACCGGCGCGTCGTTGGTGCCGTCGCCCACGAACATGAGGCCCCCGCGCCCCCGGGCCGCCCCCGCCCCGGCAGCCTGGCCGGGGCCATTTTGGCGGCCGGGGCCATGGTCATTCATAATTGTTTCTAGTTCGCGCAACTTGCCCTCGGGGGTGAGGGCGGCGCGGACATCGACGATGCCGAGGGTGGCGGCCACCTTCCGGGCGGGCTCCTGGGCGTCCCCGGTGAGCATGGCGATGCGATCGATTCCGAGGGCCTCGAGTTCCCGCAGGCTCCGGGCGGCTTCGACCTTGGTCCTGTCGCCCGCGAGGATGCGCCCGGCGTAGGCCCCGTCGATGGCCACGAAAATCGAGGTCGCGCCGGGAACCTCGGCAGGCAGGGCCGGAATGGTCGCGCTTTCGGCAAGGAGTCTTGCGTTTCCGACGAGGACATCCCTCCCGTCGATGCGCGCGACGACACCTCGACCGGGATATTCGCGCGCGGCAAAGGTGACTGCGGAGGCAGCGGCCGACATTCGCCGCCGGGCACCCTCGTCGATCAGCGCCTTCGCGATCGGATGACTCGAACGCGATTCGGCCATCGCCGCGAGGAGGACGAGCTCATCCTCGGACTGTCCGGCCCGCGCCTCGACCTTCACGACCTCGAATGAGCCTTCGGTGAGTGTGCCCGTCTTGTCGAAGACGACCGTCGATACGCGGGCGAGCCCATCGATGACCTCGCCCCCCTTCACGAGAATGCCTGCCCGCGCCGCCCCTCCGATGCCCGCGAAATAACCCAGGGGAATCGAAATCACGAGGGCGCAGGGGCAGGAGATGACGAGCATCACCAGCGCACGGTAGCCCCACTCGGCAAGGCGGGCACCGGGGATGAAGAGAGGCGGTACAAAGGCGACCAGTGCGGCGAGGAGGACCACCAGTGGCGTGTACCAGCTCGCAAGCCGCGTGACGAGGCGTTCGGTCTTCGCCTTGCGTGCCGAGGCTCCCTCAACGAGGGTCGCGATTCGCGATGCCTGGGATTCGGAGACGGGGCGGCTGGCCCGTATTTCCAGGGCCCCATCGAGGGCGATAAAGCCGCCCATGAGTTCGGTGCCGGGGCCCGCCTCACGGGGGGCCGATTCGCCCGTCAAGGCCTTCGTGTCGATGAGACTCTCGCCCGACTCGATGATGCCGTCGGCCGGGATAGCCTCGCCGGGAAGGACGAGGAGAAGGTCGCCGGAGCCGACTTCCTCGGAGGGAAGGCTCAACCATTCCGGGCCCCTCCTGATCCGCGCCACAGAGGGGCGGAGGTCGAGGAGGGCGCGCATCGAGGAGCGACTCCTCGCAATCGCCGACTCCTGGAGGAATTCGCCGAGGCGATAGAGGACCATCACGCCGACG
Organism: bacterium; assembly: GCA_021782015.1. Taxonomy (GTDB): domain Bacteria; phylum Spirochaetota; class Spirochaetia; order Treponematales; family Rectinemataceae; genus CAIJMU01. The sequence goes on along the minus strand of JAJXVS010000033.1, from coordinate 2,630 downwards.
GCCTCTTCGTATTGGCCGATGAGCATAGCGCCGATCGTCGCTATCGACATCAGGAAGAGTTCATCGAAGACCCTTCCCCTTCCGATGTTTCGGATCGCACCGCCCAGAACCTCTCCGCCCGCGATGAGCCAGGCCAGGATGTAGGGAAGGTGAAGGGCCCATCGCGGGAGTGCTGCAGGGGCCCGACCCTCCAGCAAGAAGGCCGCGACCGCGATGCCGGTTGCCAAGGCCACGGGGAGGAGGTCTCGAATCCATCCCATCGCCGCGCTCCCGTCCCCCGAATCGGCCGCGATCGCGGCCTTCGATTCGGCGGAGATTCGAAGAAGGCCGAGACCCGGTTCGAGGCGCTTCGCTTCCGCCTCGACGGCGGCCACATCGAGGGCGTCGACATGGAGGGTGAGGGTGGCGAAATCGACTGTCACTCCCCTGACCCCCTCGAATTTCTTGAGCCCATCCTCGAGGCCCTGGGCGCAGACCGGGCAGTCGAGACCCTCCATCCTGTAGCGTGTCATGCCTGAGGCCCTGTCTCTCGCTGCTTTGTTTCACCAAGATGCTCGAGGCCCATCGCGAGGAGGCCAGCCACATGGTAGTCGTCGAGGCTGTACCAGACCACCTTGCCATCACGCCTGCTTCGGACAACCCCGGACGCCCGGAGAATGGCAAGTTGATGGCTCACCGCCGATTGGCTCATGCCAAGCAGGGCCCCGAGATCGCAAACACAAAGTTCGGTCGCCGAAAGGGCCGAAAGCAACCTGATACGGGTTGGGTCAGAGAAAACCTTGAAGAGGCTGGCAAGCCCCGAAGTCAGGGCGGTGTCGGGCAATTCCCCCCGAGCCTTTTCGATGTAATTGATGTGAGCTAAAGGAATTGAACATATATCTCCAGGGCCCCGTGCCCCAACGCCATTTGCGCCAAAACCTCGTACACGGCGTCCGGCCTTGGCGAGCCCTTCATCACCCTCCGGACCAGAATTGAGCTCAAGCCGGAGAGCCTCGGCGAGCTCGCGACCCGTTTCGGGCTGAACCTGCTCGAAGTCCTCCCCCTTCTCGCTTGCTATGGATTCCGATGAGGATACGGGCATAGTCACTCCTTCACATGAACATATGATCAATCGTTCATGTGAGTCCAGACTGAAGCACGAACCCCCTTATTTTTCGGGTCTTATCCCTACACCCTAGCCCCGCGTCTTGCCTCGGCCCCGCGTCTTGCCTCAGCCCCGCGACTTGCCTCAGCCCCGCGACTTGCCTCAGCCCCGCGTCTCCCCCAGCCCCGCGACTCCCCCAAAAAGACTTTCAGCCCTTCACCGCCCCCGCGGTCAAACCGGCGATGAACTGCCTGGCCATCAGGAGGTAGAGGAGTATCACGGGCACGCAGGACATCGACAGCACGGCGAGAATCTTCGACCAGTCGGTCTGGTATTCGCCGAAGAGCCGCGTGACCCCGAGGATGAGGGTGCGCTGATCGTCCTTCCTGATGAAGATGAGGGGGAACCACAGATCATTCCAAATGGGAACGAGATTGAAGATGGCGACGGTCGCGATGGCCGGGGTTACGAGGCGGAGTATGACGGCCCGATAGATCTTGAAATGCCCGGCGCCGTCGATCAGCGCGGCTTCGACGAGCTCGTTGGGAATGCCTCGTATGAATTCATAGAGTGTGTAGACCGCGATGGGAAGGCCCATCGCGACGTAGACGGGAACCACGCTCCAGGTCGTGTCGATCAGCCCCAATTTGATCATGATCTGGAGAAGGTTTACCGAGCCGATCTTGATGGGAACGGTGAGGCCCGCGACGAAGAACAGGTAGATCCATTTCGCGTACCGCGACTTCCATCGGGCGCAGCCGTAGGCCGCGAGGGACCCGAGGGTGACGATGAGGGCGAGCGAAAGCAGGGTCGCGGCTATGCTGTTGGCGAAGTAGCGGGGGAAGGGGGAATTCTGGAAGATCGTCATATATCCTTCGAAATTCCAGCGTTTCGGCAGGCCGAAGGGATCGAGATAGATGGCGTTCTTGAGCTTGAGACTGTTTATGACCATCGTCCAGAGGGGAAAGAGGACGAGGGCGCTCCAGAACGAAAGGAAAAGGTATTTGAAGAACTTCCCCGGTGTGGCGACCTTCTTTTGCCGAATCTTCATCGCACTGCCTCCCGTCCCCGTTTCTTTTCGGGCCTTTCGCCGGTTAGTCGGTTCGCGAGGAGTATTCCCGCGAAGAGCACCAGGAAGGTGGTCGTCGCCACGGCGGCGCCGAGCCCGAGATCGGGAATGCCAACGGGATGTTGGCCCGCGATGCCCGTTCTGTAGAAGAAAGTACCCATCAAGTCGGTGGCGTAGGCAGGCGGCCCGTTGGCGCCCTCCATCGCGTACACCACGTCAAAGGCGTTGAAATTGCCCACGAAGGTCAACACCGAAACAATACCGATTATCGGCAGTAGGAGGGGCAATTTGATCTTTACGAAGATGAGCCAGCCTCCGGCCCCGTCGATCTCGGCCGCCTCGAAGAGGTCCTCGCTTATCCTTTCGAGACCCGCGAGGAACATCATCGTGGGCAGGCCCACCCACTGCCATGACGAGACGAGGGAGATCGCCCCGAGGGCCGTATGCGGGTCTCCGAGCCAGGGAAGGGCCAGGTTG
>JAJXVS010000032.1 GCA_021782015.1 bacterium | reverse complement strand
CCGAGGCCTGGAGCCAGGGCTTGGGGAAGACCCCCCTCACCCTTTCGGAGGCAAGTTCCGCTTCATCCTGGACCCTCCTCTCGGCCACGACCCCCGGGGGATTCCGCCTCGGCCTCCTCCTTCCCGCCTCTACCTTCACCCTTCCCATGACGATGAAGGTAATTCTCCTCGTCGCCTTCTTTTTGACCGCATACCTCCTTCTCTTCCTCCTGCTCAACCTCCGCCAGGACAAGTCGACCATCGTGGCCGAGCGCATCAAGCGCTACCAAATAGGCATGCTCGAGGCTTCCTTCGACGAGAAGGTGGATCGCGACCTGGCTCGTTTCAAGCGCCGCCTTGAATCGAGACGGTCGGAGTTCCGTGAAGGCATCAAGGCCGATCTCGGAAGACTTCCCCCCAGGGAGGAGGCCGAGGCCGATGCCCTGATCGACAAGAGCTGGGATGAAATCATCGCAGTCCTCGACCGGCGGGTTTCGGACCAAGGCGAACTCGGTTCCACCTCGCTCAAGGAAATCGAGCGACTCATCAAAGAAGCCCTCGGAAAAGCGAGCTTCGTGCTGCCCGCTTCGGCGCTGGTCTCATCCGCTCCTGCGCCCGCAAGCGCGCCCTCTCCCGCCCGCGCAGCCGCGCCCGTCCCCGCGACGCCCCGCGCAGCCGCGCCCAAAGCTTCGGCACACCCCAAGCCTCCTCCTCCACCGTCCCGTCCCTCCCCGGTTTCGCCCCTCACCGACGAAGTCGAGGAAGTCGAGGACCTCGAAGAGGCCGAGGCTGTCGAGGAAGTCGAGGAGCTCGAAGAAGCCGAGGCTGTCGAGGAAGTCGAGGAGCTCGAAGAAGCCGAGGCTGTCGAGGAAGTCGAGGAGCTCGAAGAAGCCGAGGCTGTCGAGGAAGTCGAGGAGCTCGAGGAGGCCGAGGAGGCCGAGGCTGTCGAGGAAGTCGAGGAGCTCGAAGAAGCCGAGCCCGTCGAAGCTGTTGACGAAGTCGAGGAGCTCGAAGAAGCCGAGGCTGTCGAGGAAGTCGAGGAGCTCGAAGAGGCCGAAGCCGTCGAGGAAGTCGAGGAGCTCGAAGAAGCCGAGCCCGTCGAAGCTGTCGAGGAAGTCGAGGAGCTTGAAGAGGCCGAGGCTGTCGAGGAAGTCGAGGAGCTCGAAGAGGCCGAAGCTGTCGAGGAAGTCGAGGAGCTCGAAGAAGCCGAGCCCGTCGAGGCTGTCGAGGAAGAGGAGCTGGAGGAGCTTGAGAGCGTCGAAGGGGAGGGCCCTCGCAACGCCTATGCTCCCATGGCCATCGATGATGATCTCATTCCGGTGATTCCCGAGGCTTCTATCCTTGAATTGGCCGATTCAGCCGACATCGGGGAATTGATGGCCTTCTTCGATACTGGTACCGCGGAGCCGCAGCCCCTTGATCTGGTCGAACTCGATCAGGAAGGCGAGGACGAGGGAGCCGTCGGGGGCGGCGTCGATTTCGGAGTCGGCGCCGGGGCCGAGGGGCAGGCAGCACTCACCGGGGCGGCGAAAGCGGCCGAGGCCTCCGCACTTGAGGCTGATGCCATCGAAGCGGAGCTCAGCGAGTTTGCCGAGGGCCTTTCCGAGGCGCCACCGGAGATGGTGGAGGAGATCGATGTCATCCTCGACGCGCCGGTACCTTTTTCCTCGGCTCCCCTCGACGAGGGCCAGGAGCCTGTCTTCAAACTCCAGCTTTCCAATCTGGACCTTTCATCCCTTTCCGACATGGACTCGATCCTCGATCAGCTCGGCGACCTCATGGCGGAGGAAGTCGGCGCTGCCCTGCCCGAGGGAGGGGGCGCGATGCGCTCTCGCGACCCGGTCGGTTCAGATGTCAACAGCGGCACGGCCTATCCGGCCATGCTCGATATGGCGGAGGACGGGGAGGAGCTTCCCGCGGAGCTTTTGCCCGCGGCCGCAACCTTCCGGTCTTTGGGCCTGAGTTTTGGCCACCTGGGCGAGGTTTGGGCCGCGTCGCGACCCGTAGAGGGTTTTCTTCCCCTCGCCGATGAGGCTGTCCAAGAGGTGAGTTTGATGGAGAATGAGGAGGTTCTCGACGAGGACTCGGCCTCGGGCGAGGGCCTGGACGAGGATGCCGTCCCGGGCGAGCCCACGGGGCCCGGCCCGATCAGGCTGCGCGAGGGGATCTATACCATCGAGGTCGGCGAGATGGGGACGGTCGCCCTCGACCCCGATCTCAAATACCTTGTCGATAGTGTCATCGACGGGAACAGGCGCCAGCCCCGGGCAACGGGCAGGCAGCTCGCCGGTCGTTCATGATTTCCCGTACCTCGACGCTGCTCCTGGGGCTATGTGTCTCGGCCCTCGCCGCCTTCGCGATGGCGGCGCCCCTGTGGTATATCGCGTCGACCCGGCGCACCCTTTTCAATATTCTGTTTGTCATCCTTACCGTCGGCGCCCTTATTGTCGCCGTCGCCCGCCGGGTCAGCCGGCCGCGGACAGCCCGCCGGAGAAAGGCTCGCCCGGAACCATCGTGAAGCTCCCTCTGCTCGCGACCTTTTTGGTCGGCCTGTCCCTCCTCCATGCGGAAGGCGCCCTCTATTATCCCGAACTCACCAGTCTCGGGCCTGAGGACCCCCTCTTCTGTCAGCAGCAGGACCAGGTCGATGCCGCCTATCGTTCCGGGACCCTCTCATCCAAAGGCGCCGATCTTGTTCTTTATCGCTACCGTCCGCCCGCCGGCGCCGACATCTTCGCCCTCGCCGCCCGTCTGTCCCTGCCCGTCGAAACCCTGGCGACCATCAATCGAATCGATCGAGCCGGCGCTCTTTCCGGCAAGAAATTTCTCATCGTGCCCTCGGTTCCGGGCGTTTTCGTCCCCGAAAAGCCTTCTTCCGACCTTGAAATGCTCCTTTCCTACCGCGGAAGGGCAGGGGCGGTTCGCGTGGTCCTTGGTTCGACGGAAATGTGGTTTTTCGCGGGCGCCAGGTTCACGCCCGAGGAGCGCTCGATCTTTCTGGGCCGGCTCTTCCGCTTTCCCCTGCCTCGGGCCGTTCTGACGAGCGGTTTCGGCGAGCGGATCAGTCCCATTACCGACAGGCTCAGCTTCCATCCGGGTGTCGACCTGGCGGCGCCCTACGGCACGGAGGTCTATGCAGCCCGCGAGGGCCGCGTGGTCTTTTCCGGCTACGATCCAGTTCTCGGGCAGCATATCATCATCGAGCATGCCGGAGGCTGGAGCACCGTGTACGGCCACCTATCGCTGCGCCTGGTGCGATTGAACGACGAGGTCGCTTCGGGTATGATAATCGGGCGCGTGGGATCGACGGGCGAGTCGACGGGCCCGCATCTCCATTTCGAGGTGAGGAATCACGGGGAAGCCCAGGATCCGGCGACACTGGTACCGCGGATAGGTCAATGAAATCGCAGCGCGGGCAACTGTTTGTGATGCCCATTTCTTTCTTCTTCCTCATTGTCATGGCGACCTTCGGCGGGGTGGCCGGCGCTGAAGACTTTCGCAGTCTCATCGGCGCGACCATCCCCCTCCCCCAGGATCCGCAAGGCGTCCAGGTCTCCATCGCCTACAACGAGGCCGTCGGCATCACCTGGGCCAAGGACCTCGACTTCGTGCAGGGCTTCGAGATCGAGGTAAAGTCGCCGGCCGCCATCCTCGCCATGCCCGGTTCGATAGCCTGGGAAATGTGGAAGAAGGTCGATCCCCTCCCCGACAAGAACCATTACGGCTATTCAGGCAGTCGCATCCTCACCCAGGTCCTGCCGGGCCGGGCCGGCGTCGTCTACCAGATCCCCACCCGGGGCGACAACACGCTGAAGGACGGGCCCTTTGCCACTGTCCTCCCCACCGTCGTCGACCCGGCCTCCTTCCCCTTCGTCTTTCGCCTCATTCCGATCTCCAAGGGCGCGACGCCCGATGTCGAGCGCGCGAAATTCAGCATCAGGATCAGGCCACTTTTCGCCGACGAAGGCGGGCTCAGAATCGCCTTCAAGTACCCGGCAGGGCTTGAAAAGGGCGATTTCACGGTGCAGGTCGACGGCACTACCATCGATCCCTCGGGTCTCCTCGTGCTCAAACCGGGCTCCCATGCCCTGCACCTGGCCTCGAGCGCCTACCGCGAGGAGTCGCGGAGTTTCGCGATCGAGCAGGGGCGGATCCTCGATCTTTCGATCGAACTCGAGGACACGACGCCCATTCTTTTCGTCGAGGCCCCCGATTCGGCGCTGATCAGCCTCGACGGCGCCCGACTCGATCGGGCGAAAAGTTCCTTCACCGTCGAGCCAGGCGAACACACGGTCCTCTGCCGCATCGGCGACTACAGCATGACGCGCAAGTTCACGGCCTATCGCGGCAAGTCCTACCGATTGGTGCTTTCCATCGACCTCGCGGTGCAGGAGGTCCAATGACCCGCCTCGTCTCGTGGAATGTCAACGGCATCAGGGCGGCGGCGCGCAAGGGCTTTTTCGAGTGGCTCTCCACGGCGAGCCCCGACATCCTCTGCCTCCAGGAAACCAAGGCCTGGCCCGAGCAGCTCGACCCCGAGTTCCTCGCGCCGGCCGACGGCAAGGGCGGCACCTATCGGGTCTTTTGGGCACAGGCGAAGCGCAAGGGCTATTCGGGTGTGGCGATCCTGTCGAAGCGCGAGCCGCGCAGGGTCGACTTTCTCGGTGTCGACGAATTCGACGATGAGGGCCGGGCCCTCGTCGCGGACTATGGCGATTTTTCCGTGATTTCCGCCTATTTCCCCAACAGTCAGGATGGGGGGGCGCGGCTCGATTACAAGCTCCGATTTTGCGAGGCCCTCCTCGGCCGGGCCGATGCCCTCCGAAGGGCGGGAAAGCACGTGGTCGTCGCCGGCGATTACAACATCGCCCACAAAGCCATCGACCTCGCCAATCCGGAGGCGAACGAGGGGAATCCCGGCTACCTGCCCGAAGAAAGGGCCTGGATGGATCGTTGGGTGGGGGAGGGCTTCGCCGACTCCCTCAGGCATTTCGATTCCTCGCCGGGACGATATTCGTGGTGGACCTATCGCGTTCCCGGAGCCCGCGAGCGCAATGTCGGCTGGCGTCTCGACTACCACTGCGTCGACGAAGCCTTTCTTCCGGCCTGTTCCGCCGCCGCAATCCACCCCGAGGTGCCGGGCTCCGACCACTGCCCCGTTTCCCTCGATCTCGCCCTCGATCTCTGAAAAGGAGAATGACGATGAGGCTGACCTACAACGCCCCGACCACCCTCACTTTCACCCTCATGTCCGCCATCGTCCTCGGCCTCTCGGCCACGGTGGCGCCCAACCTCACCCAGGCCTGGTTCTCCACGCCGGCGCCCTTTCACGCCAACCAGGTGCAGGACTGGATCAAGCTCTTTACCCATCCCCTCGGCCACGCGAGCCTCGACCATTTTCTGGGCAACTTCAGCTTCATCCTCCTCCTCGGGCCCATTCTCGAGGTGACCTACGGCTCCTTCTCGATCTTGCTCATGATGGTCGTGACAGCCCTCGTCACCGGTGTCCTCAATGTTCTGCTCTTTCCCAACACCGTTCTTCTCGGGGCGAGCGGCATCGTCTTCATGATGATCCTCCTCGCCTCGATCACCAATTTCGAAAAGGGCCAGATTCCCCTCACCTTCCTCCTCGTTCTCGTCCTCTTCTTGGGCAAGGAGGTCTGGAGCGCCCTGGCCGTGCACGACAATATTTCGCATTTCACCCATATCATTGGAGGCCTCACGGGGAGTTTCATCGGCTTCGTCCGCCCGAAAAAGAAATAGGCGCGATCGTGCTCCGTCTCGAGTCGCAACGCGAGGGTTTTGTCCTGTATTGGAAGGATGAGCCCCTTCTGCAGCATTCGCGCTCCCTGCCCTGCGTCCGCCTCTCGGAGCTGCCCCCGGTGGAGTGGAGTGACCAGGGGCGGGGCGGCGGGCATTGGGTGCGAAGGGCCTTCCGCTCGCACACAAGGCTCCGCGAGTATCGCATTCTCGAAAACGATCCGGGCCGGGTCGTCCTCAATTTCGGCGGCTCCCTCGGGCTGGAGATTTCGGCCGACGATCATCGTGCCGTCGCGAACTTCGTGGCCACCGAGGAGCCGGCGGGCCTGCGCATCGAGTTCGCCTGCAAGAGCGGCGAGGCGATTTTCGGGGGTGGTGCCGATTCGGCCGCCCCGGTCGACCTCGCCCGTTCGCGCATCGAGGCCTGGGGCGGAGAGACGAGCCATGGGGGCGTCGAAGGCCTCGTCCACAAGGCTCTCAAGGGGCGCGACTGGCCCATCATGTCCTTCATCACCGCCTCCCGACGCTGGTATCGCATCGAGGGCCTGGGGTGGATGGCCGCCGATTTCCGGCAAAAGGGGCGCTTGGGTTTCGAATTTTCCACCTTCCCCTCGTCCATTGTCATCGGCGCCGAGGAATCCATGTCCTCGGCCCTGGGGGGCCTTTCGCGGCGCTCGGGGCTGGGTCTCGTGCCGCCTGCATGGAGCCGCGAGGGCCCGATTGTCGCCACCTCCGAGGCGGCCGGTGGCCTTCAAGATCTTATCGACCGCCTGAGGGCCTCCGGAATCAAGGCCGCGGGCATTCGTCTCCTCGACCTCGATGTGCTTGATCCAGCCTCCTCGGGCGACGCGAGAATCGGCATTCTCCGGAAAAATGGCCTGAAGGTCCTCGGCGTGGCTCGTCCGGGCGGCGGGACGGCTCGCCTCCTCGACGCCCTCGCCGAGGGCGGAAGTCTTCCCGAAACGGCGATCGTCATCGACTCAGGCATCGACGGTGTCAGGACAGAGCAGGGCGGTTTCCTTGGCCTGCCCGACGGCAACGAAGGCGACCCGAGGCCCGATCGCATCGTTTCGCGCCGGGCCAGCCTGCTTTCGCGGGCCCTCAGAGAGGCCCTGGTCTCGGCGCGGCCACCCCACACCGAGGGCGGGGCGGGAGAGGATCGATTCCTCCTCACCTCAGACCGGGGCTGGGGCATGGAGGCTTTAATGCACTGCTGTGCCCTGCCCGCCCTCGTCGACGATGTCGCGGATATCCCTCGACGCTGCTCTGCCCTCCACGCCCAGGGCCTTTCCGGGGGCGGCTGGACCTGGTTCGACGCGGCCTGTGCCTGGGCCGGTCCCTCTGCAGGGCGCCGAGCCTCTGCCGGGCGCCGAGCCTCTGCCGGGCGTCGACCTTCGGCCACGGCGGGCCTCGCCCGTCGAAGGATGATCGAGCTGGCCGCCTTCGGTCCCGTCTTCGAATTTGCCTTTCCCGCGCAAGGGGGTCCCGAGGCCGAGGAAAGCCTCCGCCTCCTTTCGCGGATGAGTCTGGTCTTTTCCCTGCTCCGCCCCTACCACGAGGCCGTCGCCGGGGCCTATCCGGATGAGCCCCTTCCGCCAATCAGGCATAGCTTTGTCCATTACGATGATCGAGTCGCGACCCGCCGCCTCGATACGCAGTATTTCTACGGTCGCGACCTCCTCGCTGCAGTATCAGGCGACAGGGGCGAGTTCGTATCACTGGAGCTGCCCGACGAGGAGTGGGTCCACCTGTGGAGTTCTCGGCGCTTCCGGGGCGGTCCGGTTTCGATCGAAGCCTCACCGGGCCAGCCCGCCGTCTTTTATCGCGCCTCCTCGGCCTTCGCTTCGCTCTTTGATTCGATCCGACTCGAAGCGAGAAGGAAATAATTGGAAGCGCCTTCCATCTCCCTCGCGGGAAGCCTCGCGGCCTTCGGGGCGGCTCTCGCGGCGAGCCTCATCCTTTCCCTGGGCATGGTCCTCCAAAAGCGCCACGTCTTTTTCGTGGGCCACAAGGGCCTCCACGACGCGGCCTTCCGTCGGGACAGGAGGGGCTGGCTGGCGGGCTTCGTCCTCGTCAACCTCGCGCCTCCCTTCAATTATCTGGCCCTCCTCGGCCTTCCCGCCAATGTCGTCGCGGCGGCGACGGGCTCGAATGTCGCCTTCGCGGCCCTTTTTTCGGCCCTCCTCCTCGGTGAAAAAATCGGCGCCCGGGAACTGATCCTGAGCCTCCTCCTCTTCGGCGCCATCGCCGTCGCGGGCCTCAGGGGCGGGGTCGTCTCCGTCTCCTCCGCGCCCGAGATCCACTTCGTGTGGTTGTTCATACTTGTGCCCTTCGCCCTCGCCGCGCTGTCCGTGATGTTCCGCTCGCGCTCGAGGAGCCCTGGCCTCGCCGTCGCCATCGGGGCTCTGTCGGGAGCCATGGGGGGCTTCATGTTGATCCCCCTCAAGCTCCTGGGCGGCCTCGGGCCCGGGATCCTAGCCTGGCTTGCGGCGCCCTGGCTCTGGCTCTATGTCGGCGCGGGGGTGTTTTCCTTCGCCCTCGTGCAGCTCGCCTACAAGGATGGGGAGATGAGGCGCGTCGCCCCGGCCTACTACGGGCTCCAGGTTTTCTGGCCGGCCCTCGCCTCGCTTTTCGTGTTTTCGCAGCCCTTCGATCCGGCGCAGTGGGTCGCCTTCGCGGCGATAGGGGCCTGCGTCGCATTGATGGCGAGGGGAAAATGAGGGAAGGCTTTCTCAGTCTTTTTCGAGAATGTAGAGGAATTCCGTGACGCGAAGCGGTCGCGCGTCGAGATTCCGGCTGCCCTTGAAGGCGGAATAGTCCCTTTCGCGCACCGTGAGCCTGCCGTGGCGGCCGAGGAGCCCCTCCATTTCCCTCCGGTCGATAAAACCTTCTGAATTGAAAGAAATGAGGGCGAATTTGGCCTTGAGCCCGGCGACCAGATCTTCGAGGGCCCTCGCGGCCCTGCCCCGACTGTTGTAGTCCGAGCGCCGCCAGTCCTCGGGGATGCCCGAGACCTCGCTGACGCTTTCCGGCCTTCGCCTCTCGGCGATCAAATTCAGCATGAAGTAGTTCGATCCATAGGGATGTTGATTGTAGGGCGGGTCGAGGTAGGCGACATCGACCTCGCCGGCGGCCTTGGCGGCTTCCGAGGCCTCGGTCCGCAGGGTTTCGACCTCGCAGTCGAAGGAGCTGAAGAGGGGGAAGGGGAGGCCGATGTCGCCTTTTATGCGGCCAAGGGCGTCTCCGCCGGCGCCGCCGAAGCGGCCCAGGCCCGTCCTCGCGTCCTTGTAGAAGCCCTTGAACACCCCTGCCGTGTTCGCGTGGATCGAGGCTTCCGACAGGAGGGGCGCGAGAAAGAAGGGCTGGAGGGCGGGGGGAAGCTCGTCGATGAGGGCCCGGGCCCGGTCGATATACAGGGCGTTGCGCCTCGTATAGAAGACCCTTTCGCCTGCTCCGATTTTCGCGTCGTCCCTGGGGGCGTAGAGTTCGGCGATGAAGGCGCCCGCCGGGGCCTCCTCCTCGCCGGGCTCGCCCAATCTCTCAAGCAGGCCTGCGTGGATGTGCCCCAGGGCTGCGAGATCGAGACCGGAGGCATTTGCGAGGTAGCAGCGATTGGCTATGTCGGCGTAGAGCTCGAGATCGTTGGCGACGAGGCGCCGCGCAAAGCGCTTGAAATACCTTGAGACGACGCCGGATCCCGAAAAGGCGTCGAGGATGTCGAGCTTGCGCCCGCCCAGACGCCTCTGAATACGATCGAGGCCCGCCCCAATGAAATCGAGGAGGGCCCTCTTGTTGCCGATGCAGGTGACGAGCTGCTCGGCAAGATAGCGAGGATCCTCGACCTCATCCAAGGACGGCGGGGGGTGCTGCATCCGTGTCGGAAAGGGGCCGCGTCGCCGGGGCGCGGCACGGCCGATCAGGCTTCGAGTCGGGCTCGGATAAGTTCCGAAATCTCGTCCTTCGGCTTGCCGAGGGAAAAGGAAATCTCATCCTGGAGGATGTTGAGGGCTGAATCGTAAAGCTTGCGCTCCAGAATGGGCAGCTCCTTGATCTTGGAGCGGTGGTAGAGGGAGCGCACGACCGAGGCGATGTCGAGGACCGACCCCTTTTTGAGGAGATCGAGATTCATCTGATACCGGAGCTTCCAGTCGGTGGGTATGGGCGCGTATTCCTCGGAGATGAAGGCGAGGGCCTTTTCGGCCTCGGATTTGGGCACGATGGCCCGGATGCCGAGTCCGTCGACCTTGTCGATCGGCACCATCACCGTCATGTCGGAGAATTCGAGGTAGATGATATAATAGAGAACCTTGCTGTCCTTGAAGGCTTTCTCCCGTATCTCGTCGATTCGGCCGACGCCCTGGCTGGGATAGACGATGCGCTGACCGACCTTGTATTGGGTAGTAGGGGACTTATCCATGTTGGATACAAGAATAGCAGAAAAATCGGAAAAAGTCGAGGTGGGAGGCCCTCGGGTGGGGCCTGTGGCCTTGCGGCGGTGAGTGCGTTCCGGGGCCGGTGCTTGTCTACTCGCGCCGTCGTGGATAGATTGCACCAATGTCCGACAAAGGCCCGAAAAAGTTTCTCTCGTTGATTGGCTTTCCCCTCTTCGTCCTCGCGATCCTGGCCCTGTTCTGGATTTTTCGCGCCGACATCATGGGCATCATCCGCGACAGGGAGGCGCTCAGAGGCTGGATTTTGGGCTGGGGCTGGGCCGGTTGGCTGGCCTTTGTAGCCCTTCAAGCCTTCCAGGTCATCGTGTTCATCGTGCCGGGCGAGGTGGTCCAGGTCGCGGGGGGCTGGATTTTCGGGCTCTGGCCGAGCGTGGTTCTCTCGATCGTCGGCATTGGGCTGGGTTCCCTCGTGAATTTCGCCGCCGGGCGAATCCTCGGCCGCCCCTTTGTCGTCTCGCTTTTCGGCGACGAAAAGGTCCGCCACGCCGAGAGTCTCGCCGAGGGAGGAAAGGCCGCGGCGGGCTTCTTTCTTCTCTTCGTCATTCCCGGCATTCCCAAGGATGTTCTTTGCTACGTCGCGGGCCTCACGACGATGCGCATGGGCGGGTTTCTCGCCATTTCGCTCGCGGGACGATTTCCCGGCATCCTCGGCAGCGCGTGGATAGGCGCCGCCGCCCAGAATGGCGATTGGCGATTGGCCGTCATCATCATCGTCGTCGCCTCGATACTCTTCCTGATCGGCCTGATTTTCCGTGAACGCATCATCAACGCCATCGGCTCCATCCTTCATCGGGGCGGCATGGCGAAAAAAGAAGCGCCCGGTCCGGCGACTCCCGGATCGGGCTCGAGCGACTGACGCATTCGCGCGGGCGCCTTTGCGCCCGAGGCGACACTTGCGCCCGGGGCGGCATTCGCGCCCGAGGCGGCCTTTGCGCGGGCGGCCTTGCCGCCCAAGGCGGCTTGCGCCCGAGGTCCCTTGGGGTCCCGGGCGCATCGACCTCACTTCTTCTTGCGCGCCGCCTGAATCGCGTCCGCGATGCGCTTTTCGATGTCGGAGAGGGCCGCCTTGACGGAACTGGCGCCGTCGCGGGCATCGAGGAAGCGGCCAGCCGAGAAGGCGCTGTCGGCGTCGGCTAATTTGGAACGAGCCGCGGCAAGGTCGTTGTCGAGGGCGACGAGGTCGAGGCCATGGGGCTTGGCTCGCTTCGCTGCCGCCACGGTGGGCAGGAGGGAACTGAGCTGCTTTTTCGCGTCGGCGATCATGGCCGTCGCGTCGCTTTGCGCCTGCTGCTTGGCGGGGCCGGCAGCCTGCCGAGCCGTAGCGGCGAGGCTCGATGCCTGGAGGGCTGCAGCCTTCGCTTCGGTATATTTGCGATCCTTGAGGAATTGCTCCATCCGGGCGAGGGCGTCCTTGGCCTGCTGCAATGCATCGGCCGAATAGGTTATGACGTCAGGGTCGCTCTGGGCCGCCGTGACGGCGGCTCTGGCCGCGTCGACCTCAGCCTTGGGCGGCTGGGCGCAGGATAGAACGAGGACGAACATCGCGAGAAGCGCGACGATGCGGGCTGGTTTCATGGAATCCTCCTTATTGCTACATTGATAGCATCGGTTGCCACTAAGATAGTATCGCGCAAAGCGAGGCCGGACATAAAGGGATACGTTGCCGACGGAGGCAGTTCCGGCTACTATTCGTCCGTGCGTCCCCTACCGCGACGGATTTTCGTCTCGGCGACCCTCGTGCTCCTGACGAGTCTGGTCGCGTTGGCACCCCTCGAGCCCGAGGCCGATCCATCGTGGTGGCTCCTCGGCGGCCTCCGACCGCCGGCTCCCCCGGCGAAAGACGTTCTTGTTTTCGATGCCGTCCCGGGCACCTCTCTCAGCCCTGGCGAGTTGGCCCTCGATCTCCGTGAACTGACGGAGTTCGGCGCCGGCGATGTCATCATCGATCTACCGGTAGATTGGGCCGCCGGGGACACGACCCCTGTCGATGTCCTTGCGCGGCTTCGGTCCTCAATCGACGTCGAATTCACCGGCATTGACAGGAACCTCACCAACTTCTGGCAAGGCTTGAGGTCGGGCTCCCTGCGCGCCTCCGACGCCGGCTCGGGTTTTTCGGCCCTCGAGGAGCTGATCCTCTCCTCGCGGGGCAAATTGCTCGCGACCGCCCGCAACGATTCCGCCGAACTCCCCTCCCTGGAGGGTGCCCTCTCCCTTCATCCCGATGTGTGGTTCTGCCTCGGACTCAAGGCCCTTCCCGAGGCTCCGAGCGATGCCGAAAGCGCCTGGATGAACTCGGCGGCCCTCGGGACCTCCGCCATGGCCGAGGCCTCGTCCGCGGCAAAAAGTGCCGGACACCTTCGGGACTGGAAGCTTCCCGGCATCGCGGGTCTCGACCTACCTCCGCCGGAACTCATCGCGGCATCGGCGGGCATGGGATTTTCGCTGCGTGACGAGGCGCCCGGTTTGCGCTCGCGAGCCTTCGCCGTGGCCAGATTCCTGCCCCTTGCCTCCTACGAAGGCCACATCGTTCTCCATCCGGCCCTCCGCGTCCTCGCGAAGCGCCTCGGCGCGACGCGCATCGAACTCGATGCCCACGGGATACGGTTGATCGGCGCCAGGGCGAAGGTGGCAGCGGGTGGTGCCGCGCAGGTGACGGGCGGTGCCGCGGGGCCCTCTTCCGGGCAGACCGTGCAGCCTCATGGGGGAGACGAGGTGTCCATCCCCCTCGATGCGGCGGGACGAGCACTCCTTGGCCCGGCGATTCGCGAAGCGACCTGGCCGCCTCGCATGTCCCTCGGCGCCCTCGATGATTACCGCGAAGCCGAGTCCCGCGTGGTCGAGGCGGTGGGTGCTCTGGAAAAAGCCGGATTCCTCGTGGACATGGCGCCGCCAACTGCGTTGTGGCGTCGCGCCTCAGAACTCGGTTCCGCTCTGATGAGCTCCGGCCCTGCGTCCAGCGCAGTAGACCCGCCATCGGCCGCATCGGGCCCGGCCCCTGCCTCGGGCCCGGCTCCCGCCGCATTGGGCCCGGCCCCCGCCGCATTGGGCCCAGCAACCGCCGCACCGGGCCCAGCCTCGGCTCCATCCGGAGCGGGGGCCCCTCTGGCCGAATGGCTTGCGGCCAAATCGGCCTTTTTTGAAGCGGCATCCTCGGCCCTCGAGGAGCGCGGCAGAATGGACGAACTCCTCGCCGGCCTTCTATCGACGCCGGGCCTGGCCGATCGTGAAAAGGGCGGGGTCGAATCCTTGCGCGGCAAGGCCGACAAGGCCTTCGGCGCGGTCGCCAGTTCCCTCGAGGACTGGAAGGCGGCGAAAGACCGCCTTTCCGGGGCCCTCGCCGGTTCCTTGATCATAGTCGGCGAGGCTCCCTATAGTTCGCGCGGTGGACTCATCCCGATCGATGGAGCCTCCCCCGTCGACCCCTCCGGCGACATGGCTGCCTTTATCCGGACGGGCGACTCCGCGGCCTTCATCGCCATCGCCCGGCCCATGTCGATCCTCCCCGTCGCCTTCCTTGCGGGACTTATTCTCACAATTATGCTTGTATTTTTGCGTCCGCGCCTCGTGCTCGCCGCGGGTCTGATCATGGCGGCAACCCTCGCGACCTTTTCCGGCCTGACCCTCGTCGAGTCGGGGATCTGGTGGAGTCCCACGATTCCCCTCGTCGCGGCCCTGGTGCCGGGCTTCGTCGGCCTCGTCGTCGAGGCCTTGCTGAAGGCGGCCTCGCGCGTCGCGCCGCGCTGAGCCGCCCGAACCGATTGAGGCAATTGAGGCGATCGAACCGCGGCTCGCCGCCCGAACCGATTGAGGCGCGGCACGCCGCCCGTACCGATTGAGGCGCCCGAACCGCGGCGACGCCTTGGCCGCGACCGGGGGACCTCGCACATCGGGGGCGGCGGCCCTTCGCCTGTCCGCGGTCCAGGCCCCGCCTAACGCTTCGTGGCCTTCGCCGACAGCTTCTTTATCGCCGGGGTGAGGGCCTTGACGCGCACGACGAACCCGCCGCCCAGCCCCGTGCCCGCGAAGATGCCTTCGTTCATCCAGGCGCGGAAGCGCGAGCCGTCGTCGGGAAAGGCCGAGGCCGGCTCCCCGTCGAAGGCCGCCTCCCTGCGCTGCGACCAGACCAGCGACAGATCGGAGAGCCTGACTTCGGGATGCGCGGGGTCGAAGCCGATGAAGGATTCGTGGACGCCGCGCACATCGCGGGGCGCCTCGTCGGTGGACTGCAGGTAGCGAATGATGCCGTTTTTCCTGTCAATTGATTGGATAATTGCCGAATGCACGGGCTTCCCGTTTTGGTCGCGGAAGACGATGATATCGGCCGGCCTCAATTTCGAGATGCGGTCGTCGACGAGCTCGAAGGCCTTGTTGTTCGGCGTGAAGAACCAGGTGCCGATGTAGAGCGAGGTACTGGCCCTCGTGGGTGCTCCCGTGTATCTGCCCAGGGCCTTCGCGAGGTCGACTCCGCCGGCCCTGGCCACGGTGCTGAGCGCGTGCCAGACGAAGCCGGAACAATCCATGCCGAGGCCCCCGACGGCGAAGAGGTAGTCGTAGATCGCTCCCGTGTCCGTGCCCTGTCCGGTGGAAAGGACGACGGGCCTGTGGGGCAGCCCGGGATAGAGGCCCGACCTGGCTCTCGCCACGAGGTAGATATCGTGGCTGACCTCCCAACTTCGCTTGACCAGGTCGAAGACGATGACCTTCTCGTTGCCGTCGTCGAGAGCTTTCTCATAATTATGAAAATCTTCGCTTTCTAGGAGCGTGGCGATGCCCTTCCACAGTTCCGCCGGGTCGGCCTTGCCTCCGCCCTTCACGGCGAGTTCCGTGCCGGCGAGCTCCGAGCGGTCGGTGTTCTCGCCGAACGGAATGCGGATCGTGACGATGCGATCGTCGACGACGAAGGTGCGAAAGCAGTCGCGATAGGCCGATTCGATGGCCGCCTCGACGCCGTGGCCCCAGAGCTCGGAAAGGTCGGAAAGATTGAGGGGGGCTCCCTCGCGGGGCGCCGTCGACCGTCCGGCAGCCGCCCTCGATTCCGCCTCCGCGGGAGAGATCGCGGAAAGCGCGAGGGCGAAGAACGTGAGTGCGAAAGGCGCGAAGGCGAAAGGCGCCAAGGCGAGGAAAGGCCGGGGCGCCGCCGAGACGGTTCCCGGTCTCATCTAAAGGACTCCTGAAGGATCGGGGACATGCCGTTCAAGATGAGGATATCGGGACGGTATTCGAAATGCACAAGATCCCAATTAAACCATTTTCCGCCCCAGACGAAACCATAGTGCTCGAAGGTTCGCACGACCTTGTCCGGCACGGGAATCCTCTCGGATCGCGGCAGGTCGTACCAGGACAGGCCCGCGTTGCGCGCGTCGAGCCAGTACCAGGTTCGCCCGCGCGATTTTGCAGGTACTATGTCGATCGCCATGCCGTAGGAGTGCATGCTGCGCGAGGCCGTGCCCGCGATGCTCCGCCAGGCGAAGCTGTCCACCCTGCCGATGGAATCGATCCAGTCGGCCAATGAAGGATCGGAGGCGGCCTGGTCCTTGAGATCGCGTTCAATTGCGGCTAGTTCCTCCAGGATGTCGGGATTCACGAGGAGTTCGTTGCCGAAAAACAGGATGGTTTTCATCCTTCCCCAGGCTCCGTCGTGATCGGGCGCGTGGAAAAGCAGGTCGAAAAAGGCCGAGTCGCGGTGATCGGGCGCCGAATCGCGGCGTGCGAGTTCGGCGTTGAGGGCCTTGATTTCCTCTGGCGCCAGCTTGCGCACCGGCGGAAGCGTGGCGGGATAATGGTAGAAGGGCCAGGGGTCCCAGGCCTTGTCGTTCTTGACGTCGACGGGCAACAGTCTCCCCCCGGCCCATCGGAACCACTGATCGTCGAGACGGATGGCCCAGTCGCCGTCGAGGCGCTCGACCTTCGAAAAGCGTCCGGGCCATGCGGCCGAAAAGGCGTCGAAGGCTTGCTTCCCGTCGAAGCCACCCGTTCCCTCGAGGAGGTTTGGCTGGGGGTCAGCTCCTGTAGCCTGAGGCGCAATGAATGCAAGGCAGGACAAAAGAATGAAGAAAGGGATCCCCGCCCGCGAGGGCCTTCGACTGGATCGATGCTTCGTCGCTTCCGAGCGCCTGTCCGCCAGCCTCACTTCCCACTCCGCGCGGGGCCGACACTCTCGCTTTCGACCGCGACGTTCCGGATGCTGGCCTTCGACGGGGCCGATGCGACCCGCGCGGCGAAATTCGCGTCGATCCTCGCCGCGAGCTCCTCGATCGTGGCCGCGACGGCGGCGGGCCTTTCTTGATGGGGCAGGTGACCCGCGCCTTCGACGAGATCGAAGCGCCCGCCCTTCACCCTGTCGGCGATGGCGCGCCCCGATTCGGCCGGCACGACCCTGTCTCCGGCGCCCCAGACCACCGTCAAGGGCTTGTTCCAGGAATCCAGCTGGCGGGAGAAGGCGCCCGATTTCAGAACAGTTGTGAACATCGCGCTTCTGAGGAGGGATATGTAGGCTCGCTCCTGCGAGGGCGAATTGACGCGGGCGACGACTCTCTTCGAGAGAAATTCCCGGTCGGGCCCGGGGAGGCCGGCCCAGTCGGCGTAATAAGGGTATAACGAGCGGACCGCCGCATCATCCCTTCCCTTGAAGCCCTCATAGCGTCTTTTCCCGACAAGGGGCAGGGCCATCGACAGGAGGCTGGACGGGGGCTTCCCCGGAGAGGGCGAGCCACCGTCCTCCAGGAGGAGGGCGCCGACCCGTTCGGGGTCACGAAGCGCGAGGAGCTGGGCCATCGAGGCGCCGAGCGACGAGCCCGCGACAAGGGCGGCTCCGTCGACTTCCGCGTCCAGAAGAGCGGCGAGGGCCTCGACACAGAGGCGGACCGTGACGGCTCCCTTCGCGACCGAGCGGCCGAAGCCGGGAAGGTCGGCCGCAATCACCCTGAACGTGCCGGAAAGAAGGGGAAAGAGATGGCGAAAACTGTCGCCTTCATCGCCGAGGCCATGGACCAGGAAGACGACGCGGCGCCGGCGATCGTCCGGGTGACTGTCGAAATAGAAAAGCCGGCCCCGACCGAAGGGCAATTCGAGAAAGCGGCCCAGGGCTTTGAGCGCCGGCCAGGCTTCCATCGCATGGTTGGCATCGGTCGCGCCGAGGATTTCGCGGTTATAGGATTCTAATGGTGGGTGCATCGAGAACAAAATAGCACGCCCCGCCAAAAGAGTGAAAGCGGAGAATGACTCCTCCATCCCCCCCCCCGTCTGGCCCACTTCCCTTTCGATGCGCGCCGATCCCCTTCGATCCGCACCGTTCCGGGCCGATGGGACCCGATGCGAGCCGCATTGGTGCGATAAATCTCTATAAATAAATACAATTATAATTGTTCAATGTTGACTTGACCGCCCACGGGGCGCCGCCTATCCTTTCGCGTATCGGGTCGGGCTGGCTGCCGCGGAAGGCGGCGATCGGAAAGGAGCTGCTGATGGGCGAGATTGCGAACGGGCACAATGGCGATTGGTACGAGGCCTCGGAGGAGGTGGTGGCTCAAGCCCATATAAAAGATTGGAAGGCCGTCGCTGAAGGGGCTGACCGCGATTTCGTGGGCTTCTGGGAGGAAAGGGCGAAGGAATTCATCGATTGGCAGGCCCCCTGGACGAAGGTGCTCGATGACAGCGACAAACCGTTCTTCAAGTGGTTCGTCGGCGCGAAGACCAATATTGTTTATAATGCAATCGATCGGCATCTCAAGGGCGCGCGGCGAAACAAGCTGGCCATGATTTGGGAAGGGGAAAAGGGCGATGTCAGGACCTTCTCCTACCACGCCCTCAACCGCGAGGTGAGCAAGTTCGCGAGTGTGCTCAAGGCTCTTGGCGTGCGCAAGGGCGATCGCGTCACGATCTACATGGGCCGGGTGCCTGAACTGCCCATCGCGATGCTCGCCGTCGCCAAGATAGGCGCCGTCCATTCGGTGGTCTACGGCGGTTTTTCCACCGAGGCCCTCCACGGTCGACTCGAGGATTCCCAATCGCGCGTCCTCGTCACCTGCGACGGGGCCTTCCTCAACGGGAAGATCGTCGAACTCAAGAAGATCGCCGACGAGGCCCTCAAGCGGAGTGCCGCCGTCGAACACGTGGTCGTCGTCCGGCGGACGGGCCATGAGGTCTCGATGGAAACCGGCCGCGACATGTGGTGGCACGACCTCATGGGCCTTCCCATCGCCGACCCCAAATGCCCCACCGAGATTGTCGACGCCGAAGATCCCTTGTACATGCTGTACACCTCGGGCACGACGGGAACGCCCAAGGCCATCGTCCACACGCACGGGGGCTATCAGGTAGGCATTGCGACGACCCTCAAGTATGTCTTCGATCTGCGCGACGACGATCGATGGTGGTGCGCGGCCGATCCGGGTTGGGTGACGGGCCACTCCTACATCGTCTACGGTCCCCTCATCCTCGGTGCCACGAGTTTCATGTACGAAGGTGCGCCTACCTTCCCCTATCCCGATCGATGGTGGCAGATGATCGAGAAATACGGCATCAATGTCTTCTACACGGCTCCCACGGCCATCCGCGGGCTCATGCGATGGGGCGAGTCCTGGCCCAACCGCCGCGACCTATCCTCGCTCCGTCTCCTCGGTTCCGTGGGCGAACCCATAAATCCGGAAGCATGGCGTTGGTATCATCGCGTCATCGGCAAGGGGAAATGCCCAATTATGGATACCTGGTGGCAGACCGAAACGGGCATGTTCATGATCGCGCCCGTGCCGTCCATGCCCCTCAAGCCGGGTTCGGGAACGAGGCCCTTCTTCGGCCAACAGGCCGATATCTACGACGAGGAAGGCCGGCCGGTCAAGGACAACGAGGAGGGATTCCTCGTCCTCAAGCGGCCGTGGCCGGCGATGATGCGCACGATCTACAACGATCCCGAGCGCTACGTCAAACAGTATTGGAGCAAATATCCGGGGGTTTATCTCACCGGCGATTCGGCCAAGCGCGACGAGGACGGCTACTTCTGGATCATCGGAAGGGTAGACGACGTCATCAAGGTGTCGGGCTATCGCCTCGGCACGGCCGAAATCGAATCGGCCCTCGTGAGCCACGAGGCGGTGGCCGAGGCCGCCGTCATCGGATTGCCGCACGAGGTCAAGGGCCAATCCATTCACGCCTATGTGCTTCTCCGACACGGGGTCCAGGCTACTGCCGCCCTCGCGGACGAACTCAAGGCGCACGTCGGCACCGAAATGGGGCCTATCGCGAAGCCCGAGGAAATCAGCTTCGTCGATTCTCTACCCAAGACCCGGTCCGGAAAAATCATGCGACGCGTTCTCAAGGCCCGCGCGCAAGGCCTCTCGGAGGGGGATATTTCGACGCTCGAGGAGTGAGTCCTTTCCTCATGGGAGGTCGGCCATTTCCCTGAGGAGCTCATCTCCGTAGCGCTCGAGCTTTCGCAGGCCCATGCCGAAAACCTCGGCCAGGCTTGCACGGTCCCCCGGCCGCACAAGGGCGATCTCGCGGAGCGTGCGATCGGGGAAGACGACGTAGGGCGGGACGCCGGCCTCGTCGGCTTTTCGCTTGCGCCAGCGCCGAAGCGCCTCGAAGCGTTCCCTCGCCGTTCCGTCGAGCCCCTCGGCCCCGCCCGTCGCGGCGGCTATGGCCTCCGGCGAGTTCTTCTTGAGGAGCCGCGATCTGGCCTTTTTCGAATCGGGGCTCCCCGAAGGAGCGGTCAGGGGACCGGTCATGAAGGGCCCCTTGGTCTTGAAGTAGGCGAAGGCCCTGTCCGTGGCGCGCAGGGTCCGGAATTGGGGTAATTGTTCGAGATAGCCCGCGGTCTCGAGGCGCCTTGCGAGCTCCATCCATTCGCTGCGCGACAGATCCTTCCCGATGCCGAAGGTGCTCAGTCTGGAGTGTCCGAAGCGCTGCACGTTCTCTGTCTCCTCGCCACGCAGGACGTCCGCGACATGGCCTCCGCCGAAACCGCCCAGGCCGAAGGGAGGAGTCTCGCCCTCGTCCCTCCGCACGCCGCCCAGACGCACGACGCAGGACAGGAGCTTCAGCGCCTCCGTGCCGAGGTCGACGAGGCCCGATGGTCCGCGCCGACAGACGTCGCAGCTCAGGCCGCCGGCGGCGGAGCAATCGGCCTTGTCCGTCTCGCCGAAATGGGAGAGGATGACATTTCGTCGGCATACTGATGATTCCGCATAACGCACCATCGCCCAAAGCCGTTCTCTTTCGAGGGCCGATCTCTCCGCGTCCCCCACCGTCTCCTCGTCGGTCCCGGCGCGCGGGTTGTCGATCAGGCGAAGTATCTTCGTCGCGTCGCCGTGCGAATAGAAGAGGAGGCAATCGGCGGGGAGCCCGTCGCGGCCGGCCCGGCCGATTTCCTGGTAATAGGATTCTATGTTCTTCGGCAGATCGAGGTGGGCCACCCATCGGACGTCGGGCTTGTCTACCCCCATGCCGAAGGCCACCGTCGCCGAGATGACGCGGATGTCGTCGTGGATGAAGGCTTCCTGGTTCCGCGCGCGGACCTCTGGATCGAGACCCGCGTGGTAGGGCAGGGCCGGAACGCCGCCGGCGGAAAGGGCTGCG
>JAJXVS010000306.1 GCA_021782015.1 bacterium | reverse complement strand
GGGGCAGGTCTTTGAGCTCACCTGTCTGGGCTATCTTCACCGCATAGAGTTCGAAGGTATCGCCCAGGCCGAAAAGGCGAGAAAGCCGGTCGAAGAGGCGAAGACAGATCCGCCTGAAGCCTCGGCGGATGATGCCGCCGCCGCGGATGATGCCGCCGCCGCGGATGATGCCGCCTTCGCGGAGGAAGGGGAAACGCTCGGGATGATGGCCGGTTATGCGGATTTTTTCGACCCTGAAGCCGTGAAAGGCCAGGGCGAGCCGCACGCGAGAGGGCTCCCAGACGGTGAAATGATCCTCGGGACTGGCCGCGAAAAAGGACCCTGGCGAGGCTCGGGCGGAAATTCCCTCGCCCGAAGGGGTCGACAGGGCGAGGATACCTCCCGTTCGGAGGAGGGCCGAGGCATTGCGGAGAACGGCGTCGAGGTCAGCGAAATGTTCGATGACGTACCAAAAGGAGATGCAATCGAAGGGACCGCCGAAGCTGCCGGCCACGCGGATGTCGGCAAAATCGCCCGGGACGGCAGGAAAGCCGAGCTCCTCGCGGACATACCGGACCGCGTCCAGGGAAATGTCGATTCCGTAGACCTCGTGGCCCCGCGAACGGCCGGCCTGAAGATAGGGTCCGTAGGCGCAACCGACGTCGAGGAGCGAAAGGGTGGAGGAGATGCCCAGGCTGGAGCGGGCGAGGGTCTCGATGAGGGCGAGGCGCGAGGTGGCCGCGGCCACGAGGGCCGGCCAATCGTCGAGGTAGCTCCGCCCGTACTGGCGCCGATATTCGTCGAAGAAGTAATCGGCCGTGTAGGGCGCCAGGCGAGTCGAGCCGAAACGCGTGAGATAGAGCATGCCGCAGGACTGGCAGCGGAAGAAGCTGCGCCCCGCCTCGCGGTGAACTGCCCGGCGCTCGCGACTTCCGCAGAGGGGGCAGGCGATCGGGCCGCTCGCGTCGAGGCCACTCACGAGGTTGGCGAGGGACTCCGGCTCTGCTGGAAGGATGGCGGCTGCCCTCGCAAGGGTCGCGCCGACATCGCCCATCCAGCGGAAGAGCGAGCGGCGATCGATCTTGCCGACGCCGATTTCCGGAAAGCCCGCTCTCCGGGCGAGGGCCCGATGATAGGCCGAGGGATTGAGGAGGATGACACCGCAGCCAGCCCAGGCGGCTTCGAAGGCGGTAAGGCCGAATTGGGTGAAGACGAGGTCCCAGCCGTTTAGGTGTTCCTTCAAATCCTGCACGGGCCCGAGGACGGTGACGCCTTCCAGGCCGATGGGCGGGGCACCGCGGCGGAGGGCGCCCGAGACGAGAGTGAGGTCGGCCGGCTCCACGAGGCCGAGGGAGATCAGGGCTCGGGCCAGGGGAAGGGAGAGGCCGGCCGGATCCTCGCCCCCGAAACTCACGAGGACCTTGCGAAAAGCGAGGGGTGGCGCGCGGCGCTTTAGGGGGAGGTCGAGGAAGCCGAGCGAGGCACGATTGGCCGAAACGGAGGCGCGGCGGGAAGATGCGGTTTCGATGCGCGGAAGAATGTCGATGAGGTAGGAGACGGCATCGCGGGCCTCGCCGCCCTCATCCAGGGAGACGACCGGGGCGATGCTTTCCCAGAAACCGAGTTCATCATGGCTCGTCGAGCGGCGGTCGAGGAGGACCAGGTCCCAGGCTCCGGCCGTCGCCAGATCGTCGACGATGCGCACGCCATCGATTTCCCGGGTATAGGAGAGCCGAAGTTCGGCCGCGCTCCAACTCTGCTCGGTTTTCGTCGCGGGAAGGTAGACGGCGGCCCGACTGCCGATGCCCCGGGCCAGTCTGAAGGCGCGGACGATGTGGCCGGAGCCATTGCCCTTGGTGACCGAAGGGACGAGGAGGACCCTGATGTTCATGCTGCCTCCGGACCGCCCACCGAGGCGCCTGCCCTGATGGCGGAGAGAATGACGGCGCTCGGAATGGGCCTGCCGTCGTAGTGGGCCCCATAAAGGCCCCGCACGAATTCGTAATCCCGCTGCGTGTCGACGGTAAGCCTTCCTTCGGGAAAGCGATAGGCCGCCGGAGCCTCGGGGCGGGCGATCGAAAAACGTGCCGGATGGTTGTAGAGATAGGGACAGACGTGCTCGCGCTCGTAGGGATCGTGGGCCTCTGAGGCCGCGCGCATGAGGGCTTCGACCGCCACCGATTCGACGCCCATGCCGAGGGGAAGGCCGACCTGGCTGGCGTAATCCGCCTCGCGTCCCTCGCGGCTGGCCATGAGAAGGTTGGCCGCCTCGTGGCAGACGAGGGGATTGTCACCCGTGGCCCGAATGAGGCGATCGAGGCTGAACTCTTTGGCCGCCATGCAATAGCGCCCGAGCACATCGTCCTCGGGGCCGACGAAGAGCTCGAAACCCTGGCGTCGGGCGATCGGCCCCAATTCGCCGGCGCTCGAGGGTTCGGTGGCGAGGACTCGAAGGTCAGCTTCGACGAGGAGGAGCCTCGAGAGGACCATATCGAGGAGGGTGGCTCCGCCGAGAGGAAGGAGGGCCTTCCGTGCCAGACGCGTCGAGCCGAGACGGGCCTGTACCACGATTCCCAGCCGTTGCGGACCTTCGCCTGAACTCATTCGCCTTCCTCCTCCCACAACTCCACGAGACGCTCGGCATCCTCGCGGAAGCGAAAGCGGTTGAGCTCCACCCAGGCCCGCGCGGCCCGGAACTCGTTGAGCGCGCCGACGAGACCGCCCTTCCTGCTCAGGAGATAATCGAGGAAGCGCGAGCGGGGCAACACCGAAGAATCGCCCCTGTGCCGAGGCGCGATGTTCTTGAGCCAGAACCAGCGATAGTCGGCGTCGACCGTCGAGTCGTCCTGTGGGGGGCCCTCTTCGTAGGCGACGCGGAGCGACTGGGAGAGCCTGATTTCCTCGCCCCAGAGCCAGGAGCGGAAACCGAAATCGAGGCGTTGCCAGAAGGGATTGGAGAGCCGTCCGTCGAAGCCGCCGAGGAGGATGAAGCGCTCCCGACTGTAGATGCCGCAATAATCAAAGGGGTAGAGGCTTCGCGCACCCTCCTTGGCGGCCGAAAGGGGCAGGATGCGGAGGCTCGAGCCCTGGAGGGCGGGGGTCGCCGACACGGGAAGGAGGCTCCCGTCGGGACCAGTGAGGAAGGGAGCCAGGCAGACCCTGTCCTTCTCGACGATGCGCTCCAGGAAGCGTCCAGAGAGGCCGGCGGTCGCGATCGTCATGTCGTTCCAGAGCACAAAGACGAAGGGCGAGGCCGATTCGCGAATGGCGATGTTGATGCGGGTGCCGATATCGGAGGGGGCTCCGAGGAGGATGAAGCGAAGCCGCGGGAAGCGCTGGCAGAGGCTTTCGATGTCGAAGAGTTCGCCGCCCTTTTCCTCGACCAGGGTGATCGAGTCGAAGCCGAGGCGGTCGAAATCCCGCAGGGCCTCGGTCCGGAACAACCTGAGACCCCTGTCCAGAATGACGAGGGAGACCGGAACCCCTGAGCCGGAACCTCCCCTCGAGCCGCCGACGACCGTGTAGGGCACGGCCGAATCGCTAAGCATTGTAGGTATAGTATTCATCGCAGTTCCTGCAAGCCTCGGGTAGGTCGCCATCGACATGGCGCCGGTGCCAGCCCTCGCCGGCCGCCCAGAGGCGGGCGAAGGCCGCCTCGAAGAAGTCCGCGTCGCCGGCCTCGTCCGAGGCCAGTCCCTCGAACAGTGACCCCAGGGGCTCGGCCGCGCCCGAGAGGTCGCGACAGGGCGGCACCGAGCCGTCGAGAAGGACTGTGAGATCCCGCCTGAGGTGCCAGCAGGGATGGCGCTTGAGAGGCGAAAGGTCGGCCACGGACAATTCGGGAAGGCGAGAGGCGAAGCGCGAATATTTCTGCACGATCACCTTGTCGGTCGTGGCCTTCCAGCCCCGCCAGAAGGCCTCCAGCTCGGCCTCGTTTTCGCGATGCCTGACCATTTGGGGATGAAAGCGGCCCGGCCAGAGGGAACCGAGGCGGAGGGCGCATCGCTGCGCTTCTTCCCAGCCCTCGCCACGCAGATTGCCATAGGTCGCCTTCTCGGCGGCATCCAGCGAGAGCACCCAATCGAGCCGGTCCGAACCCCGGCCCATCGCCGCACCTTGGGCCGCCCCAGGAGCCGCCCCTTGGGCCGCCCCAGGAGCCGCACCTTGGGCCGCTCTCCGGGCGATGGCTTCAAGGACGCCCTCCTTCCATCCGAGGCCCGAGGTCTCGACTATGAGGGAGAGATTCTCCTGGTCAAGGACGGCGTCGACCAGGGCGGGGAAATCGGGATGAAGGGAGGGCTCGCCCCAGGGCGAGAGGTCGACCACCGCGTCGCCGGCGAAGGCGGCAAGACCGGCCATCATCGCGGCAAAACGGGCAGGGTTCAGATAGTCCCTGCGGGCCAGGATATCGCCGCCGATGGAGGGCCA
>JAJXVS010000305.1 GCA_021782015.1 bacterium | reverse complement strand
TATCCACTACAGTCCTCTCGGTGGAAGGCGAGGGGAGGGTCGAAAAGGCAACAATTGCGAAGGTCGACGGATCCTTCAACCCGATCTTCGAGAGCGCGCGCAGCTACGAGGTCGATACCGTCCTCGTGGCGACGGGACTTTCCTCCTGCGACGAGTTCTACCGACAGGCCCTGGCCTTCGGCATTCCCGCGGTCACCGCCGGCGACGCCGAGGAGATCGCCGAGGCATCCAGCGCCATGTTCGGCGGCCGCATCTCGGCCCAGCGCCTTGCGCGCATGCTCGGCGCCAACGTCGTCCTCGACGAGGGCTGGGTCGCCCTCCGCGAGGTGCTCAAATCGCGGCCCGGCGACTGGGTGGCCCGCCCGCCCGAATCGCCCGAGGAGAAGTGGAAACCGATCTTCACCTGCAACGAGGAAATTCCCTGCAACCCCTGCACCACCGTCTGCCCCACCGACTCCATCAGCCTCAAATCCAAGCGCGGCACCATAATGGACGTGCCCTGGTACTCCAAGCGCGAATGCATCGGCTGCGGCGCCTGCGTCGCCGTCTGCCCCGGCCTCGCCATCAGCCTCGTCCGCGGTCTTGGCCCCGACCGCGCCGAAGTCGTCCTTCCCTGGGAGTTCGAGGCAAACTTCGACAAGGGACGGGAGTTCCTCGTTCTCGACAAGGAAGGCGCCCTTCTCGAAACGGCACCCCTCGTCAAGAAAGTGTTTAATAGGAAGAATAAGGTCTGGCTCCTCACCCTGGAAATGAGTTCGCGGAACGCCACCCGCGCGGCCGGCCTCAGGGTGCAGGACGAATCGATCGTCGCATCGAAGGAGGAAAGGATCACCGCCTGCCCCCCCGACGAGGCCATCGTCTGCCGCTGCGAGCGGGTTACGGTGGGCGAAATCCTCGCCTTCATCCGCGACAACGAGGTGCGCGACATCAACCAGCTCAAGAGCATCCGCGTCGGCATGGGAAGCTGCGGCTCGAAGACCTGCTCGGCCATCCTTCCCTCGGTCTTCCGCAAGGCGGGACTCGACCCGCAGGCCATCGAAAAGGGCAGCCAGAGGCCCCTCAACATGGAGGTGGCGATGGGAGACCTCGTCAACGAGGGGCGCGAAAAACCGGCCGATGAGGGCCACGCATGGAGGGGCGAGCCGTGAAACACTACGATATAGTCATAATTGGTGCTGGTTCCGTCGGCGTGCCTCTTTCCTATTATTGCGCCAAAAAGGGACTCAAGGTCTGCGTCCTCGACCGCGAGGCCTCCTGGGGCCGCGGCCAGAACCGCGCTGCCATCGGAGGCCTGCGCGCCACCCATTCCGACGCCGCGAAAATACGCATTGCGAAGGAATCGATAGCAATTGTATCTAAAATGCGCGAGGAAACAGGCCATGACGTGGAATGGCACTCGGGCGGCTACCTCTTCGTCGCCTACGACGAGGAGCGGGAAAAATCCTTCCGCGAACTTTTGGCGAAACAAAAGGCCGCCGGTCTCGATATAGACTGGGTCTCCCCCGAGGGCGTTTCAAAACTCGCCCCCGGCGTCAAGACCGAGGGCCTCCGCGGGGGAACCTACAGCCCCGGCGACGGCTACGCCTCGCCCCTCATGACCTCGACGGCCTTCCACCGGCTCGCGATGGAAGCCGGCGTCGAGTTCCGCTTTCGCGAAAAGGTGACGGGCATCGAGATCGCCGGCGGACGCGTGGCCCGCCTCCTCACCAACCTCGGCGACTACGCGGCCGACCTCTTCGTCAACGCCGCCGGGGCCGACGCCGCGGAAATCTCCGGCCTCGCCGGCTTTTCCGTCCCCGTAAGGCCCGACTCGCACGAGGGCGGGGTCACCGAACCGGTGGCCCGCTTCATGGAGCCCATGCTCGTCGACATCCGTCCCGACGGAGAATCGGGCAATTATTACTTTTACCAGGCGATGACCGGTCAGGTGGTCTTCTGCATCACTCCCAAGCCCCAGCTCTGGGGCAAGGACTGCGACTCCACCTCGACCTTCCTCCCCCTCGTGCTCAAGCGCATGATCGAACTCTACCCGCGCCTCCGAAACCTGAAGGTGCGCCGCACCTGGCGCGGACTCTACCCGATGACCCCCGACGGCTTTCCCGTGGTCGGCTACCCCCGCGAGGCCGGCAATTTCCTCCAGGCCGTCGGCATGTGCGGCCAGGGCTTTATGCTCGGCCCGGGCCTCGGCAAGATCCTCGCCGAAACCTTCGTCTCGGGCGCCTCGATCGACAAACCGGCCGGTTCCACCGAGTACGGATTCGTCTTCGACCAGCTCAGTCTCTATCGGGACTTCGGCGGAATGGAAATGCTGAAGTAGGGATTGCGAGGCGGGGCGATATCTTCGCCTCGCCGGCTTTGCGGACGAGGATTCGGGACAGGCCCGCTTCGAGAGCATCGATCGGCGTCGCTTTCAGGAAGAGAAAACCCTGCATGCGATCGCACCGATATCCTGGAATCGGCCAGCCCATCGTGGACGTCCATTGTATCATAAATAGTATAATGATAGTTATGCTTCTTTCCTAAGTGCAAGTGCTCAAAAGAGCGGGTTCTTGGGACAGGCTCTGGGCTAAGAACGCGGCGAAAGAGATTCCGCCCAGAGCCGATCGAATTCGGTTGTGTATTTAGCGGCGAGAGCAGGGACGTGCCATAGGACGAGGGCGTTTTCTGCGTTGTGCTTGATGGCGGCCATGCTGTAGTTGAAGGAACCGGTCTCGATCGAGGATCCGTCGATAATGATGAACTTGTTGTGCATGATCGAGTAGTGCTCGTCGAGCCGAATGGGAATGCCTGCCGCTTTGAGGACCGGGATCTCGGAGTATTTCTGCCTCGATGCCTTGAAGTCCGCGACGATGCGGACCTTGACGCCACGATGAGCCGCGGCTTCGATTGCGGCGGCGATATCCCGTGATGTGAACTCGTAGCAGGCCATATAGAGGGAAGTATGGCGAGCCCCTTTGTCACTACGAAGCTGAGATATTTCTACGGGTACACCACAGCCCAGATTGGATCATCGGAATGAGACCCAAAGAAATCATACTGGTATTCAAGGGTGTCGTAAGTATTCGCCAGCAAATCTTCGAAGGTATACGAACGAGTCTTCGTATCGCTGGGAAAGAGAGTTCCGAAGAAGCCGTATTGCCCAAGCGAGGCGCCCGTGCTTGCGTTCTTGAGAGCGAAGGTCCCTTCGTTAATCTGCTTGTCCGTGGTGTTGTTCTTGATCGTATATCCGACAGTGTACTGATAACTGCCGGTTTTCTTGATGACAGTCACGGAATTAACGGTGACAATCATTCCGTCCGGCGATAGCGCCGCCATGCCCACTGTATTGGGGTAGTTGATAATGTACGACGCGCTCACCATTTGAGATGAAGCATAGCCTGATGCCGCTGCGATCGCCATGATGGTTTCTTTGGTGCCGTTTCCTGCGACGCTGATCGCGCCGGCGTACTTCGTGGAGCCTGTCGTCGGCGTCGTCCCATCGGTCGTATAATAGATGGTCGCGGTGCCTGTGGTCGTGGCGATGGTGACGCTCTGATCCGCGCCATACGTTCCACCGGACGGGGTGATTTTCGGAGCTGCGGCCACTGGATAGCTTATGTTGTATGCGGAGGTCGCGACCGACGAAAGAGTGTAGCCCGATGCGATAGCCATCGCCTTGATGGTTTGTTTCGTGCCATTTCCAGCCATGCTAATCGCGCCTGCGTACTTGGTCGAATCTGTCGTCGGTGTCATTCCATCGGTTGTATAATAAATCGTCGCGTTGGCCGTCGTCGTGCCGATCGTGACGCTCTGGTCGGCGCCGTAGGTTCCGCCGGCGGGGGTGAAGGTCGGGGCTGCCGTCGTCGGCGTCGTCACCGCCGGATTGCTCGTGCTCGGCCCCTGGGCCTGGTAGCACGAAGCCAATACCATGACAATTACACTAAAGATGGCGGCAAGGGACTTTTTCATCATGTGCTCCTCGGATAATTTAGAATTTTGGGTGACCCTATATGTGACCGTTTGAGAAAGACCTGCTCCTCATTTGAGTGGAAGGCCAGGGGGCATATGGGCTCCTGGCGGCATCACGGTTAATAAATGTTAGCAATTTCTGTGCCAAATCGCTGATGTCGCAATTTCCCTGAGTTCGACGCAGGTTTTCCGCCATGCCCTACCATGTGAGCGTAACTTTGGTACCGCCGTTACGGAACGAAGGTTACATCCCCGGAGCACTCACCTGGGAATGCGCCAGATGTACCGAGGCGGATCACCGACATCGGGCAACTTAATCTCGGTCTTGGAGTCAGGTGTCAACGCCGATTTGATTTTGCCGGTTTTCGCCGACGAGATTTTGCCGGTTTCCCGTCAATCTCAGTCGAAGCCAGAGCCGCCAACGGCGGCGATGGCCCCGACGCGTAGCCTTTCCTTCATGCG
>JAJXVS010000304.1 GCA_021782015.1 bacterium | reverse complement strand
AAGGCCCCGGCAAAACCGTTGATAATTGTGACTATCATGATGCCGAAGGCGATGGCGCTCCCGAGGAGGATGGTCCTCTTCTTCTGGCGCAATAGATTGCGAAGCGCGAGCTTGAGTATGTCCATGCTTTCCGCCTATTCCGTCTGCATCGCGCGGACGGGCTCGACCTTGAGGGCGAGCGACACGGGATAGAGGTGCGCGATGACCGCGACCAGGGTGACGAGGACGAGGCTCATCACCACGGAGCCGGGATTTACCGCGAGATTGAGCACCTTTCCGGCGAAGAGAATTTCGAGGAAGCCGTTGCCGGCCTGGATGTGGGCGGCCTGGATGGCCGCGATCACTCCGAAGGAGAGGAGGAGGCCGACCAGGCCGAAGACCACGGCGATCGCCAGCGTCTCGGTGAGGAACATCTTGCGGACGAAGGCCTTCGGGGCCCCGAGGGCCCGCATCGTGCCGATTTCGCCGGTGCGCTCGATGACGGAGATGACGAGGGTGTTCATCATTATGATGACCGCGACGATGGCCACTATGATGATGGCGATATTGAACACGATGCGGATGACGTCGATACTCTGGGCGAAGGGTCCGGCGGCGACCTTCCAGTCGGCCGCCTGGGCGTCGATGCCCTCCTTGGTGAAGTAGGCGTTCATGTCGGCGATGGCCTTCGCTGCGGCGACCTCGGTGTCGGTGCGGGCGATGATGAAGTTCCAGGCGCCTTGGTCGACGACGCTCTTGGGCCGGGGGGCGGCCGGCGTCTTCGAAACGGCCGCGGCCGAGGCGGTCGTGGTCGTCGATTTCTCGATGACGGTCGGCGCCCCGAAGAGGGCGTCCTCGTTCGAGGCCGAAAGGAGGGCCTTCTGATCCGCGGTGACCGGCGTCTCCTCGTCGTTGCCGAGGGTGTAGCCCTGGAGGATGCGGGCCGTGTCGACGTTGACCCAGGAGATGAAGCTCGTCGCGTCCGAGTCGTTCTTGGTGCGGACTATGCCGACGAGGGTGACGGAACGAATCTTGAAGCCGACCTTGCTCATGCCGGTTAGAAGGAGGGTATCGCCCAGTTTCGGCTCCCAGCCCTGGTCCTTCTTCATGCGGTCGAGGTAGGTGCGCGTCATCATGATACCGTCTTCGCCGGGCTCGAGGAGCCTGCCTTCGAGGACGGTGAAGCCGTCGAAGGTTTTGAAATAGCTGGCCGGATCGATGCCGAAGAGCATGGCGAAACCCTGGTTGTCGCTGTTCTTGGGCGAAAACAGGGCATAGCCGGTCACCTGACCGGTGGAGAGCTTCACGCCGTTTTCCGATTCCAGTTTCGCGAGGACCTTGTTGTAGTCGGGAATGACGGGGGTCGAATCCATTTGACCCACCGACTGGATGCCGAAGAGGCTGATCGGCGACTTGGCCTTGCCCGAAATGAAGATATTGCCGGTGTAGTTGGAGATGAAGGTGTCTTTGACGCCCTTGGCCGCCGTGTCCATGAAGGAGTTGCCCACCACGAGGATGACGACGCCGAGCGCAAGAAGGATGCCGATTATCAGGCTCTTCGCCTTGTGCTCGAGAAGGTTGCGGAAGGCTATCCGCAAAAGTACCGGCATGGCTTTAGCTCCCCGCCTTCGGTGCGTCCGCCGGCGAGGGGGCCTTCGACCCCATCATGGCCGAATTTTCGGCCACCGAATTTTCCATAAGGTCGCCGACGGCCTCGCCCATGTTCTTGCCATTGCGTACGTTCTCGATGACGAGGCCGTCGCGGAGCCTGATGACGTGGTCGGCGAGGCCGACGATCTTCGCGTCATGGGTCGAGAAGATGAAGGTTGTCTCCATCTCGCGGTTGATCTTCTTCATAAGTGCGAGGATCTGTTCGCCCGTGCTCGAGTCGAGGTTGGCCGTGGGTTCGTCGGCGAGGACGATCTCCGGCTTGGTGACGAGGGCCCGGGCTATGGCCACGCGCTGCCTTTGCCCGCCGGAAAGCTCGTTGGGCTTGTGGTCCCTCCATTGCGACAGGCCCACCTCCTCGATGAGGTAGTCGATCCATTGGGCCTTGTCCTTTTTCGGCACGCGCTCTCGGCCGAGGAGGAGGGGAAATTCGATGTTTTCGCGCACGTTGAGCACGGGGATGAGATTGAAGGACTGGAAAATGAAACCGAGGGTCTCGTGCCTGAGGGTGGTGAGATCCTTGTCCTTGAGATCCTTGGTCGCGTGGCCGTTGATGACGACACTGCCCGCACTGGGACGATCGACACAGCCGATCATGTTGAGGATCGTGGTCTTGCCCGATCCCGAGGGGCCTGCGATGGAGACGAAATCGCCCTTTTCGAGACCGAAGGAAACGCCCTTCACCGCCTCGACCTCGACCTTCCCGAGGGGATAGACTTTCCGGACGTCACGCAATTCGACGATGGTCATGTGGACTCCTTGCCAGCGCGTGTTTTGCCGGGGACCCCAGGGGGCTGCGACACAATGCGTGCCCATGGCCGCATCCCGCGCCTTCGGCCGCATTTGCCCGCCCGGCAACGCGCTGTGTGGAAAAATAGCGAATGTCCCGATCCCTATTCAACTCCATGGGGCCGCCGGCATGGCCAATTCATGCGGAATTAATGCCTCCATCCGGCACATCGCGGCACTTCGTCGCTATACTCGCATTTCAGGAATGCCGGAAGCAGTGGAAGGCCGACTCGTCCTCCTCGTTGAAGACGATCTGGCCATAGCCGAACTCATCGTCGCCTATCTCAGCCGCGACGGTCACCGCGTCGTCCACGCCGCCTCGGCCGAGGCCGCCCTCGCCACGATGGATGAACTCCCCGACCTTGTCCTCCTCGACCTCGGACTCCCCGGCATGGACGGGCTGGAATTTCTCCGGGCCTTTCGCGGGGCCTGCCTCGCGCCCGTCATCATCGTATCGGCCCGCGAATCCGACGAGGACAAGCTTGAAGGCCTGGGCCTCGGTGCCGACGACTTCATCACCAAGCCCTTTTCTCCCCGGGTCCTCGCGGCCCGCGTCGCGGCCCTCCTCCGCCGCGTCGAGTACGAATCGCGCTTCCGCGATGGCGAATCCCGCGACGCAGGGAGCCCTCCGACCCTCGCCTTCGGCCCCTTCGTCCTCGACCCCGGCGCGGGCATCCTTTCGCGGGATGGACAGCGCATCGCGCTGAGCCGAAGGGAATTCGGCCTTCTCTCCTATTTGGTACTTCACGCGGGCAGGAGTTTCGGCGCAGCGGAACTCCACCGCGAGGTATGGGGTCTCGAACACGGCGACCTTTCCACGATAGCCGTCCATGTGCAACGCCTCAGGCGCAAGATCGAGGACGATGCCTCCTCGCCGCGCTGGGTCCAGACCGTGCCGGGCGCCGGCTATCGCTTTGTCGGCGAGGATAGGCGACCGTGAAGAGGTTGCGCGATGGAGGCTCGCCTTGTTCGCCCCGAGCGCGGCTGCCGGGCCTCAGGCAGCTCAGCCTCAGCAAGATCCTCATTTTCGTTGCCCTCGGATCGGCCTTTTTGCCCGGCGTCCTTGTTTCCGCGATCTTCACCCTCACCCACGGCCACATCGCCGAAGGCCCCATCATGCGCATGGTTGTCGCGACCGAGGAGGTGGCGAAGGCCGTCGCCCTCGATTCGAAGGGGAACCTCGTCGTGCGGGCAGGCTACGCATCGCCCGCCTGGCTCGATCTCGTCATAGAGGACAAGGGGGGGCGGGTCGTATTTTCCACCATTCCTTCCATCGCGCCGGCCTCGGAACCTTCGCTCCTCGACATCGCCGCCTTCGCCAACAGCCTCGTGCCGAAAACGACCTTCATCGTCGACCGCGTCGAAATCCGCAAGGTGGACGCGGGGAGCTGGTTCGCCATACTGCCGAGTGACGCCGCCCGTTCCCTCGCGGGGCAGACGGCACCCCTTCTCCGGCTTACCGGCCTCTCCGTCTTCGCCCTGATCGCCTTCCTCGTGGGCATCTCCGTCGCGGCCGTCCTCGCCTCCGAAATGGGGCGCCTCGAAAAGGCCGCCATCGCCATCGCCTCGGGTGACCTTGAGACGCCGGTGCGGGCCCGGGGTGCCCGGGAAATTGCGGCCCTCGCCCAAGCGATGGAAAAAATGCGGACCTCCATCCGCGAGAACAACGCGCGGCGCGCCCGTTTCCTCGCCTCGGTATCGCATGATCTCAGGACCCCCCTCACCTCCATAGGCGGCTATCTCGAAGCCGTCGAAGACGGGCTGGCCGCCGATCCCGACACGCTGCGGCGCTATGTCGCCATCATGAAGGACAAGACCCAGCTCTTGGAGGAGCGCATCGAGGGCCTCATCGACCTCGCGAAAATGGAGG
The DNA here is from genome assembly GCA_021782015.1 of bacterium. Lineage (GTDB taxonomy): Bacteria > Spirochaetota > Spirochaetia > Treponematales > Rectinemataceae > CAIJMU01. The sequence goes on along the minus strand of JAJXVS010000304.1, from coordinate 114 downwards.
GAGGCGAATGGCGGCTCCGTCTCGAGCGGCAAGCCCTCGGTCCGCTTTTCGAAGAGTTCGTCGCGATGGCCCGCGAGGAAGCGGCCCTGGCAGGCGCGACCTTTTCGGCGGAGC
>JAJXVS010000303.1 GCA_021782015.1 bacterium | reverse complement strand
GCGGGCTGGCTTGATGTCGCTTTGCGCCGTCGTGAGGGAATTGAGGTTGATTTCGCCGGCGCTTTCGTGGACGCGCTCGAGCTCGGTGACGATCCGGTCGGCTTCCTTCTGAAGATGGCCGAAGCGACCCTCCAGCGATCGCACCTCGCTCGTCACCTCGTCGCTCGCGACCTTGATCTTGTCGCTGGATTCCTTGGTTGAGGCGACGAGTTCCCGTATCTCCCGGCCCGCCATCGCGAGTTCGCCCGCGCCGTTGCGGATTTCGAGGAAGGAATCGGTGGCGTGCCGCACCCGCTCCTCAAAGGTTGCGAAGATGCTCGCGCTGTTGACCGAGGTTTCCTCGGCTTTTTTGATGTTCTTTATCAGGTCGGCCAGCCTCGAAGAGATGGCCTGGGCGCTCTCCGCCGAGGAGGCCGCGAGCTTGCGCACCTCGCCGGCCACGACCGCGAAGCCCCTGCCGGCCTCGCCGGCGTGGGCCGCCTGGATGGCCGCGTTCATCGCGAGGAGGGAGGTCCGGTCGGCGATGTCGTTGATCGAGGCGATGAAGCCGTTGAGGGAATCCACCGAGGTGACGACCTTTTTGATGATGTCGAGACTCGTCAGCATCTCGGTCTGCCCGTCGCGCGAAAGGGAGGCGAGATCCTTGATCTCCTCGTAGCGGGCCCCCGACTCCGAACTCATGCGTTCGATGGAGGCGGCCATCTCCTCCGAGGCGGCGGCCGATTGCTGTGACACTTGCGTGAGCTGGGCGACCTGGGCCTCGAAACGGTCCACCAGGTTGCGCATGGATTGGAGGGAGCTGTTGCCTTCTCCGAACTCCTTCTTGAAGGAATCGACGGAGCCCATGCTTTCAGCGAGTATCTCGGTGATCTGGCCGGCGAGTCTGATCGTGCCCAGGACCTGGCCCGCGAGTTCTTCCTGATGGTCCCTGCTCCTGCGAAGGAGTTCGAGCACCTCGGCTTCGCGCGCCGCAGCCCCGACCCTCTTGGGCGCGGCCTCAGCCGCCACGGCCTTCGAGCTCCTCGGAAGGAGCCTCACCGCGAGGAAGAGGGCAACGACGAGGCCCAGGCCCATGATCGGCCGCCCCAGCCCGGGGGAGATCAAGAGCGCCGCCAGAATGACGACAAGAACCACGGCCACCGCCAGAAAGCCGCGGTTTTCCGCTTCCGATCCGCCTGAAACGACTTTCAAGTTTGCACTCCATTGCGCGATTCGCGCCCCGCCAGCCTACACTGCTTTTCCTGGGATTTCCAACGGGAAATAACATCCGGCCTTTCTCTCTTTCTTGCACGATTCCGGAAAGCGATGCTAGGCTTCGGGTGCCGCGTTGATCGCCCAGGCGTCGCGGCGAATGTGAGGATTTCGATGTATGGCAATCTGAAGGCGGATTTGGAATCGAAGCTCGCGGCCATCAGGGCCGAGGGAACGTATAAGGATGAACGCGTAATCTCGACCCCGCAGGGCTCGATGATACGCGCGACCCAACAGGGCAAGGGGGGACAGGAAGGCGCCCTCGTCCTCAATTTTTGCGCCAACAACTATCTTGGCCTCGCCAACAATCCCTCCATCCGCGCGGCGGCCGTCCGCGGCCTCGAGACCCACGGCTACGGCCTCGCCTCCGTGCGCTTCATCTGCGGCACCCAGGACGACCACAAGCGCCTGGAACGCATGACGGCCGACTTCCTCGGCATGGAAGACGCCATCCTCTTCTCCTCCTGCTTCGACGCCAACGGCGCCGTCTTCGAGCCCCTCCTCGACGAGGACTCGGCCATCATCACCGACAGCCTCAATCACGCCTCCATCATCGACGGCATCCGCCTCTGCAAGGCCCAGCGATGGATCTACAAGCACGGGGACATGCGCGACGTCGAGGAGACCGACCCCGACACCGGCAAGGCCGCCAAGGGCCTCGAGCGCTGCCTCAAGGAGACGGCCCACCTCAAGCGGCGCATGATCGCCACCGATGGCGTCTTCTCCATGGACGGCGACATCGCCAAGCTCTCCGAGATCTGCGACCTCGCCGAAAAATACGACGCCCTCGTCATGGTCGACGATTCGCACGCCACCGGCTTCATGGGCAAGACCGGCCGCGGCACCTGGGAACACTGCGGGGTCGGCGGCCGAATCGACATAATTACGACGACCTTCGGCAAGGCCCTCGGTGGGGCCTCCGGCGGCTGCATCGCCGCGCGCAAGGAAATCGTCGAGTACATGCGGCAGAAGGCCAGGCCCTACCTTTTTTCCAACACCCTCGCGCCCTCGATCGTCGGCGGCACCATCCGCTGCCTCGAGATGCTCACCATGTCCACCGAACTCCGCGACCGCCTCGAAGACAACACGAAGCGTTTCCGCGAGGGCATGACCAAGGCCGGCTTCGAGATCAGGCCCGGAGTCCATCCCATCGTTCCGGTGATGCTCTACGACGAGAAGCTCGCGCACCGCTTTGCCGACGCCCTCCTCGAGGAGGGCATCTACGTGATCGGCTTCAGTTTCCCGGTGGTGCCGCGGGGCAAGGCGCGCATCCGCGTGCAGGTCTCCGCCGGCCATACCGCCGACGATATCGATCGGGCGATCGCCGCCTTCAAAAAGGTGGGGAAGAACCTGGGCGTCCTGAAATAGGGCGCTGGCGGCCAAAGCGCTGGCGGCCAAAGCGCCGGCGAGCCTACTTCGCGAACTCTACCAGGTTCTGCGTTCCATCGCCGCCCAGAACCTGGGGCATCTGATCCTGGGCGTTGAGCCCATTCGCGTAGCGGGGCACCCAGAGGCGGAGGTACCGGGCTATCTCGTCGACGCTCACCTTCCCGTCGCCGTTGAAGTCGGCCCCGCCGTTCAATCCCTTGATGAGGAAATACGTGAAAAGTCCGTGGCCGCGCTCGGGGTACCAGGATGCGTACTCCAGGCCAGAAGCGGCCAGCATCAGGACTGTGCCCTTCGGGGGAGCGCCGGGAGGGGTTGGAACGACGGTGAGTCCGGAGACGTTTTTCACAAGATAGCTGCCGTCTCCCTCTTGTCCGCTGAAACAGGCGTCGATGGCGACCCAGGCCCTTGCGATAACGCCAGAGTCCTTCATGGCAGCGATGTTCCCGAGGAGGGTATCGATGCCGTAGCCGGTGTTCTGGATCGCCGCGGGATCGGCATCGATCGGAACGAGGTAGCCCTCGCCCCTCGTCTGCCCGCTCGTGGCCGGAGCGCCATGCCCGGAATAGTAGACGATGAGGTCGGGGGGCGAATCACGGAGCGAGGCGCTCCTGAAGAGCCGGGATTTCCGCACGTCGCCGTCGCCCCCGAAGAGCCCGATCAGGTCCGCGAGACTCGCGTCGGGAAAGTACCAAATGTCCTTCGGCGCCATGCCAAAATCGGTTTCGAGCGTCTTCCGGAAAGCCGCCGCGTCGTTCTGGGCGAAGAGAACGGGATCGACGCCCCTTCGATAATTCCTGTTACCTATGACGATCGCGATGGCGTTCGCGGCGAAGGCACTCGTCCCCGAACGCAACTCGAAGTCGAGGGGAATCGCGTCGTCGGCCGCGCCCGCTGCGTTGGCCTGGGCACCGGTCGCGCCCGCTGCATTGTCCGGGGCCGCGACATCCACCCCTGCATTGGCCGTGCCCGCGCCTGTTTGCGTCGCCGCCGCGCCGAGATCGCCAGTCCTGACCTTCGGCTCGGCTCCGGGCGGGCGGCTCCCCGGCGCCGTCACGCTGTCGCCGAGGGCTATCGTTCCCCCGTCGCGGTAGTAACCCGCATAGAAGGCATAGGTTCGGTGGAGGGCGCGATAGTCGAGTCTCGGCACGGGCTGGCAGGTAATCGCCTTGTCGAGGAGATTGGCCGGTGCGAAGTCGCATTCCAGGAAGAGCGTCCTGCCCTCGTCGATCTGAATATTCCTGCTCGAGGAGAAGATGGTACGGCCGCCGATTTCCATTTCGATCCTCGCCTTGTAGCTCCCGGCCTCCACGAGGAGGCTCGAATAGCTCCTGGCGGGGAGCGAGGCGATCTCAACCCCATCCAGGCCAATATTGATTCGGCTCGCTCCCCCCGCGATCATCGAAGGGCGGCCCAGGACCAGAGTGCCCATCCCAGGCGGAAGGGCCCCTGCCTCGGCCCCTCCGGGCTTGCCGATATCCGGCGGATAGGACGGCACCGTGGCGCAGGAAGTGAGGAAGGCCGAAATGCCGACCAGGATGATGCCGCCAATTCTGCTGATTATCGTGCGTGTACTACTTTTCATATTGTCCTCGTAATGGCGCGTCGAAGAGTCTTTGGGGCCGTCCGCGACCGACTTCACCATAGTATAGCGCCAGGATCGCCCTAATGCGACCCAGCCGCAATCGCCGCGGCCTACCGCGGGCCGGGGCCTCCGCCTGCCGCCGCTTGCCGCGAGCCGGAGCTGCTGCCTACCGCGGGCCGGGGCCGCCGCCTGCCGCCGCCCCCCGCCGC
>JAJXVS010000031.1 GCA_021782015.1 bacterium | reverse complement strand
GAGGAGGCCCTTTCCCTCCATCTCATGCAAGGCAATCGGGATGCTCGCCGAAGACGTATTGGCGTATTCTTCTATGTTCATGTAAAAACGGGCCTCGGGAAGGGCCAAGCGCTTCGCCGCCGCCCTAATTATGCGGGCGTTGGCCTGATGCGGCACGATCCAGGTGAAATCTTCTATCGCGTAGCCTGTCTCCCGAAGCAAATCTTCAACCAATTGATTGATCTCGGCCACCGCGAAATTGTAGACGTTGCGGCCATCCATCGCCAAATAGGGCACCATCGGCGCCGCCCTTTCAAAGGTCTTCGCCCGCTCGGCCTGCACCAACTTAAGGCTGGGGGCACCGGCTCCATCGGCCCGGAGCTTTGCGCACTCGATCCCGAAGGCCCCATCGCCGCGTTCGAGAACGACGGCCCCCGCCCCATCGCCGAGGAGAACATTGGTTCCCCGATCCTCCCAGTTGATAACGCGTGAAAGGGTTTCGGCTCCGATGACCAGGGCATATTTCCCCTTGTTCACTTCGAGAAGGCCCCGAGCCACATCGAGGCCGTAAATGAAGCCGGTGCAACCGGCCGTCAGGTCGAGGGCCGGACATCCGAGGGCGCCAATCTTGTCCTGCACAATACATGCTGTCGAAGGGAAACCGAAGTAATCGGGCGTGGCGGTGGCCAGAACGAGATAATCGATGTCCTTGGCCTCGATGCCGGCCCTTGCGAGGGCTTCCCGAGCCGCGGTCGCCGCCAAATCGCTCGTCAATTCGCCGTCGGCGGCATAATGCCGCGATCCGATTCCCGTATGCGAGCGTATCCACTCGTCGGTCGTATCGACCCGCAATGCCAGTTCTTCATTGGTGACTCGGCGTGCGGGTATGCCAACACCGACGGAACGAAGTGAGACAGACATGGTTCCCCTTGCCGTAACGACCGCCCGGGGCGGCCATACTACCCTGATCTCGGACTGCGGCCGACCTCTCGGCGCCGCGGCCGGCGATACGGAGATCGCGGCAAATGGACACCAATCACTAGGGAGAAGTTGCGGAAAGGTGCGGCAAATCATGTCATGGATCGGAGACGGGATGGAACGAGACTGGACTGGACTTGTGGGCGGGACTCCTCAGAAAGAAAAGCGGCTCGTCGAGGCTGCGGCTACACGACGACGAGACGTGTCTTCCCCTCTATGCCCCGACGGTAGTCATCGGGCAGCTGGTCGTCGGTGATGACCCAGTCCACCTCTTCGAGGTCGCAGTACTTCGAGATAGCGATCTTGCCGAACTTGGTCGAATCAGTGAGGATGAAGATCTCCTGACCCTTGGCGACGATATCCTGCACGAGTTCGGCCCGCATCATCTCGCGACCGGTGAAGCCAGTCTCGAAGGTGAATCCGTCAATGCCGATGAAGACCTTGTTGAAGTTGAGATTGGCGACGCAGAGTTTCGCGAGATTGCCGACCAGGCTCTCGGCGTCCTTCTGGAAGATCCCGCCGATGAGGATCACCGCGCAGCCCTTGGTCTGATCTATCGCCCGCGCGATGAATGCGTTTGCGGTGATCACGGTCAGGCCCTTCACGCTCGCGAGTTCCTTGACGAATAGAGCGTTGATGGAGCCGGATTGCACGAGTATGGTGTCGCCATCCTTCACGTGCTCTGCCGCTTTTTTCGCTATTCGAAGTTTCTCTTGGTAGTTGAAGGCCATCCGGTGGGAAAGGTCTTCCATCTCCGTCAGTTCGGCTCCACCGTGAACCCGTCTCAGGAGACCTTCGCTCTCAAGAACGGTGAGGTCCTGGCGGATGGTGGCTGGCGAGACCTCGAGAAGGGATGCGAGCTCGAGCACGGTCGCATGCCCGTCCTCGGCCAAGGCTTTGAGGATCCTGTCGATTCGTTTTGTCACGATGCGCTCCGTTTTCCCGACAATCGGAATCCCCAACACTGCCTCGCGCCAGGCGGGCGGCGTACCGGCCCTTAGCCATTGGCGAAATAGACAGCGCCGATCGCTTGGGCGAACTGGGCAACCGTATAGTCGGGATTCGCCTCGAGCTGCCGCATGAGGGGTGTATTCGCCATTCCCGTACCGGCGACTGCGAAGGACGCATTGGGCACAATTCTTCGCGCGCCTTCCACCATGAGGTCGAAACAGCCACGATCCTTCACTAACCTGCCAAAGAGAAATCGCTCATCGGTGGCCGGTTCGAGGATACGTCTGGTTTCGAGGAGTGTGACTCCGAGCGACTCGCCGAGTTCCCGCCAGATTTTTCGATTGGTCTCGTCGCCCTCACGGCCAAGTAGGGCCATCATATGTTCTAGGAAGGGCTTTCGCAAGTCGACGGGCTCGGTCGGGACATAGAAGCCTTCCGTTCCGCCTCTTGTCCTCCGCTCAACAAAGCCCTTTTCGATGAGTTCCCGGAAAAGGTCGGGCCGCTCCCCGGGGAAGTACTTGAGGGCGAGGCGGAACACGCCGCTTTGGCTTGAGTATTTCTGCAGGGTGCCTGCGATGCCGGTATTGAAGTTGTTGAGGCTGCGCAGGTCATCGGCTTCGTGGGCACGCTCCGGCCAGGACCCCAGGTCGATCACAAAATTATAGACCTCGAGAGGAATATCCGGGATCGTTCCATCCTCGTCGATCCAGCCTGTGCCGAGTTCTGTGCCAAGAGTGTGGGCAAAAACTCCGTGCGACAGGGTCTCGGCCTCAGGCGAAGCGGCCATTTCCACTGCCGCGGTGAAGGAGGCCATCGGACCGTCGTTGACGATGCGAACCTTCCCCCCGGGACCCAGCCACTCCCGCAGGCGAAGGTCGAGGTGGGTGAGTTCTGCAAAATCACTTTCGTAGTCTATCGTGGGATTGTTCCGGATACCCCGGGTCTTGTAGACCTCGCCGCCAACGATCTTGTCTTTGACCACAACGTCAGGAAAGCAGAGGCCGATCGCATCGAAGCGGAGATCCAGGTCGAGGCCGGCTCGGTTGAGCTCATCGATGGCAGCGCGCATCTCCACCTCGCCGGCCCGCCGGTCCAGGCCCCGCGCGGCGATTCGCCCAAGCTTCGCCCGGAGCTCGCCAGGGGGCAGGCATTCAACCCAGAGCCGGGCACGGAGGAGCTCCACAATGAGGAGGACTGGTTCGACCAGTTGCTTCGAACGTTGAAAATTGGCCGGGAACCAGTCGTACTCTTTGAAGTCCACGATTCGGCCATCGTCGACGAGGACGGCTTTGATGTCGGTTCCGCCGACATCGATTCCAGCAAAGGCCCTACCCTCGAGCCCCAGGGTCTTTCCCCTGAAGAAGGCGAGAGTGTCGACCTTTCTGCGCTCGGGCACGATGGCCCTTGGCACAGCCTCAAGGTCGCCCACAGCGATGGAAAAAGGCGGGCTACCCGGCGCCATAGCGCCCAGCATGCGATCGATTACGTTGATCGCCCGCGCGTAGCCCCGCCGTTCTGCCCTCGGCTGGCCGATGCCGAATGCGGCAGGGAGGCGCGCTAACAAGGCATCGAGGAGGGGCCTTCCGGCCGCGCGGCAGACTGTCAGCCGCCGGCCACCGAGGGCCGAAAGAATGTTGTAGAGCTCAGCGGAAAGGTAGCTTTCGATAAAAGCCACCTCATCGGCCTGCAGGCCCTCCAAGCGTGGAAGGCTCAGGTCGAAGCGGCGAAGCCCCTTCCCGTCAAGCGTTTCGAGCAGGAGGGCGAGGCGCTCCCTCTCCCCGACGGGAAGAGAAACGAAGGCGGCGTGGAGCTCCGTAATGTAGACGCTCTCTCCGCGTTTTGCCCTCTCGACGAATTCCTTTACCACGATGCCGACCGGCGGCGGGCTGGCCTCATATGGCCTCCCGCTTCCTCTTTTGGGCGAATGAGTCGAGCCAGATGATGGCGACGATTACCGCGCCCTTGAGCAGGATTTGAATGTAGGAGGTGATGTCCAGCATGTTCATCACGTTGTCGAGCATGCCGAAGGCCAGGAGTCCGAGGGCTGACTGGGGGATGCCGCCTATGCCGCCCGCGAAGGAGGTGCCCCCCACGACGACGCCGCAGTTGACGACCAGGGCGGTGAGGTCGCCATAGATGGCCGAGCCCGTGTTGAGTTTCGAGGAAAGGAGGAAGCCCGCGAAGGCTGCCGTACCGCCCGAAAGCACGAAGGCCAGCCACTTGGTCCGGATGACGTTGATGCCTGAGTAGCGCGCCACCTCGTAGTCGCCGCCGATGGCGTAGAGGTTGCGCCCGAACTGCGTGTAGCGCATGAGCCAGGCGGAGAGGAGGAAAAGGACAAGAGTGATAATGACAAGGTTGGGAAGGCCGTAGAAGGTGCCGTTGCTGATCATCATGAAGTCGGATATTTGCGAGGGCAGGGGATGGGCGTCCGTCAGCTGCTGGGCGACGCCGGTGAGAAGGAGACCCATGCCGAGGGTGATGATGAAGGGCTCGGTCTTCTGGTGGACGACGAGAAAGCCGTTCACGAAGCCGATAAGGAGGCCGAAGACGATGGCGCAGAGGATCGCGGGCCACATACCCATCACTGGCTGGAGCTTGATCGAGAGAATACCCGACACGACAAGGATGCCGCCGATGGAGAGATCGCAGCCGCCTGCGACGATGGTCAGCGTGACGCCGAAGGCGAGGATGAGGAGGATCGACGAAGAATTGAGCATGTCGAGGAGATTGTAGGGAGTGTAGAAGCGGGTCTTCGAAAAGAGCATGCCGACGAGCATGACGAGGATGAAGGGCAGGGCCTTCTGCTTGGTCAGGATGCCGACGAGGGGGTTGGAACGTAGTGTCAGAACCATGGTGCTTCTCCTACTGCTTGCGGTTGTCGAGCCAGATCGCAAAGACCAGGATCGCGCCCTTGGCGACGACCTGCAGGTAGGGCGAGACCCCCAGCAGGTTCAGGCAGTTGGACATCAGGATGATGAGGAGGACGCCCATCACCGTACGGAGAACCGAGCCGTTGCCTCCCTTCAGCGTTGTGCCTCCGACGACGACGGCCAGAATCGCGTTGGTCTCGAATCCTGCGCCAATCACCGGCGCTGCCGTCGTGATGCGGGAGAAAAGCACGATAGCGCCGACACCCGCCATGAGACCGCAGAGGGTGTAGATCACGACGATGGAGCGCCTGATGCGAATGCCCACGAGTTCCGCAGCGATCTTGTTCCCGCCCGTCAGCCGAATGGCCCGACCCTCGGTCGTCTTGGTCTGGAACAACCAGAGCAGTGCCAAAAGGGCTAGAAAAATCAGGAAGGATATCGAGACGGGGCCGACCTTTCCGGCGCCGATGGCCTGGAAAAGCGACTTGCTCTTGTTGATGTCCCAGAAGTGCATCGTGGAGCCGTGGCTGTAGAGGAGGGCCAGGGCCGAGTAGACGGTGCTCATGCCAAAGGTCATGAAGAGGGCCTCGGCCTGTGTCAGGGCTCCCGAACTCAGGATCACCGCGCTGTTGAGGGCCCCACAGGCGGCGCCGATCGCAAGGCCAAGAATGAGGGCGGGCACCTGACCGACAATCTGGATGAGGGAGATCGTCACGACCGCGACGAGATTGATGATTCCCGCGACGGAGAGGTCGATGAAGCCTCCCATGATCACGAAGGTCATGCCGAGGGCGACCATGATGAGGGGGCCGAATTGTCGCATGAGGTTGATCAGGTTCATCCCCGATAGGAACCTGGGTTCGAAGATGGCCGTCCCGATGACCAGGGCCGCGATGAGGACAACGAGGAGATAACTCCGCATGAAATCAGCAACCGACCTCAGCGTGCCCTCCTTTGCGATCCCGCTCATGCCGGCACCTCCTTCATCCCAAGAGCGGAGGCCATGATTCTGTCCACAGCCGTCACCGCAGGGTCAAACTCTCCGGTAATCCGCCCCTCGAAGATCGTCAGGACGCGATTGCTCATGTTGAGCACCTCCGGCAATTCGGACGAGATGAGGATGATGGCCCCGCCATCCTCCGCGATGCGCTTCATGAGGAGGTAGATCTCATACTTCGCGCCGACGTCGATGCCCTTCGTCGGCTCGTCCATGATGAAGATCTTGGGAGCTATTTCGAGCCATCGACCGACGATGCACTTCTGCTGGTTGCCGCCCGAAAGATTTCCGACTGGCACCCTGACAGAAGGAGTCTTCACCGAGAGGGCCTTCACCTGGCGCTCGCCGATGCCCTTCTCAAGAGACCTGCGGATAAAGCCGAAACGGGAAAAATTGTCCATGCTCGCCATGGAGATATTGGTCTCGACCGAGAAGGGAAGGATGAGTCCCTGCAGTTTCCGGTCTTCGGGAATCAGGCCGAAACCGGCGCGTTTGGCGTCCCGTGGATTGCGTATCGGAACCCTCTTCCCTCCGATGAAGACCGAGTGGCCGCGCGCCTTGTCGGCCCCGAAGACCGCGCGGACGATCTCGGTGCGGCCGGCCCCGACGAGGCCCACGAAGCCCAGGATCTCGCCTTCGCGAAGCGTGAAGGAGACATCCTTGAGCTTCCGTGTGGTGATCGAGCGCACCTCCATGAGGGTGCCGCCAACCTTGGCCGGACGGGGAGGATACTCGTTCTCGATCGCACGCCCGACCATCTTGGTGATCATGTCGTTTCGCGTGAACTCCAAGGTAGGCCGTGTATCGATCGCATGCCCGTCCCGCATCACGGTGACGGTGTCGCAGAACTCGAAAATCTCGTCGAGCTTGTGACTGATATAGATAATCGAGATTCCCTGCTCGCGGAGCTGCCTGATAATCTTCGTGAGCTCGGCCATCTCCTCGGCGGTGAGGCTGGAGGAGGGCTCGTCCATGATGATCAGTTTCGACTTGAAAGACAGGGCCTTCGCAATCTCGACCATTTGCTTGAGGGAGACGGAGAGCTGCGAGACAAGCTTGTGGGTGTCTACCTTGCAGTCGATGCTGTCGAGGAGCTCGCGGGCCTTAGCGTGGGATCCGCGCATCCCCTTCATTTCCTTAAAGCGGCCGAGAAAGATGTTTTCGCCCACGCTCATCGTGCTCACCAGGTTGAGCTCCTGGTAGATGATCGCAAGGCCCCGCTTCATCGACTGCTGCGGCGTGGTGCCCTCGATCTGCTCGCCGTCGAAGACGATGGTTCCGGAGTCCTTCTGGTAGACGCCGGAGAGAATTTTCATCAGCGTCGACTTGCCGGCCCCGTTTTCGCCGACGATGCCGTGAACGCTGCCCTTGCGGACGTCTATCGAGACCTTGTCGAGGGCCCTGACCCCGGGGAAGGTTTTGCTGACGTCGCGGATCGAGATTATCAGTTCGGAATCGCTGCTAGCGGACATGATGCTTCCTCAATGGGGGGTGGAAAGGCTCGCCCCCCCCTCAAAAGAGGGGCGAGCCATTGCTCAATGAACGCGGTAAGGAGCGCCGATCACCACTCGGGGGTGGGATAGTTGTTGACGGTGTTCTTGTCGTAGATGATCTGCGGAATCACCGTGAAGGCGGGGACGGTCTTGCCGGCGAGCTTGTCCTTGGCGAGTTGGAGAGAGGTTTTGACCATGGAGGTGAAGTCCTGGGCGATGGAGACGGCCTGGTCGCCGCTCTTGACCTGGACATAGCCGGCCTTGTTGCCATCGACGCCGACGATGTAGAGGTTCTTGAGGCCGGCAGCCTTGGCGGCCTGGATGACGCCGGTCGCGCCATTGTCCCAATGGACGAAAACGCCCTGGATCTGGTTGCCGTACTTGACGATGTCGTCTTCCATAATCGCCTGGGCCTGGTCGGTGGCCCACTGCTGGCAAGCCTTGAAATCCAGAACCTTAATGTTGGAGCCCTTGATTCCCTTGTCGCCGTTGAAGCCGTCATGGCGCTGGATTTGGGCGTTATGGCCGGCCTGGCCGCCGATCTCGACGATCGTGGCCCCGTTCGGGAAGTGCTTAATGAACTGCTGGGCAGCGAGCTGACCGCCAAGGAGATCGTCGCTGGAGGCGGCGAAGTCGCTCCACTTTTGGTCGGCGCCCTGGAGGTACGAAGAGAACATGCCGACGATGAGACCGGCCTGCTTCGCCTTCATGAGGGCGGGAACGATCGCGTGGATGTCGTTCGGGTTAAGGAAGATGACCTTGAAATTCTGAGCAATGCAGTTGGTGACGATCTCGGACTCGACTTGGGTGTCGCCCTTCGCGTCAAAGGTGGAGACGTTGAAACCGTAGCTGGGTCCGTACTTCACGAACTCCCGTGCCGAGAAGGCCTGCGACTCGTTGGCCTGGTTGGATACGATGAAAGCAGCCTTCACCTTTGCTTGGGCTCCGATCCCGAAAGCCCCCACCACCGTCATCGCTAGCCCGATGGCGAGGATCTTCTTCATTTGAACCATTGCACACCTCCGTTTGATAGTATTTCATATGAAACACAAAAATGCTTCATATGGAACCGCTCATGATTATGTATGATTTCCGGAAGCTGTCAAATGAATTCTATCGAACTGGAACCTCAAGCGTAATCCGTCTATCTGAAAGGTGCCATCCCCTCGCGAGGCGGCTCCCGTCGAATCCGGACTAAACGGCGCCTACCTTCGTCCAGATGCTAGCCTTGGCCGACGCGTACAGAGCGTCCACAACAAGGTGGTTGGCAATGCCGTCGGCGAGGCCGGGGCTGGGCTTTCCACCCTCGAGAATGGTTTTGAGAAATTGATACTGATTCTCCGCGTGGGTGCGATCCCATCCGAGGATGGCACGGCCTGGCGGCGTTGAGGTTCCGGCGAAGTTCGAAATTGTCTCGAGCCTGGTCCAGCCGGCATCTGCAGGCGGCCTGGTGGCGTCGTAGTAATAGAGCCAGTTCGCGTCCATCAGATCGAAGCGAAGTGCCCCCTTGGAGCCCTCGATCCTGATCCGAAGATCGTCGGCCGAGCCGGTGGCGAAGCGGGACACGATGATCGAGCCTATCGCCCCCGAGACCATTCGCGCCTGGATCCATGCCGCGTCGTCCACGGTAACCTCGCCCAACTCAGTGGAACCTTTCGAGACCGGCCGGTGCTTGATATAGGTCTTCGTCTCGGCGAGAACCTCCGAGAATTCCCCGAGGAGAAAGCGAACGAGGTCGATGGCGTGGGATCCGAGATCGACGATGGCGCCGCCTCCGGAGCTCTCCTTCCTCATTCGCCACGTAAGGGGTCGAGAGGCGTCCTGGTAGCCGCCGTGGAGGTATTCGCAGTGGTAGCCGTAAATTTCCCCGAGGGCTCCCGCCTCGACGAGTTTTCGCGCGCGGGCGATCGCCGGTACAAAACGGTAGTTGAAAGTCATGCCCAGCTTGGCCGTTGAGGCAGCGGCGGCGGCGGCTATCTCACGGGCCTCGGCCCCATCGAGGGCAAGGGGTTTCTCGCAATACACATGCTTGCCGGCCGCGAGGGCCGCGATGATGGCCTCTTTATGCGCCGCGTTGGGAAGAACGACGTCGACAAGGCCCACCTCGGGATCGGCGATGAGGTCGGCGATCGAGGAATAGGCCTTGGCGAAGCCACCGTCGCGCCGCGCCGCCTCCGCGGTGGCCGGGGAGGCTGTACACACCGCCGCCATCGCATAAGGCGGCAAGGATGGATAGATGCCAGGGATGGCGCGGTAGGCCAGGGCATGAAGTTTGCCGATGGAGCCGTAGCCGAGCATCCCAATGCCAAGGGTCGCCATCGCCACCCCCTAGGCCCCGAGCTTCCGTAGGCCCTCGGGCCCCCGATAGCGCCTTGCTGCCTCGTCCATCGTGGCCCTAAGTGAGCGTGTCGCCTCGGCGATGCCGCCGTCGCCGGGTTTGAAGCGCCCAGCTGGACCCTTCATTAAAGGTGACGAGAACTCGCCAACCGTCATTCCCCTCTCGATGAAGGCCGCCACGTTGCCCGAATTGAGGCCGCCGTCCTCCATAAGGTCACAGACCCTTTCGCGGCCAGCGGCGGCGATCAGCCCATGGAGACGCGCGATATTGTCAAACATGATCGGGTCCATGACATGGGGGCTTGCGGCCCCGGTCGTGGGTTTCCAGAAGGGTGCCTTGCACTCGTATTCGATGATGTCGACGAAGGGAATGTATTGCTCGAAGGCGACGATGGGCGTTCCTTGCCAGGCCCAGACTCCGACCTTGAGGCCGAGGAACTCCTTCACATAGAGAACCTGCTGCATCAGCATCTCGCCCGTGGTTTCGATCGGGAGGGTAATGAGGTCGGCCCCGAGCTCCTTAAGTTGCCTGAAGAGCTCGAAGGTCGGGCGATTCATCTGGAGTTGGACCTCGATTTCAAGCGCAGTTCGAGGTCTGATTCCATCGAGAATATCGATACCGCCCCGCGGGGCGTCGAAGCCCATGTAGACGCCATCACGCATCTCGATATGGATCCAGTCGGCGCCGCCGGCTTCAAGTTCCTCGACCGTGGCGGCGAGGTAGCCGTAATCTGCCCAAAATAGGCCGGCCGCTACCTTGGCCCCGCCGTCGACAACTCCGATCTTGCCCTGTTTCGGCATCTGACCCTCCATTTGCGTGGAGGTTACGGCGCGGTGCTTCGCTTGTCAAGCGAAGTTTGTCGAAACGAAGCGTAAGTAATGGCGAATAGTCGCTTCTAGACTTTCATATGAAAAGATGCTAGGCTGGTAGGGTGTTTCAAGGCTTGTGGACCGGCGTGCCGGCTGACCCGTCGAGAGCGTCGGAAAGGGCGAGGTACCGATGGAACGAGTGCTCTGTGGGGTGGATCTTGGGGGAACAAAACTCAGCGTTGGACTTGTCTCGGAGTCGGGTACCCTCCTCGCCGAGGAAACCGTCCACGACCATGTGGGGCTGAGGCCTGACGACATTGTGGCGACAATCGGGCGCCTCGTGCGAGGCCTCCTCGGAAGCCGGGGTCTGACCGAGACCTCCTTGATCGGAATCGGCGTCGGAACGGCCGGCCATGTCAGAAGGAGCGATGGCTCGATCATCGCCATGTCGAACCTGCCCGGCTTCAAGGGCTATCCCTTCCGCGAGCGACTCCAGTCCAGCTTCTCCGCCCCGGTGGCCATCGACAACGACGCCAACGCCCAGGCCTACGGCGAGTTTCGCTACGGGGCCGGCAAGGCTTACTCGGACTTCGTCTTTATGACGGTCAGCACCCAGATCGGCGCGGGCATCGTGCTCGGCGGCAAGCTCTACCGGGGTATGACGGGAACGGCGGGGGAGCTCGGGCACACTCTTGTCGATCCCGAAGGCGAGGATATCTGCCCCTGCGGCAATCGAGGATGTCTGATCGCCAAGGCATCGGGGGTGGCCCTCCGCTCGACCTTCCGTCGCCAGCTCGCGGCCGGCAAAAGCTCCCGTTTCGTCGATCTCGCCACACTCGAGAGCGCGGCGATCGATGGCCCCTTGGTCGCTCGGGGCCTTGCAGCCGGCGATGAGGCCTGCGAGGCAGTCATGCGGGAATTCGGCCGCTGGATCGGCATCGGGGTCTACAACGCATTCCAGACTTTCAACCCCAAGGCCGTCATCCTCGGCGGCGGGCTCATGAACTGGGGAGAGCCTTTCATGGAGGTCATCAAGGCCACCTTCAAGCGACTGGCCGGCGACATGATCTTCGACGAGATGCCCATCTTGCGTGCCAGCCTCGAAGCCTCTGGGGTGATCGGCGCAGCCGCCCTCCTCCTGGAGGAATAATGGAAGCCGCCCGCTTCGACATCGTCGTCATCGGCTCGGGCCTCGGCGGCTCGGCCGCGGCGAGCGTCCTGTCTGGGCTAGGGCTTTCGATCCTCGTCCTCGAGCGGGGCGGTTTCGTGAAGCAGGAAAAGGCGAACTGGGACATTGCCGAGGTGGCAATTCGCCGCCGCTATGATTCCGGGGATACCTGGCTCGACGGCAAGGGCAGGCCCTTCAGTCCGAGGGTCTATTACAACGTGGGAGGGAGCACCAAGTTCTTCGGCGGCAGCGCCCTTAGGCTCCGAGCAGGCGACTTTCTCGTCCACGAACTCGACGGAGGCCGAAGCTTCCCCTGGCCCTACGACTACGGCGAGCTGGCTCCCTGGTACGACCGGGCCGAGGCCCTCCTCGAAGTGCACGGCGTCGCGGCAGAAGATCCCACCGAGCCGCCCCGTGGCCCCTTTCCCTTTTCGCCCCTCGAGCATGAACCGAGGATAGCCCGCCTGGCCGAGGGCCTCGCTGCCCAAGGCCTCCATCCCTTCCACCTTCCTGTCGCCATCGACCAGGGCGACAAAGGCCGCTGCATCAAGGGGAGCCCTTGCGACGGCTTCCCCTGCATGGTCCGAGCCAAGGGCGACGCCGAAAACCGGATTCTCAGGCCCCTACTCCTCCGCAAGGAGCCAGGGCTCTCGCTCTGGACCGAAAGCAGGGCGACAAAGATCGAGACCGATGCCTCGGGGGCCCGCGCGACCGCCGTCATCGTCAGGCGAGAGAATCGCGAGTTCAGGGTCGAGGCCGATACCTTCATCCTTTCCGCTGGTGCGGCCAATTCGGCCGCCCTCCTCCTCGCCTCGGCCAGCCAGGAGCACCCCAAGGGCCTGGGGAATTCGAGCGGCCAGGTGGGCCGCAACTTCATGTCCCACCTCAACACGGTAATCCTCGCCCTCTCGCCCTTCGAGAGCAATCCGACGAAATTCCAGAAGACCCTCGCCATTCATGACTGGTACGGCGGCCGGGACGGTGAGGCCGGACTCGGGGCTATCCAGACCCGGGGCAAGGTCAGGCCGGAGAATCTTGCCGGCAAGGGCGGCTTCCTTCGGAGCAGCCTCCGCAAACCGATCGCTGCGCGCTCCGTGGATTTCTGGCTGATGAGCGAGGACCTCGCCGATCCCGACAACCAGGTCAGCGTCGACCGGGATGGCCGAATTCACTTGGAGCGCCACCTTTCCAACGAGGCCAACCATCGCGCCCTCATCGCGAGAACGAAGGACGCGCTGCGCCGGGCGGGACTTCCCATCGCCCTCATCGACGAGAGGGGAATAAGCGCCATCCAGCACCAGTGCGGAACCCTCCGCTTCGGAACCGACCCCCGCGACTCGGTCCTCGACCCCTTCTGCAAGTTCCACGATCTTGAGAACCTCTACGCATTGGACGCGTCCTTCATGCCCTCGGCCGGCGCGGTAAACCCTTCCTTGACCATCCTGGCCCAATGCCTCCGCGCGGCGAACCGCCTGCGCGAGAGCCTCGCAGGATCGGCCGCCCCCGCCGCGACGGCCGCCCCTGCAGCCACACCAGCCCCAGCCGCGCCCAAAGGAGAGTAGTCATGTTCGAAACAAGTTCCGGAGGTCTCCTCGGACTTCGCACTGAGCTCGACGGCATCCCGATGTCCGGCCGCATCGCCTCGCTCAAAGCGCACACCATCGTCGACGAGCGCTGGCTCTCGCTGGAGCAGGCCCTCATAATTACAGAGAGTTACAAGGAGGCTGACCGCCTCCGCCCCGACGAGGCGAAGGTGCTGCGACGGGCCCGGGCCCTCGACGCATCGCTCAGGAAAATCGGCATCGATATCGCCCAAGGGGAGCTCATCGTCGGCAACCGCACGAAGGGGGTTCGCGATGGCGTGGTGTTTCCCGAGGCCGGCAACGAGTGGCTCTTTCGCGAGATCGACAGCCTCGCCACAAGGCCCCAGGATCCCTTTTCGGTGCGCCCCGAAGACAAGACCCGCTTTCTTGAGGAAGTCTATCCCTATTGGAAGGGCAAGACCCTCGAGGACTACATCCAGGTCAATGTCGGGGCCCTGAACAAGGAAATCGGAAAGGTCGCAAAGATCAATCAGACCGACCACGCCCAGGGCCACATCATGCCGGACGTGAAGTCCTGGCTCGACAAGGGGCCCGCGGGACTCCGCGCGGCGGCCCTCGCACGCCTTGAGGGCGAGGGCGATCCGACGAAGCGGGACTTCCTCGTGGCAGTCGCCCTCAGCCTCGAAGGGGCCTCGGCCTTCATACTCCGCTACGCCGAACTCGCCGAGGCCATTCTTGGTGGTGAGGCAGCCGAGAGCGGCACTCCGGCGCCGGGAGGGGCAACCGGACTCGAACGCAGGCGGGGAGAGCTTTGCGAGATCGCCCGCATCTGCCGCGCCCTCGCTGTCCGACCGCCCGAGACCTTCCACGAGGCCCTCCAGTCTGCCTGGTTCCTCTTCGTCATATTACAGATGGAGTCGAACGCCTCGTCCTTCTCGCCAGGAAGGATGGACCAGTACCTCTTCCCCTACTTCGAGGCCGACCTGGCGGCCAAGCGCCTCACCCTCGCCTCGGCCCTCGAACTCCTCGAGTGCCTGTACCTCTCCTTCAACAAGATCGTATATATGAGGAATTCCGAGGGTGCCAAGTACTTCGCCGGCTTTCCCATCGGTTTCAACGTGACGATCGGCGGCAGCGATGCCGCGGGCCGGGACATGTCCAACGGCCTCACCTATCTCTTCCTCAAGGCCCAGGAGCATCTCCTCCTCCCCCAGCCCAACCTCACCGCCCGCCTGCATCGAGCTTCACCGGAGGATTTCGTCGACGGCTGCGCCAGGGTCATCGGCCTCGGCTCGGGCATGCCCCAGGTCGTCAACGACGAGAGCATCGTTCCCGCCCTCCAACGGGTGGGCGTAAGCCACGAGGATGCCTCCAATTACGGCCTTGTCGGCTGCGTCGAACTCTCCACCCAGGGCAACAACCTCGGCTGGAGCGACGCCGCGATGTTCAACCTTTCCAAGGCCCTCGAGCTCGCCCTGAACGGAGGGCTCTGCCTCCTCTCGGGCAAGAAGATGGGGCTCGATCTCGGAAATCTCGGAACCTACGCGAGCTACGAGGAGCTCCACGCCGCCTATCGCGCGGAGGTGCGGAGCTTCGTCGATCGGATGATCGAAGCCTGCGACTTCGTCGACAGGGCCCACGCGGTCATGCTGCCCTCTCCCTTCCTCTCCTCCGTGATCCGCGACTGCGTCGGCAAGGGCATCGACGTGACGGCCGGGGGAGCCGTCTACAATCTCTCGGGCATCCAGGCCATCCAGGTGGCCAATATCGCCGATTCCCTGGCCGCCCTTAAGCTCCTCGTGTACGACACCAAGCGTGTGCCTGCCGCCCGCCTTCTCGAAGCCCTCCGAACTGACTGGGAGGGAGAAGAGAAACTGCGGCAGATTTTCATTCACCACGCGCCAAAATACGGGAACGACATCGCCTGGGTGGACGCCATCGGCTCGGCCGAGGCGAGCTACTTCGCGAGTCTCCTCGAGGGCCGGGTCAACGCGCGCGGAGGTCCCTACCATATGGGCCTCTACACCGTATCCGCCCACGTGCCGATGGGCAAAAATGTCGGAGCCGGACCCGATGGACGCAAGGCCGGTTCGCCCCTGGCGGACGGCGGTGTGTCGCCCATGTACGGCCGCGACCAGAAGGGACCGACGGCCGTCCTCAAATCCGTGTCGGCCCTCGATTTTTCCAAGGCGAGCAACGGAACCCTCCTCAACATGAAGTTCGTCCCAAGTTTCTTCACCGTCGACGAGGATCGGAGGAAGTTCAACCTCCTCCTTAGGGGATTCGTGCGCTCCGGCATCCATCATGCCCAATTCAACGTAGTGAACCGGGAGGACCTCCTCGATGCCCAGGAACATCCCGAGCGCCATCGGAACCTGACCATTCGCGTCGCGGGCTACACTGCCTACTTCACCGAGTTGGCCGCCGACCTCCAGGACGAGATTATCGAGCGCACGGCGCACGGGCTCTCATGAACGGCATAGTCTTCGACATCCGCCGCTTTTCGATCCACGATGGCGACGGAATCCGGAGCTCGGTCTACCTCAAGGGTTGCCCCCTCCGCTGCCAATGGTGCCAAAATCCGGAGGGGCAGGATGGACGGCCTACCCTTTGGCACTTCCCGAGCAAGTGCATCGAGTGCGGCGACTGTGTGGCGGCCTGTCCGAGGGGCGCCCTGTCATCACGCGACAAGGCTGCGGCCCCGAAGGGCCCAAAACCCGACGCGGGCGGTTTCATCCGCATCGACCGCGCCAGATGCGACGAGTGCGGGGCCTGCGTCGAAGCCTGCCCCACCGCTTCCCTCGGCTTCGTGGGCCGCCCGATGTCGGTCGAGGAGGTCCTCGACGAGGTGCTGGCAGACGCCGTCTTTTACGACGTTTCCGGTGGGGGCCTCACGCTTTCCGGAGGCGATCCTGTCGCCCAGCCCGATTTCAGCTTGGCCCTCCTCCGTGCGGCCAAGGCCAAGGGATTGACCACAGCCATAGAAAGCTGCCTCTATCTCTCCACCGCGAAGCTCCTCGAGTTCCTGCCCGTCACAGATCTCTTCCTCGCCGACCTCAAGGCCGTCGACCCCGTCCTTCACAACAAGGGCACCGGTTTCGATAACGCCTTAATACTGAGGAACCTTTGGGAGCTTGCCGACGCGGGGGCGAGGATGAAGGTCAGACTCCCCCTCATCCCCGGCCATACTGCGACTCGCGAGAATGTCGAGGCGGTGGCCGCCTTCGTCCGCTCGCTCCGTGGAGACATCGAGCTCGAACTCCTCAATTTCAATCCCCTGGCCCGCGATAAATATCGCATCGCGGGCCTGACCTACGCCCTGGACGGCGTCTCGACAAGGTTCTCCGAGGAGGAAATGAGGCGTTTCAGGTCCTGGGCGGGTCTCTCCTAAGCAAGGCCTCGGAGGCAATGGCCAGCGGAGGCGCGTCTCAAACGAGGATTCGCAGCCCCGCGTTTTCGAGGGCGAGCCTCGCATTAATGGGCATTTCCCCATCGCTCACGACCCCGCGGAGGAATCGCAGGTCATCGCAGATCGCCGCCGCATGCACCTGATCGAACTTGGAAGAGTCCGTGAGAACCCAGGTCTCGGCCTTCCTTTCGATGACAGCCCGGGTCAGCTCAGCCCGCGCGAAATCGTTGAGCGTGAAGCCAGAAGCCGGAGTGAAGCCCGAGACTCCCAAGAAGGCCTTTCCAAATCCGGCCCGAGCCACCGCCTCGAGGGCCATCGGCCCGACGAGACTTTCGCTCTCCTCCTGGTAGGAACCGCCGATCACGACGACCTTGGCAGCGCTGCTTCGGAAGATCCGCGCGATGAAAAGATTGGGGGTCAGGACCGTGAGACCCCGAATGCCCTTGATGCGCTCGGCGAAGAAGGCGATAGCCGACCCTGCCTCGATGAAGATGGTATCCCCCGGCTCCACAAGACCCGAGGCCACTTCGGCGATGTGCCTTTTCTCCTCGACCCGGAGACCCATCCGGAAGGGGATGGCGTCCCCATCGTAGGGCCTTGCCTCGCCATGGAAACGCCGGACCAGGCCACGGCGCTCCAATGCGTCAAGGGCCTTGCGAATGGTCACTTCGGAAAGTCCGAGTTCCGCGGCGAGGTCCACGACCTTGCGTCCGCCCGAGGCGAGGACGAGGGAGCCGACCTCGGCCTCGATGTCGCGCTTTGCGCTGGGCCTGCCGGGGCCGGCACGGAGCGGTTTCGCAGGAGGAGAAACCGCTTCGCTGCGGGCGCCGGGGCCGGGCCCGGAGCCGGGGTCGGGAATCAGGGCGGCGAGGTCTCCATCCATTTTTAACCTACCTGAGCTCGTGCTCGGTGCGGGCGATAATATCATCCTGCTGATCGGGCGCGAGATCATTGAAATAGGCCGAATACCCGGCGACTCGCACCACCAGGTCTCGGTGCTTCTCGGGGTGCTTTTTCGCATCGAGGAGGGTGGCGCGGGAGACGAGGTTGTACTGGATGTGCCAGCCCTGGAAGTCGTCGAAGAAGGTGCGGAGCATCGCGGTGAGCTTGGCCCTGTCGGCCTCCGAAGCGAGGGCCCCGGGCGAAAGCTTCTGGTTGAGGAGGACCCCGCCGAAAATGTCGCGGGCCGGGAGTTTGGCCACCGACTTGAGCACGGCCGTGGGCCCGAGGACATCGGTGCCGGAGGTCGGGGAGGATCCCTCGGCGAGGGGCGCCCTGGCCTTGCGGCCGTCGGGCGTGGCCATGACCGTGGAACCGTCTGGCACGTTGGCCGAAATGCTCGAAGTCCCGGGATAGTAGCCGCCGCCGATCGGTCCTCGGCCGAAGCGCGTGTTGTGAAATTTGACGATTTCCTTGATGTACGGATCATAGGCACGGACGACGAGGGAGTCCGCATAATCGTCGTCGTTGCCGTATTTCGGCGCCTTATTGAGGAGGGTGAGCCTGATCCGCTCGCCCTCGGGCCCCGCAAAGTCGCTCGCAAGGGCTTCCAGCAAAGCCTCCTTTGAAAGCGACTTCTCCTCGTAGACCAGCTTTTTGATGGCGGCGAAGGCGTTGCCCATGTTGGCGATGCCGACCTGAAGTCCGGAGATCCAGTCATAGACGGCGCCGCCTTCCTTGAGGTGCTTTCCACGGGCCACGCAATCGTCGGTGAGGGTGGAGCAGAGGATGTCGGGCGCGAGGTCCTCGATGGCCGTATCGATGGCGCTGTCGATCTCCACGCTCTTGCGCGTATAGAAGGCAACTTGGCGATCCCAGGCGGAAAGGAGTTCGTCGAAGGTTTCGAAGTCGGCCAGCCTGCCCGTGCCGGGAAGAAAGGCCTTGCCGGAGGTCGCATCGCGTCCGTCATCGAGGGTTGCGAGAAAGACCCGCATCATATTCAGGAAACTCATGCCCGTCGTGCGGTAGCCCCACTTCCCGGGAACGGCTACCTCGATGCAGCCGATGGCAGAGTAGTCGCGAGCATCTTCGAGGCTCACCCCCCGCTCAATCATGCCGGGTATGACGACCTCGTCGTTGTTGAAGGCCGGCATCCCGAAACCACGATTGATGACCGATTCGCAGGCATCGAGGAATTCCGCCGACATGCCCCGGTGGTAGCGCACCGAGAGATTGGGTTGAGTGAGCTTGAGATCGCCCACCGTTTCGAGAATCAGGTAGGAAAGGCGATTGACGGCGTCCTTCCCCTCGCGGTCGACGCCGCCGATCGTGACGTTCTGGTAAAGGGGGCCGCCAGCCGAGGTGCGCGTATGCAACCAGGGCCTGACCTTTTTGATGGCGAGAAGCTTGATCCAGGTACAGGAGAGAAGTTCTCCCGCGCCTTCGCGCGTGATTCGCCCGGCCTCGAGGTCGCGCTCATAAAAGGGGCTGAGGAATTGGTCCATGCGCCCGAAGGAGACGGAATGCCCGTTCGATTCGACTTGCAATGCAAGTTGAACGAAATAGGCGAGCTGGAGGGCTTCTCGAAAGGTCTCGGGCGCCCTTTCTGCTATCGATTCGCAGGTGGCGGCGATGGCCCCGAGTTCGGCCTTCCTGGCCGGGTCCGATGCGCTGACGGTCAGATCGATGGCAAGGCTGGCATATCGACGGATGAAGGTCGATAGTCCCTCCAATGCGTCGGTCATCGCCAGGTAGAGCTGGCGCTTCAGGATGCCCTCGCGTGTGGCGACGTCGAGGCAGGCGTCGGCAGACTGTACCAATGCCTTGAATCCGCCAACCCCGAGCCGGAGCAGGCGGCCGTAATTCACCGCGACATGACCGTCTCCCGAGGTCATATTTCCCGTGGCCTTTATCATCGCCGTGCCAAGTATGTCCTTGAGATCCGGTCCGAGAAGGGAGAGGGCGCGCTCGTGGAGGGTCTTGCCCTTCCAGAACTTCGCGATGTCGAGAAGCTCGGCCTTTTCGACCTCGGAGATCCGGTAGGACTCGGCCGGACGCTTGTCGATCTTGTCGATCTCATCCTCGATCCAGGCCACCGCATACTCCGGAAAGACGGGCGCGGCGCGAAGTCGCGAGGCGTGGTTGCCGACGATGAGCTCATCGTCGCCGATCCAAATCGACATGCGCTCGAGGGTCCGCCTCAGGGCCAGCCCCCGTTTGCGCACGACAGGCAAGCCCTCGTGCTCGCTATAGACTTCGGTGTAGAGCCGGGCTCTTTCGACGCAGATCGACGGCTGGGTCGAAAGCACCGCCTCCTTAAGACGCGCAACGCGTTCGTTCATGGCTTCATCCTCCGATGGTCGCCTCGAGGCCGAGGGACCGGGCATATTCCGCATAACGCTCGATGGTTCGACGGTCGGCCACCAAACCTCGAGGCAAGGGATACTCTCGATCGAGCATTGCATACTTGCCGAGGGCAAGCTCGTGATAGGGCAGGAAGTCGAGGCTTCGCTTCGATCCGCCATTTCGCGGCAAGGAGGCCGCATATTCCACGATCGCGGCGAGCGAGGCGTCGTCCGAGTTGAATCCCGGGATTACAGGCACGCGGATCGAAAGCTTCGCCCCCGATTCCGCGAGTTCGCGAAGGTTGTCGAGGGCTGGCCCGAGCTCTCCCTTCGTACCCTTTCGGAAGGCTGCAGCATCGACCTGCTTGAGATCTGCGAGCCATGTGATGGGCAGGTCGAGGAAGGGACGGAGCGTTCCTCGACCAAAGGCGAGGCAGGTTTCGATCGCTACGCCGATGCCTTCATCCAAACACGCTTTCGCGAGGGCAAGGGCAAGCTCCGGCTGGGCGAGGGGTTCTCCACCCGACAGCGTGAGGCCGCCGCCCGACTTGTCGAAAAAAGCCTTGTCCTTCCGGATTTCGGCCATGAGCTCTTCGAGACTCGGATCGGTGCCGGCAAGGCGGAGCGAAAGCGAGGGACAGAGCCCTGCCGGTCCGGCTGTCGCCCCTTTTGAACGATCGACCCTCAGCTCGCCTTCGATCAAGCGAAGTTGTCCGCCAAAGGCCAGGTCGAGGCAGGCATGGCAGCCAATGCAATGCTGGGGGTTGTGCAGAAGTTCCGGAACGAAAGACTGACTCTCCGGATTCGAGCACCAGGCGCAGCGCAGGGTGCAGCCTTTGAAGAAGACCACGGTGCGTATGCCGGGCCCATCGTGGGTCGAAAAACGCTGGATATCGAAGATCATCTGATAAGCAAGTATGGGATAATATTTTCATTTGGTCAAGATATAATTTCATGTGAAATTAATCCCCAACACTTCCAGCCTTTTGCCACACTTCGCTCCGGGCCGGTTCGGCGCGCTTCCGGCGGCTTCCTGCCGCCTCTTCCTCGCTTCGCTCGGCGCGCGCCTCGCTTCAAGTCCAGCAGGCCCTTATGGAAAGAGCCGTCCCTTTGGACGGCTCTTTCTGGGCCCTCTGTCTCACTTGCCCTCCACTCGCTCGACCTCCTGTCTCGCTCGCTCCGGGCCGGTTCGGCGCCCTTCCGGCGGCTTCCTGCCGCCTCTTCCTCGCTTCGCTCGGCGCGCGCCTCACTTCAAGTCCAGCAGGCCCTTATGGAAAGAGCCGTCCCTTT
>JAJXVS010000302.1 GCA_021782015.1 bacterium | reverse complement strand
CCTTCATATAATCGACGGGACTGGGAACGGCGGTCGTCTCCTCATGCTCGACGACCGTGTCGACGATTTTGACGTCGACCGCATACTCGACCGCTTTGAGCCGAAAGGTTAGGTACTGCATGGCGACCCTCGCTTAAAAGGATTCAAAATCGCTGTCCGCCGTTTCGCGGACGGGGACGATTGATGACTTGGTGGCGTATTTCGATCCTCGCTGGTCGGGAAGGGCCTTCGAATGAATCGAGGTTGCCGACTTCGTCGTCGACGCCGCGTGGGCGCCCCCCTTTGTCACATGGGCTATCTTGACGCGACTGTTATTTTCAGCGGAGGCGGCGGCGATAGGGCCCGAGCCTTGGGCATCCAGATTCGCGGGCAGGTTGAAAAAGGCAAGGGTCTGGGCCAACTGCTCGGCCTGACCGTTGAGTTCCTCGGCCATCGAGGCGAGCTCCTCCGAGGCAGCCGCGTTCTGTTGAATGACGGAATCGAGCTGGGTGACGGCCTTGCCGATCTGCTCGACGCCCATGCTCTGCTCCTTGCTCGCCGAAGAAATTTCCTGCACGACCTCGGCCGTTTTCTTTATGTCCGGCACCACCGACTGGATGAGCTTGCCCGCCTCTTCCGCGACGGCGACGCTCTTTCCAGACAGCTCGGAGATTTCCTTCGAGGCGCTTTGCGAGCGCTCAGCTAACTTGCGCACCTCACTCGCAACTACAGCGAAGCCCTTGCCTGCGTCGCCCGCCCGCGCCGCCTCGATGGCGGCGTTGAGGGCGAGGAGGTTGGTCTGGCGGGCTATCTCCTCGATGATGCCGATTCTTCCAGCTATGTCCTTCATCGCGCCCACTGTCTGCACGACGGAGTTGCCGCCCGTCTCGGCATCGCCAGAGCTCTTCCTGGCGATGCCCTCGGCGGCCTGAGAGTTGTCGGCGTTCTGCTTGATTGTGGCTGCCATCTCCTCGACGGAGGAACTCACCTCCTCGGCGGCGGCCGCCTGCTCGGTGGCTCCCTGAGAAAGCTGCTGGGCCGTCGAGCTGATTCCCTGACTTCCTTGGCTTACGTTGTCGGCGGAGGTGGTGGTGACGGAAATGACGATGGTTCGCAGGCTTGCCAGCATTTCGCTGAGGGCGCCGGAAAGGGCTCCCACCTCGTCCTTTCGCGCTCGATAGGCCTCGTCGATGTCCATGCGGAGGTCTCCCTTGGATATCCGATCGGCCATCCCGACCGCCTGAGCCAAGGGTTTCGTGATCGAGCGGGAAAGAAGTATGCCGATGAGAATCGACGCCAAGAACGCGATAACTACGACGATTATCATTATGAAGGTTGCCTGGGTCGCGCTAATCGTATTGCCATCGGCAGTCGTCTTGGCCGAATCGACGTTTTGCGAAATCATGTTAGTTAACAGAGTATCTAGTGCGGCGACGATCTGACTCGACTGGTCGCTAAAGAGAAGGGTCTTCTCCTGGGCGTCTTGGCCCGCCGCGTCAAGGGTTTCGAGCTGGCCGAGGAGGGTCTTGTAATCCCCCCAGTCCTTCTGAAGTTCCGCGTAGTTTTTTTGGTCGTTCGCATCGATGAGGGTTGCCTGATAGCCGGCGATGTTGTCGTCGACGATCTTGACGAGGGGCGGAATAAGAGCGCCTTTTGCGTTGCCTGGCGGTCCGGTTAAAATGAACATATCGCGCAGGTCCGCCCGAATGGCGCCGTAGGCATTGGCGATCGTTGAAAGCTGGCCAAGGGGCAGGGTGCATTTCGCGTACATGAAGGTTTCGCCATCGCCCAGTTGTCGCATGTTGAAGATGCCTAGAATTCCAATAATGCCTGCCAGAACGGCGACGGCCAAGAATCCGACGATGAGCTTCAGTCCGATCTTCATGTAGTTCCTCCACTGGTCTTGTTTCCCGCGAGGCGGGACAGGCTTCGAAAGGCGAGATCCGAAAGGCGCAATCCGATAAGAACACTTCGATCGACAACCCTATAGCAGGTTTAATGCCAAGTGAGGGATCGGCGCGAATTACCAATCGAGGACGGTCAATTATGAGATTTCTGAGGGGAAGGCTAAAAACCGGTGCTTTCAACCTAGGTTGATATTTAGAGAGGGCTCCTCGTCTAATTCCTTTCAATTTCGCGAAATGCAATTACTATGGAAGGGTGAAGGATCAACCTGGGTTGCTGGCCTTTGTCTGCCTTGCCTTGAGGCGCTTGCTGACGGCCTGGGGGCTGATGCCAAGGAGCTGGGCCGCGAGGCTTTGATTGCCCTCGGCCCTTTTCAGGGCCTCGTCCACGAGGAGTTCGGTCACTTCCTTGAGGCTAGGAAGGGGGCTGGAGAAAGATGGGCTCGGCACTGCGGATGGGCTCGGGGCAGAAGATTGAGCGCTCGGTCCGTGCTCGCCCATCGCTTCCTTAAAGCTGCGCAAGGAGAGCATTCCGCCGCCATGAGCGTTCACCGCTTCGAAAACCATCGCTCGAAGCTCGCGAACATTGCCCGGAAAGTCATAGGCCCTGAGGAGGCCGAAGAGTTCGGGAGGAAAGCTCGGCAGTTTTTTCGAAAGTTCGTCCGAAGATTCCTCGAAAAAGCGCTCCACGAGAAAGGGAATGTCCTCGCGCCTTTCCCGAAGAGGAGGAATGTGGACATGGTGGCTGTGGAGGCGGTAATAGAGATCCTTCCTAAAGCCTCCCGAAGCGATGGCGGACTGAAGATCGCGGTTCGTCGCGACGATAACCCGGGCGGAGCTTCGCTTGAGGAGATCCGAACCCAAGGGATAGTACTCGCCCGTTTCGAGGACACGCAGGAGCTTGAGCTGCGAGGAGTTGCCGAGATCGCCCACCTCGTCGAGAAAGAGACTCCCGTTTTTCGCCCGGTCGATGAGGCCGTCGAGACCGCCCTGCGAGCCCGTATAGGCGCCGGCCCGATGGCCGAAGAGAAGGTCCGAGAAGAATGCGTCGTCCAGGCCCGCCACGTTCACCGCGACGAATTCCCCCTTGCGGCCGCTGAGATCGTGGATGGCCCTGGCGAAAAGCTCCTTGCCGACTCCCGTCTCGCCGGTGATGAGGACGGGATGGGAGCTCGGCGCGATCGTTTCGGTGTAGGCGAGGATGGGTCCCATGGATCGCCCCGCCGTCGCAATGGGGTCGAAGGCCTTAGGACGATCTTTGCGCGACGAAAGGAGACGATCGCGCATGGCGAGGTTCTCTTGTTCGAGCTCCTGCCTTTCGACGAGATGACGCAGCGCGGCACCGAGACGGGTGCCCTCGACCGGTTTAGTCAGGTAGTCGGAGGCGCCAAGCTTCATGCATTCAATGGCGTTCTCTATGTCTCTGTTCCCGGTAACCACGATCACCGAGGTCTGGGGATGTTCGCTTCTGATCCGCGAGAGGAGTTCCCTGCCGTCGATTCCCGGCATAAGGAGATCGAGAAGAATTATGTCAATGGATAATTCCTCGATACGATCGAGAAGGGTCTTTGGGTCGCGCACGGAGATGATATTGGACATTCCCTCAGATCTGAGAAGATTATCCATACTTATGAGGACAAATTCCTCGTCATCGACGATCGCGATGGGACGGAGGGGAAAGAGGCTGCCGCTCATGCGGAAAAGTCCTTTCCAGGCTCCCAGGCCGGCAGCTCGATGATAGCCCGCGTGCCTCTTCCGGATTCGGAATCGAAGGCGAGACTGCCGCCGAATTTCTCGACGATCGTGACTGAAATGGGGATGCCGAGTCCGAGGCCACCCTCGCCCCGCCTTGTCGTAAAAAAGGGATCGCGGATCTGAGCGAGTTCCTCGGGCGACATGCCCCTTCCTTCGTCGGCTACGACGATGCTCAGCCTTCCCGCAACCGAATCGAAGGAACCATGTATGACTATCGCTTTGGTCGGATCCTCGAGGGACTGACAGGCGTTCTGGATGAGGTTGATCAGAACCTGCTCGAGGCCGTGAAAGCTCGCGCGAGCTGCGGGCAGGCCGGGGTCGAGCTCGAGCCGGAAATGCGAGGTCGCCGCATGGATATAGGCGCCGAGGAGTCGCAGCGAGGCCTCGACGACGAGATCGATCCGAACTTCCTCGTCCTCTTCGTCCTTGGCAGGGCGGGAAAAATCCCTAAGCCCGCCGATGATGCTTTCGATGTGGGCCGAGGCGTCGAGGAGGCCAGTCAGCATAGTAGGTATTTTGTCCCTGAGTTCGCCGTATTCGATGCCGCCCAAAAGTGTGTCCTCCTCACCTTCGAGGGCGGCGTCGAGAATCGGCCGAGCAGAGGTCCATATTTTGGACAACAACGAGGCGTTGAGCCTGATGGCGTGGTTGGGATTGTTGATTTCGTGGGCCATCCCCGCCACGAGGAGGCCCAAGGAGGCAATCTTGTCCGATTGAATGAGGAGGCATTCCTGCCGCTTGGCCTCGCGTTCGGCCGCGAGGCGCGCGGTGATGTCCACGGCTGTGGTGATGACGGCGATTCGGCCATCGCGTTGTC
>JAJXVS010000301.1 GCA_021782015.1 bacterium | reverse complement strand
CGCCGCGGGACTCCTGGTCCCCGACATCACCTATTATCTCGCCCTCAATCCGGCGAGCCTCCTCCAGGGGGCGATCTGGCAACCGGTGACCTACATGTTCGCGCATGCCGGCCTGAGCCACCTCTTATTCAACATGCTCGGCCTGTTCTTCTTCGGAACGGCCGTCGAACGGAGCGTCGGAACGAGGGAATTCCTTCTGTATTATTTCCTCATCGGGGTGCTCGCCGGTCTCTTTTCTTTCGTCACTTACGTATTGACCGGGGCTATGGGGACCTTCCTCCTGGGGGCCTCGGGCGCCATATTCGGCCTCCTTCTCGCCTACGCCACCCTTTTCCCGGAATCGCGCATTTTCGTCTGGGGCATCATCCCGGTCAAGGCGCCGATTCTCGTCCTTGTGTACGCCGGCATCGAGCTCTTTTCGGAACTGACGTCGTATAACGCGTCAGTGGCCCACCTCACCCATCTCGCGGGCTTTGGTTTCGGCTGGCTCTACTTCCTGGCTCGTTTCGGCGTCAACCCGGGCCGCAGGTTTTTCAGGCACTGATGGCCCGCCGAGCCCTGGCCGCCGCTGTCCTCGCCGCGGCCCTTCTCGCCCCCTGCGCGGGAACCGCGGCCCAATCCGGAGGCGAAATTCTCCGGGCGGAATTCTGGACCGATCTAGACCTTCCTCCCCACGAGGGCGAGCCCTATCCCCTGCCCGATTCCGTCGCGGCCGCCCGGGTTCTCGAAGAAGCCGCCTGGGTGTTTTCGGGGATGATCGAGGGCTTCAGCTTTGATTGGACGCCCGAGAACAAGGGAAGGCAGGTGAAGGAGCGCTTCGTCCTCACGCCGACGGCGACCGTCATGCGGGGCGATCCCAGACTCGTGCCGGGGCCGACCAAGAAGAGTTCCGCCAGACTTGGAGCCTGGATCGACTTCGTGCCCGATGCCTCGGACCGCCTGTTCCTCGAATCGACACAATCGCCCCAATGGAAAAGCGCCCAAGGGACGGGGGCCGCGTCGCGCTCTCTGGGCTGGGCCGGACGGCGCGAAGCCTATGCGGCCGCGGCGAGGGCGGCCCTGGAATCCTACGAACGGAGCGTCGAGGCCCAAAGGCCGGACGAAATCACGGGCCGATTGGTTTTTTCGGCGGCTCCCCTCGTCGGAGTCGAAGAGAACGCCTGGGTAGTGCGGGCCAGGGTACGCATCGAAATCCTTAAGACGCGGCGTTGGTCGCTGTACTGAAGGACGGGCAAGGGTGCAATTGCTTTGCCGCGGCCGGTGGCGGCGAGCCCTTGAAAGTTGCGGCGAGTGGCGAGCCCTACGAAGTTGCGGTGATTGGCGGCAGCGAGGATTCCACCTCACCATGGAGTCGGGCGAGACCGGCCATGATGGCGTCGGCGACTGCCTGCTTCTTGTCCTCCGTCATGTGATGGTGCTCGTGCTTGACCTTGGCCCGGAAGTCCTCGCAGGCCATCGGCTCGCTCACGTCGTAGATGACGCGGTCCTTGCAGAGGAGGTCGTCGATCATGTCCTTCGACTGGCTGATCCGGAGTATATTCCCGTTGATTGAAACCAGGCACATCTTCGAAAAACTCTTTATATAACTGTCAATTTCGCGCACGCCCTTGCCGGTCGCCGGATCCCAGGGCCTGTAGCGCGTCCCGGCGGGGAACACGAGGACCAGCTTGCCCTCCGTCTTGAGGGTGGACAGGCGCTTCATCGACTGGCGGTTGATCATCACGCTCTTCATCATCTCGGCGACGATTTCCTTGGGATCGTGATGCTTGCCCTCCTTGAGGGCCTCGATCGAGCGGCTCGGGTAGATGACGAGTCTGGTGTAGGCCTCTGAGAAGGCCGCGACGACCGGACTTTCCTCGCTGAGCTTGATGCCCGCGATGGCGACGAGAGCGTCGGCTATGGCCTTCCCCCTCTCCCCTTCCTTGCGGAGGAGATAGTGAAGGACGGGAAGATCGAAATTGGAATAATGTTCGAGGAGGAGTAGGCAGGGTTCGCCGGCCTGCGCGGCCTCGAAGAGGGCCTCGAGGCGATCGAGATCCCTGATGCCCGAGCCGGGCAGGAGGTGCTCCTCGATGATCCGGTCGATGAAGGGGAGAATTTCCTCGTTTCCCACCTGGTAGACGTTGTGCTCGCCCACCTCCAGCTGCGCGCGGGACTTGGCCAGCATCTTCATCAAGTGTTCGCGGTATTTCGCGCTGATGGCTTCCATTTTTGCTCCTGTCGGCCGAGACCGAGGAACCCATCCCCAGCGGCGGCCAGCGCGCCGGACTGTCTGTCCGGCCGCCAATCAATATCCGTCGGACATAGATCGATTAACATCCTTCTGGTACAGCTCTTGGTAGACATAGCTCCTCGTCTTGAGCTTGTCCTTGATGGGCTGGGCGAAGGGCATCAGTCGCCAGAACATGGCCCGCACTTCCTTGTCGAGCTTCTGCATGCCCTCGCTCTCCTTGGTGACCCAGGTCATGTAGTCCTGGATGAAGAATTCCTTGACGTCGCCCTTGAGCTTCTTGGCCGTGAACCACTGGTAATAATTGCCCGTAAGTCCCTCCTCCATCCAATAGAAGGAGGCCTTCTCCTTGGCCACCTGCCAGCGGAGATCGGCCACCGCGTAGAGGATGGCTTCGTTGAGATTCTTCGGGAAGAGCGGAATCGCGACCCGGCCCCGGCTCGAGGCCCGGTTGAAACGATCGAAGGGTTCCCAGCAGATGCCGGTGTCGCCATAACAAGGCACAAGTATGATGAATGGGACGATCCGGTTGAGCGCGTTCTTGTAGGGCCGCATGAAGGCCTGGATATCGATGCTCTCGATCCACGCGAGGGTCTTGATCACGTTCTCGCGAGTCGCCACGTCGCGGATGCTTCCGTGGAAGTATTCTTTGATCAGTATAGGGAAGTGATTTCCCTGCCTGCCGATGCAGAGTTTGAGCATTTGCTTGATCGTCTCGAATTCGGAGGCCACAGTTTGGAGGTCCGCCTTCGTGTCGCCCACGAGATCCTTCGATTTGGACATGACCGACTCCAGCTCGGCGTCAGCCTCCTTGAACTCCGCGATACTCTGCGCCAGAGCCTTGTCCGCCGCCATCATCCTCCGGAGAATATCCATCAATTCGGTCGAAGTTTTTTTCTGGGACTCGGTATAGGGCGCAGGAACATGGAGCAGGCCGGGTTGATTCTCGTGGGCGCAGACCAGTTCCACCCTCGCGACGAGGGCCGACTCGAGGTTCTTGCGCTCTTCGGCCTTGGATTTGAGGATGCCTTCCACCGCGTCCCGCTTGCCCTGCGCCTTCTGAATGCCTGCGTTGATCCTCGAGCGATCATCGCCTTTGGACGACTTCACCTCGTCGGTGGAACTCGCCTTGACCTGGCCCGTCGCTACGGCCCTGATCCACTCGTCCACGTAGTACACCGGCTCGTCGATGCCCTTTTGGAAGACGATCTTGCAGATCAGCTCCTTTTGTTCGGGCGCGAGGAGGTTGGGCAGAAGGGTGCCGAATCGGACGAGGAGCTTTTTCGGGAGGGGGGCGGTCGGCGAAATGCTGTGCAGCGCCACCCTGGCCGCCAGATACCACCAGGCGCCGATGAGTTGCTGCCGATAAATGCCGCGGTCCTTGGGATCGGCGGCCTTGAGAAATTTAGAGAGGAGTTCGTGGACCTTTTGCGCCTCCTCGCCTTCGTTGGCGAGGGCCTTCTTGTAGAACTCAGGATCGGCGAAGTAGTCGACCGGCGTGTCGCTCTCGAATTGGGTTATCGGGGCGAAGCCCTTGCGACTCAAGTCGACGCCGAACTCTCCGCGGCCATGGGACTCGCCGCCCGAGTCCAAATCTCCGAAGAGGGTATCGAAGTCCGGCGCACGGGGATTCGAGACGCCCGCCGCGGCTCCGGACTGCGGCCCCTTCGCCGCGCGCCCATCCTGCGTTCCGCTACCAAGAAGAGCGGCGATTTCTGGATCCATTTCATCGGACACTGCTGCTCCTCCCTGCCCCTGCTTTCGGCGGGTCGCCACTTGGGCGAATGTACTTCCTCGATTCTAAAGACCGCGGCCGAGTCGATCAAGACGAATGCACCGCGAACCGGGACTTCTTGACACTCCCCGGCTTTTGCTCATATAGTGCCTTCGCTTCGGGGGTGTAGCTCAGTTGGCTAGAGCGCTTGAATGGCATTCAAGAGGTCGTCGGTTCAATTCCGATCACCTCCACGAAGAAAAAGGCTACCAAGATCGGTGGCCTTTTTCGTTTTTTGGGGGCTGAGGTGATCGGGGATTCCGCCCTCCATCGCCGGGTCTCCCCAGCCGCCATCGCCGCCCTCTCGTCGGGCCTGCTTCGCCTCAGCCTTACTTCTTCGCCATCACGATGAATCGTGCCGAGGCCTCGGCGAGGGCTGTGCCGTCCTCGGCCAAAATGGAGGCCTTGGTCGCGATGACCCGTCCCCGTGGAGACTCGGCCTGTCCCTTTATCGTGACCGTCGAGC
>JAJXVS010000300.1 GCA_021782015.1 bacterium | reverse complement strand
GCGGCCGCGCCCCATCCTTCCCCATCCTTCCCCGATTCAATGAACTAAATGAACACAAACTTGTAGGTCTGAAATTCGGGTGCTAGCCTCTGCCCCAGTCCGAAGAGCGCGCGGCCGCCGGCCCGAGGGAATCCCCTCGTCGACGACAAGGGGAACTCTTCCCCGAACGCGTCCGGAACTGCTCGACAGGGGGATTATATGAAGAAAAGGGGAAAAGCCTTCGCGCTGGCCGGCATCCTCGCCGCCCTCGCCATCGGCGGGGCCTCCGCCCAAAAAGTCACCATCATGGTCGGCGGCATCGAGAAGATCATCTACCTTCCCGCGATGCTCACCGAGAGGCTCGGCTATTTCAAGGATCAAGGCCTCGATGTGAGCCTCATCACCGAGCCCGCGGGCGTCGACGCGGAAAACGAGATGCTCGCCGGCAAGGTCGACGGCGTCGTCGGATTCTACGATCACACCATCGACCTCCAATCGAAGGGGAAGGCCGTCGTCTCGGTCGTCCAGTTCAGCCGGGCCCCCGGCGAGGTCGTCCTCGTCGATTCGAGAAAGGCCGACCAAATCAAGTCAGCGGCCGATTTCAGCGGCAAGACCTTCGGCGTCACCGGCCTCGGCTCCTCCACCAATTTCCTGATGCAATACCTCGCGGTGAGCCACGGGGTCCCGGTGAACCAGACCACTTCCCTCGCCGTCGGCGCCGGAAATACCTTCATAGCTGCCATGAAGCAGGGGCAGATCGACGTGGGCATGACAACCGAGCCCACGGTGTCCCGAATGCTGAAGACGGGCGATGCCAAGATCCTCATCGACCTGAGATCTCCTGAGGACACGAAGGCCGGCCTGGGCGGAACCTACCCCGCTGCCTGCTTCTATGTCATGCAGAGCTATATCGACAAGCACCACGCGACGGTGCAGAAACTCGCCAACGCCATGGTCAAGACCCTCAATTTCATCGCGACCCACAGCGCCGAGGAGATCGCCGCGAAAATGCCCAAGGACTACTACGTCGGCGATCCCGCCATGTACATCAACGCGCTCAAGAATGGGACGGTCATGTTCACCCCCGACGGCATCATGCCCGCCGACGGCCCGACGACGGTCCTCAAGGTCCTCTCCACCTTCGACAAGACCGTCATGGGCAAGACCATCGACCTCTCGAAAACCTACACCACAGAATTCGTGAAAGCCGCCAGATAGGAGGCTTCCATCACCGCCCGGGGCCGCCCGATGTTTTCGTGGCGGCCCCCCGGGCAATATCTTCATCCTACTTGCGAGAGGGAACACGTGAGCAGCGAAGCGAATGGGCAAAACGCCATCGAGATACGCGGTGTGACCCACCGCTTCACGACGCCGGACGGCCGGTCCCTGACGGCCCTCCGCGATATCGACATGACGGTGAGGCGCGGCGAGTTCGTCGCGATCGTCGGGCCGACGGGTTGCGGCAAATCCACCACTCTCAGCCTCATCACCGGACTCGCCAAACCGAGCGCCGGATCTGTCCAATTAAAAGGAAAGGAAATCGCGGGCATCGATCCAGGAATCGGGTTCGTGTTCCAGCACGACGCCGTCTTCCCCTGGAGCACCGTCCTCCGCAACGTGGCCGCCGGTCCACTCTTCCGCGGCAAGCCCAAGGCCGAGGCGATCCGGAAGGCCACCGAATGGATCGCGCGGGTCGGGCTGGCCGGCTTCGAAAAGCATTATCCCCATCAGCTTTCCGGCGGCATGCGAAAGCGCGTGGCCCTGGCCCAGACCTTCATCAACGAACCCGAGATCCTCCTGATGGATGAGCCCTTCAGCGCTCTCGACGTCCAGACGCGAATCCTCATGCAGGACGAACTTCTCGGTCTCTGGTCCAGCCTCGGCGCCTCCGTGGTCTTCGTCACCCACGATCTGGAGGAAGCCATATCGCTGGCAGACAAGGTTTATGTCCTCACGAGCGGACCCGGCACGGTCAAGTCCGTCTATGAAATCAACCTGCCGCGGCCGCGCGTCATTTCCGAAGTGCGGTTCAAGCCCGAATTCGTCGAGCTCTCGCGGCGCATCTGGATGGACCTCCGCGAAGAGGTCGAGGCGGGTTTCAACAAGGCGAGAATCGAGGACGGAAAGGGAGGCACCGCATGAGCGACGTGAAAGCCGAGAACAAATTTGCGAGTCGTGACCGCGCCGCCCTGCTGAGGGCGCGGAAGCGAAGGCGTCTCGTCATAACACTGAGGATAGCCTTCATCGTCGTGATGCTCGGCGGCTGGGAGATCACCGCGCGCACCAAGCTCGTGGATTCCTTCTTCTTTTCCATGCCCTCCGAGGTCGCAGGCCAGGTCTGGAGCTGGGCGGTCGAGGGTACGGCCCAGGGCTCGTTGTGGGAACAGATCTGGGTAACCCTCAGCGAAACGTTGATGGGATTCATCCTCGGCGTGGTCAGCGGCGTCTTTTTCGGCATTCTCCTCGGCCGTAACGCCCTCCTCGCCGACGTCTTCAGCGTCTTCATCAAGATCGCCAATTCCATACCACGAGTCGTCCTGGGTTCGATCTTCATAATTACCCTTGGTTTGGGAACCCCTTCCAAGGTCGCCCTGGCCTTCGTCATGGTGTTCTTCGTGGTTTTCGCCAACGCATTCCAGGGTGTGCGCGAGGCCGACCGCGACCTCATCGCCAACGCCCGCATCCTCGGAGCCTCGCCGCGCCGGGTGACGATATCCGTCGTCCTCCCCTCGGCCCTCACCTGGATCATCGCGAGCCTCCACGTGAGCTTCGGCTTCGCCCTCGTCGGCGCCGTGGTCGGCGAATTCCTGGGAGCCCGCAAGGGTATCGGCCTCATGATCGCCACGGCCCAGGGAACCTTCAACGCGGCCGGCGTCTTCGCCTCGATGTTGATCCTCGCGATTGTCGCCCTCGCGATGGAGTACCTGATAACGGCCCTTGAAAATATCCTCATCAAGTGGAGACCGGCCCCCCTGGCCGAGAATTGAGGCTTGCCAAAGCCCGAGCGCGGAGCGATGCTTTCGCCACGATGAGCCGATCGCGACCAAATGGGACGAATACCCCGCCGGAGCAGCCGGAGCAGCCGGAGCGGGCGAAGCAGCCGAAGCGGGCGAAGGGGAGCCTGCAGTGGCGCCTCTTCCTCCTTCAGTCGGCGGTGGGCTTCGTCCTCGTGCTCCTCCTGGCCCTCCTCCAGGCCAGGCAGCTCCTCGACGATACCGTCCGCGAATATGGGCAGCGAGCCCTCACCCTGTCGAGGGCCGTCGCCACCATCCCCGCCGTCGTGTCGGAACTGGAACGCGCCGCACCGCTCGCAAGCGACATCGATCCAATGGTTGAAGGCATGAGGGAACGCACGGGCGCGGATTTCATCGTGGTCGCCGACAGGTCCGGCATGCGCCTCTCCCATCCGATCGCCGGCCTCATCGGCAAATCGATGTTGAGCGGCGACAACAAGGAAGCCCGCGATGAAACTCCAGCGGTTCTCGCGGGCAGGGAAGTCGTGAGCGTGTCCCTCGGCCACCTCGGCCGTTCGGTGCGGGGCAAGGTGCCCGTGCTAGACGGGAAGGGAAGGGTCGTCGGCCTCGTCTCCAGCGGCTACCTCCTTCCGAGAGTGGAGACGGTAGCCGCCCAGGTCACTGCCTCGAGCCTTCCCTGGTTCGGCCTGGCCCTCCTCCTCGCCCTCCTCAGCAGTATGTTCATAAGTAGGCGCATCAAGCGCGAAATCCTGGGCCTCGAACCGGAGGAGATAGCCGCCTTTATGCTCCAGCACCGGGCCGTTCTCGAGACGATGCACGAGGGAGTCCTCGTCCTGGGCGCCGACGGAGTTCTCCAGAGTGCCAACCCGAGGGCGAAAGACCTTCTCGCGGAAAAGGATTTCTCTCCAGGCCCCGTCGAGGCCCTGTGGCCCGAGCTCGCCGCCAGCGGACTCCTCGAAAACGGCGAGCCGGCGCGCAACGCCCCGCTGAATTCGGGGAACCATCCCCTCCTTGCCGATGTCTTCAAGGCCAACGACGGCAGGCGTGTCGTCATCTTCCGCGACCGCGAGGATGTCACGCGCCTGGCCGAGGAACTCACCCAGACGAAGAACTACGCCGAGCTTTTGCGAGCGCAGACCCATGAATTCATGAACAAATTACACACAATTGGCGGCTTGATTCAGCTGGGGAAGGGCGAGGAGGCCCTCGACCTGATCCAGCACGCCAGGCGCCAGGACGCGGCCCTGCAGGGCATCATTTCGGACATCGAGGTGCCCAAGCTCGCGGCCCTCGTGATCGGCAAGAGCGCCCGGGCCGGCGAACTGGGGATCGGCTTCGCTCTTGAGCCGGGCTCTTCCCTGAGTTCCCGCTGGGCGCCGCTGGCCGACGACATCCTCATCCTGGCAGTGGGCAACCTAGTGGAAAACGCCTTCGAGGCCGTCGCCCGGAGTCGCGAAAAAAAGGTGCAATTGATGCTTGGGGAGGATCCCGAAGGCCTGCAGATCGAGGTCAGCGACA
>JAJXVS010000299.1 GCA_021782015.1 bacterium | reverse complement strand
TTGAACCCCCACCCTTTCGGACTAGAACCTGAATCTAGCGTGTCTGCCAATTCCACCATCCGGGCGAGCGGGGGGATTCTACAACTGGAAGGTGGCGGTGAGTCAACCGGGGAGGCGACGAAGTGCGGGGCGGCGCGATGAGGGAGGAGCTTGGCCGATCCGCGATGGCGCGCAGGGGGAGGGCGGGGGCAGCACCGGGGGGGAAGCGCGAGGTTGGCGCAGTGCGTGGGAGGGGGGCGGAGGCGGCGCAGTGCAAGGGAAGGAGGCGAGCGTTTTATTTTTTGAAACTAATGTTTCATATCTTGCAGTGGAGGCAAAAGCGATTTAGTATTCTCGGCACCTTTCCGCCAAGGAGGATCCATGGACATCGCTGCCTACGATGGCGATATCTCGAAGGTCGATTATGTCTCCTTTCTCGTGATCGATCTTGACGGGCAATTGCGTTCGGTGTCGCTTCCGCGAAGTTACGCGACCGTGAAGGTCCTAGCGAAGGGCATCGGTTTCGATGCATCCAATTTCGGCTATGCCGAGGTCCGGAAGAGCGACATGGTGGCCGTTCCCGATCTCTCGACCGCCTTCGTCGAGAAGAAGGACGGATTCGTCATACTACATACTTTCTGCGATGTGCTCGGGACGGACGGGGCGCCCTTCGCCCACTATCCGCGCAATGTGGCCCGGGCGGCCCTCGACAGGCTGCGCGCGTCGGGGCTCGGGGATGACGCGAAGATGCTCGTCGAGCTGGAGTTCTATGTCTTCGACGAGGTTTCCTACTCGACGACCTCTGGGCATTCGTACTATCGGGTGGGAAGTGCCGAGGGTATCGGCGAGGGGCATGAGGACGGGCCGCGTTTCGGCATGTCCAAGGGCTATCATCGTCTGTCCCCCGACGATCGCTACGGGAAGCTCCGCAATCTCGCCGTTCGCGCCATGGAGGCCGCGGGCATTCCGGTAAAGTACCACCACCACGAGGTGGCGGCCTCGCAGCTGGAGATCGAGCTCGATTTCATCTCAATTACGAAGGCTGCGGACGCGGTGGCGCTCGCGAAGTGGATCATCCGGTCGACCGCCGCCGAGCTCGGTCTTCACGCTACTTTCATGCCCAAGCCCATTTACGGGCTCGCCGGCTCGGGCATGCACGTGCACCAGTTCGTCGAGCGGGGCGGTGTCTCGATCTTCCCCGGTGAGGATCTTCACGGGCTTTCGAGGGAGGGTCTCGCCTGGGCTGCGGGCATTCTGGAGCATTCGCTGTCGGGGGCGCTCCTCGCCTGGTCCAATCCAAGTACCAATTCGTATCGTCGGCTGGTCCCGGGCTTCGAGGCGCCGGTGGCCGCGACGATGGGGCGGGCTTCGAGGGCCGCGGCCATCCGCATTCCCGGCTATCTCCGCAAGGGGGAGGCGCGCATCGAGTTCCGCACCGGGGACGCCACGGCCAATGTCCATTATTATCTGGCGGCCATGTTGCTCGCGGGTCTCGACGGGGTGTCGCGCGGTCTCGATCCGGTCGCGCTCGGTTTCGCGTCGGCCAGAGGGGAAGGGGTCGGCGCGGAAAAGGGCGCGGCCGCTCCTGGCGCGGCTACGGGTGTGGCGGGGGGCGCGGCCACGGGGGTGGCGGGGGGCGCGCCGCGTTCCTTCCCCACCGGACTGTTTCATGTGCTCGCCGGTCTCGAAAGGGACAGGTCCTGGCTCGCTCCGGTATTTCCCGACGAACTGATCGACGCGTGGATAGCGCGCAAACGAAAGGAGGCGGAGTATGTCTACAACGCTCCCGTACCCCAGGAATATGAGCTCTACTTCTGAATCCGGGCAGCGAGCCGTAGGAGGCGAGCCGGGATCGGGCGAGGGTCGAGGCCCGTCGGCAGGATGGACGCTCATGGGAGACGAGGCGATCGCCCTCGGCGCCATTCATGCGGGCGTCTCGAGCGCCTATGCCTATCCGGGGACGCCATCGACGGAGATCATGGAGTCCTTCCAGTCCTGGAAGGTCGAGGGGTCGGCCCCCGGCTGCGACAAGGAGGCGACAGAGGGCCTCCTCGCCGAGTGGTGTTCCAACGAGAAGACGGCCTACGAGTCGGCGCTCGGAGCTTCCTTCGCGGGAAGGCGCGCGATCGTCTCGATGAAGCACGTGGGGCTCAATGTCGCGGCCGATCCCTTCATCAACTCGGCTCTCATTCGGATCAACGGGGGCCTCGTGGTCGTGGTCGCCGACGATCCGGGCATGCATTCGAGCCAGGACGAGCAGGATACGCGGGCCCTCGCGGATTTCGCGCGACTGCCCTGCTTCGAGCCCGCGAATCAGCAGGAAGCCTACGATCTCACGCGGGCGGCCTTCGATTTCAGCGAGCGCCATGAGGTGCCGGTCGTCGTCAGGGTGACGACGAGGCTCGCGCATTCGCGCTCCATCGTCGAGCTCAGGGCGGCCCGCGCCCCGAATCCGCTCCGCAAGGCCGAGGCCGACCGGTCCTGGATCCTGATGCCGGCCATCGCGCGAAAGCGCTGGAAGGCCCTCCTCGACAAGCAGGCGGCCTTCATCGCGCATGCTGAGGAGTCGGCCCGCCTGGAGAAGGCTTCGCGCGAGCTGGGTGTCATCGCCTGCGGCATCGCGAGGCAGTATCTCCTGGAGAATCTCGCCGATTACGAGGCGAAGAACGGGGAGAGGCCTTCAATCCTTACAATTAATACGTATCCTGTCCCGGCGGACCGCATCAGGGAACTCGCCGCCGGGGTGAAGCGTGTCCTCGTCCTCGAGGAGGGCTATCCCCACGTCGAGGACGCGATGCGCGGTGTCTTCGGCGCGCCCCTGCCCGTCGAGGGCCGGCGCTCGGGGGCCCTGCCCCTGGACGGGGAGCTCTCGCCTGATCTCGTGCGCGCGGCCCTCGGCTTGCCTGCTCGCCCCCTCCTGGGCGTGAGTGCCCTCGTGCCGCCGGAAAGGCCGCCGCAGTTTTGTCAGGGCTGCCCCCACGGTGACTCCTTCTCGGCGCTCAAGGAGGCCCTCAAGCCCTATCCGGAGTACGCGGTCAATTCCGACATCGGCTGCTATACCCTCGGGGCCCTTCCGCCCTGGAACGCGATCGAGAGTTGCGTCGACATGGGCGCTTCCGTGGGCATGGCCCGCGGCGCCTCCGGGGCCGGGCTTCTTCCGGCTGTCGCGGTCATCGGCGACTCCACCTTCTATCATTCGGGTATTCCCAACCTGGTCGATGCGGTGTCGCACAAGACCAACATCACCCTCGTCATCCTCGATAACGACACCACCGGCATGACGGGTGCCCAGCCGACGATCGCCCCGGCCTCCCGTCTTGTGCCCTTGTTGCAGGGTCTCGGTGTCGATCCCGCGCACATTCGCCAGCTCCGCGCCCACCGGAACGAGCACGAGGCCAACGTCCGGACCATCGGCGAGGAACTCGCCCACAAAGGCCCTTCGGTGATCATCATGGTCCGCGAATGCATCGAGTGGGCCAAGAAGCTGAGGAACGCATGAACTACGATATGATTTTGTGCGGCGTCGGGGGCCAGGGCGGGATTTCGATCTCCGTCATCATCGCGAAGGCGGCGATGGCCGAGGGCTTCCGCGTCAAGCAGTCGGAGATACACGGAATGGCCCAGCGCGGCGGCGAGGTCCTCGCCCATCTGCGCATCTCCACCGAGGAACCGGCGAGTCCTTCGATTCCCCTCGGAGCGGCCGATCTCCTCCTTTCCTTCGAGCCGCTCGAAGCGCTCAGGCACGCCCGCACGCTCTCCGTGACGGGAGGCAGCCTGATTTCGGCGATCGCGCCGGTAAAGAACATTACCAATTATCCCGACCTTGAGGCCCTGCTCTCGGAGCTTCGCGCCCTGCCCCGGGTTTTTCTCGTGGACGCCGACGCGATCGCGAAGGCGGCGGGGAACGCGAGGGCGGCCAACATGGTTCTCGTCGGTCTGGCCTCGACTTTGATGCCCATCTCGCCCGGGCGACTCGAGGAGGAGACGACCGCCTTTTTCGCCCGCAAGGGCCAGGCTGTCGTCGACGCCAATATCGCTGCCTTCCGCGAGGGGAGGCTGCTCCGATGAACTACGATTCCGAAGCGCTGGAGCGCCTCGCGAAGGCCTCGGTCGCGAAGGCCACGGCCGAGGGCCGTGACGCCCTCACCGATCTGGAGGGCCTGGAGATCTTGTCGGCGATGGGGCTGCGCGTGCCCTTTTTCCGCCTCGTGAAGGATGCCATCGCGGCGAAGGACGCCGTCGAGGCAAATGACGCCGCCCCTGCGAAGGATGCGGCGGGCAGGGCGCATGGGGAAGGGCCGGCGGCATCCGGGGACGGGCCGGCGGGGACCACCGATGCCGTACGGCGGAAGCTCGTGGTCAAGGTCGCGAGCCCGGAGATCCTCCACAAAACGGAGGTGGGCGGCGTCGCGATCATCGACGGGGCGCGGGTGC
Organism: bacterium; assembly: GCA_021782015.1. Classification (GTDB taxonomy): domain Bacteria; phylum Spirochaetota; class Spirochaetia; order Treponematales; family Rectinemataceae; genus CAIJMU01. The sequence continues at coordinate 60 of JAJXVS010000299.1, read as the reverse complement.
CCGATCTGGCGGCCGCCGTCCAGTCCGCGGTCGCCGACATGGAGGGACGCTTCGTCGGCA
>JAJXVS010000298.1 GCA_021782015.1 bacterium | reverse complement strand
AGCGCTCTTCCTGGGTGATGTGACCCTTGAGGTATTGGTTCTGGATCTCGTCGACCTGCTTGTTGGCGACCTCGATCATCTCCGTCTTCTCGTGGGGAATGACGATATCGTCCATGCCGATCGTGGCGCCGAAGAAGGTCGCGTAGCGGAAGCCCATGTCCTTGATGGCGTCGAGCATCCGGACGGTGATGTAGGGGCCCTGGACGCTGTAGACGCTCTCGATGAGGGCCCGGATGTCCTTGTCGCTGAGGGCGTAGTTGACGAAGGGAACCTCGGCCGGCAAGGCCTCGTTCAGGAGGAGGCGCCCGACGGTGGTCTCGACGACGGCCGGTCCCTCGGACTGGGCCTTTTCGACCTTCGACCAGATGGGGCCCTTCGAGACCGGGACCTTCACAATTGCCTGATAGTCGCAGCTGCCCGTTTCGCAGGCCATCTGCGCTTCCTCGAAGGAGGAGAACCGCCGCCCCTCGCCCTTGGCGCCCGGCTTGTGGCGCGAGAGGAAGTTGATGCCCAGGACCATGTCCTGCGAGGGATAGACGATCGTCTTGCCGTTGGCGGGATCGAGGAGGTTGCGGCTGGAGAGCATGAGGGTCCAGCACTCGGTCTGGGCGGCGTTCGTCAAGGGGACGTGGACGGCCATCTGGTCGCCGTCGAAGTCCGCGTTATACGCTTTACACACAAGTGGGTGCAATTTTATTGCCTTGCCCTCGACGAGGACGGGCTCGAAGGCCTGGATGCCGAGGCGGTGGAGGGTCGGGGCGCGATTCAGGAGCACGGGATGCTCCTTCACCACCTCGTCGAGGACCGCGAAGACCTCGGGGGTCTCCGACTCGACGAGCATCTTCGCCTTTTTGATGTTGTAGACGACATCCTTCTCGACGAGCTTCTTCATGATGAAGGGTTTGAAGAGCTCGAGGGCCATCTTGGTGGGAAGTCCGCATTGCCACATCTTGAGCTCGGGGCCGACGACGATGACCGAGCGTCCGGAATAGTCGACGCGCTTGCCGAGGAGGTTTTGGCGGAAGCGCCCCTGCTTGCCCTTGAGCATGTCGGAGAGGGACTTGAGGGGGCGGTTCGAGGCGCCCTTCACGACGCGTTTCTTCTTCGAGTTGTCGAAGAGGGCGTCGACGGCTTCCTGGAGCATGCGCTTCTCGTTGCGGATGATGATGTCGGGCGCGTTGAGGGCCTGGAGGCGTTTCAGGCGGTTGTTGCGGTTGATGACGCGGCGGTAGAGGTCGTTGAGGTCGGAGGTGGCGAAACGGCCGCCGTCGAGCTGGACCATCGGGCGCAGTTCCGGCGGGATCACCGGCACGACGTCGAGGATCATCCACTCGGGCTTGTTGCCGGAGTTGCGGAAGGACTCGACGATCTCGATGCGCTTGAGGAGTCGCTTGTCGCTCTTGGCGCCCTTGTCGATCATCTTCTGCCTGAGCTCGGCGGCCATCTCGTCGAGGTTGATCTGCTCCAGGAGCGAGCGGATGGCCTCGGCGCCCATTCCGGCGGAGAAGGCGCCGCCATAGCGGTCCTGGGCCTCGTACCACTCCTCCTCGGTGAGGAGTTGCTGCTTCTTGAGGTCCGTATCGCCCGGGTCGATGACGATATATTTCTCATAATACAGAACGCTTCGGAGGGCGGCCACGGGCAGGTCGAGGAGGAGCCCCATGCGGCTCGGCACGGAGCGATAGAACCAGATATGAGAAACAGGGGAGGCGAGCTCGATGTGGCCCATGCGCTCGCGGCGCACCTTGAAGTGCGTGACCTCGACGCCGCAGCGGTCGCAGATCACGCCCTTGTAGCGGATCGACTTGAACTTGCCGCAGTAGCACTCCCACTCCTTGGTGGTGCCGAAGATGCGCTCGCAGAAGAGACCATCCTTCTCGGGCCGAAGCGTGCGGTAATTGATCGTCTCGGGTTTCTTCACCTCGCCGTAGGACCAGGCCCTGATCATGTCGGGACTGGCCAGGCGGATCATTATCGAATCGAAATCTTGTATATCTCGCATATCGGCCCCCTTAGAAAGCGCCCTGCTTGTTGATGATGTCCTCGTCCCTCTCGGTGAGGGCGATCTGCTTGCCCTTGTTGTCGAAGACCCTGATATCGAGGGCGAGGCCCCGGAGTTCCTGCACCATGACGTTGAAGGCCTCGGGAATGCCGGCCGCGGTGTGGGGCTCGCCCTTCACGATGGCTTCGTAGACCTTGGCGCGGCCCGTCATGTCGTCGGACTTGATCGTGAGAAGTTCCTGCAGCGTATTCGCGGCGCCGTAGGCTTCGAGGGCCCAGACTTCCATTTCGCCGAGCCGCTGTCCGCCGAATTGGGCCTTTCCGCCCAGGGGCTGCTGCGTGACGAGGGAGTAGGGGCCGGTCGAACGGGCGTGCATCTTGTCGTCGACGAGATGGTGGAGCTTCATGAAGTAGATGACGCCCACCGTGATCGGATTCCGGAAGGGCTCGCCCGTGCGCCCGTCACGGACGCGGGCCTTGGAGTTCACCGGCAGGCCGGCTTCCTTGAGCTTGGCTTCGATCTGCTCCTGCGAGGGCGACTGGAAAATGTGGCAGGCGTACCACTCGTTCAAGGTCGAGCCAGCCCAGCCGAGTTCGGTCTCCATTATCTGGCCGATGTTCATGCGCGAGGGCACGCCGAGGGGATTGAGGCAGATGTCCAGGGGCGTGCCGTCCTCGAGGTAGGGCATCTCCTCGATGGGCAGGACGCGGGCGACGACGCCCTTGTTGCCGTGGCGGCCGGCCATCTTGTCGCCTTCCTTGAGCTTGCGCTTGGCGGCGATGAGAACCTTGACCACCTCCTCGACGCCGGGGGAGAGGTCGTCGTTCGCCGAACGCTTGAGGCGCTGGACGTCGATGATGGTGCCTTCGATGCCGTGCGGCACGCGGAGCGAGGAGTCGCGGACGTCCTTGGCCTTCTCGCCGAAGATCGAGTTGAGGAGTTTGAATTCCGGGGTCGTCTCGGTCTCGCTCTTGGGCGTCACCTTGCCGACGAGGATGTCGCCGGCCTTGACCTTGGCGCCCACGCGGATGATGCCCTCGGCGTCGAGATTGTCGAGGCTCTTTTCGCTTGTATTGGGAATATCGCGGGTGATGCGCTCCGGACCGAGCTTGGTCTCGCGAACCTCGGTCTGGAACTCCTTGATGTGGATGGAGGTGAACATGTCCTCCTTGACCACGCGCTCGGAGATGAGGATGGCATCCTCATAGTTGTACCCATTCCAGGGCACGAAGCCCGCGAGAATGTTGCGGCCGAGGGCGAGTTCGCCGTCGCGCGTCGCGGGGCCGTCGGCGAGGACCTGCCCCTTCATCACCTTCTCGCCCTTTCTGACGATGGGGCGCTGCGTATAGCAGGTGTCCTGGTTGGTCCGCTGGTACTTCACGAGTTCGTAGGTGTCGCGGACCTTCTTGTCCTTCTCCCCCTCGGGGACGATGACGACCTTGTAGGCGTCGACGTACTCGATGGTGCCTTCGCGCTTCGCCTTGACGAGGACGCCCGAATCGTAGGCCGTCTTCTGCTCCATGCCGGTGCCCACGACGGGCGGATCGGGGAAGACGAGGGGCACGGCCTGCCGCTGCATGTTGGAACCCATGAGGGCGCGGTTGGCGTCGTCGTGCTCGAGGAAGGGAACGAGGGCCGCAGACACCGAGATGATCTGCTTCGGCGACACGTCCATGTACTGGAGTTCCTTGGCCGTTCGCGTCGTGTAATCGCCCTGGTGGCGGCAGGAGATCGAGTCGTCGAGGAACTCGCCCTTCTTGTCGATGCGGGCCGAGGCCTGGGCGATGTAGTACTTGTCCTCGTCCATGGCCGAGAGGTACTCGATGTGCTTGGTGGCCTTCCCGTCCTCGACCTTGCGGTAGGGCGTCTCGAGGAAGCCGTACTCGTTGACGGCGGTGTAGGTCGCCAGCGACACGATGAGGCCGATGTTCGGGCCTTCCGGCGTCTCGATCGGGCACATGCGGCCGTAGTGGGTGTAGTGGACGTCGCGGACCTCGAAGCCGGCGCGGTCGCGGGAGAGGCCGCCGGGCCCGAGGGCGTTGAGCCTGCGTTTGTGCGTGAGCTCGGCCAGCGGGTTGACCTGGTCCATGAACTGGGACAATTGCGACGAACCGAAGAATTCCTTGATGGCGGCGACTATTGGTTTAATTGAAACGAGATCCTGGGGGCGGATGGTGTCCGTCTCCTTCAGGCTCATGCGCTCCTTGGCGATGCGTTCCATGCGGCCGAAGGCGCTTTTCATCACGTTGGCGAGGAGCTCGCCCACCGAGCGCACGCGGCGGTTGCCCAGGTGGTCGATGTCGTCCACGTTCGACTCGCCGTAATAAACACTCATGAGGTACTTCATCGTGGCGATCACGTCGTCGCGGATGAGGGTGAAGTCCGTGGAAGGCACTGTGTAGTCGAATTTCTTGTTGAGCTTGTAGCGGCCCACCTTGCCGAGATCGTAGCGACGGGCGGAGAAGAACATCGAGGAGAGGTCTCGCTCGG
>JAJXVS010000030.1 GCA_021782015.1 bacterium | reverse complement strand
GCGGAGGGGCTCGCCGAGGCAACACGGGATGTCGCGAAAAAGATGCTCGCCCTGGGCATTCCCCCCGAAACCATTGTGGCCGCCACCGGCGTGCCGAAGGAAGAGCTGTCGGCACTGTAGAGTTGTCGGGGAAGCCGCATCGTGCACAATTCCAGCGCTCCGAGACTGCACCAGTGCTTCTCGGCGCGACTCAGCGGTGCTGCCGTGAAGGCAGGGCCTGTTGCCAAGCGAATTGATCAAGGTGTTCGGAAAATTCATTTATGAATTGAAGCATTCAGGCATTCCGCGCGCGTAAGGGGTGCATGGAGGCGCCCATGCGCATCGGAATCAAGCCGAGGGTCGACGTGGTTTTCAAGAAGGTCTTCGCATCGGCAGAGCACAGCGACATCACCCGCGATTTCCTCAACTCCCTTTTACCCCTTGCGGGCCTACCGCGAATCGCCAGTCTCACGATTCTCAACCCCTTTCGGCTGGCCGATTTCCAGGGCGACAAGGAAATCGTGGTCGACGTCCATGCCGAGGACGAGAATCGGCGCGAGTTCCAGATCGAGATGCAACTCAAAAGGGACGCAGGCCTTCCTTCGCGGGTGATGGACAACCTGTCGCGGCTGTACGGCTCGCAGGTCGGGAAGGGGAAACCCTATGGCGGGCACAGGCAGACTATCGCGATCTGGATTTTGGAGCATCGCTTTTTCGGAGACGCGAACTGGCTGCACGTCTTTCGCTTTCGCGACGACACGAGCGGGGAAATCTTGAGCGACGAGCTCATAGCCATCACGGTGGAGCTACCGAAGCGGGAAGTCTTGCCGGGCAGTGGGGCGCTGGGTACATTTGAGACGGGGATAGATGAATGGCTGTGGTTTCTGGAGCATGGAGAAGAAATCGATCCGGCGGAAAGCTGGTACCAGGGCCTTCGCAGTGAGCTACAGGAGGCGGTGACGATCATGGAGGCATTTTCGAAGCAGGACAAGGCTCGCTACACCTACGATCGGCGGCTTGAGTGGGAGCGCTTGCAGCTGGGCATGAAGGAAGAGGCTCGCGCCGAGGGCAAGGCCGAGGCGACACGGGATGTTGCGAAAAAGATGCTCGCCCTGGGCATTCCCCCCGAAACCATTGTGGCCGCCACCGGCGTGCCGAAGGAAGAGCTGTCGGCACTGTAGAGATGTCGGGGAAGCCGCATCGTGCACAATTCCAGCGCTCCGAGACTGCACCAGTGCTTCTCGGAGCGACTCAGCGGTGCTGCCGTGAAGGCAGGGCCTGTTGCCATCGAAATGCAGATCAAAAAAGACTCTGGTCTTCCCTCTCGGGGCGCGGACGGGCATGGCACAAATGGACAGTTTCGATTGTATTCGTTACTATTACGCTATGGCTACTGGACTTCGTGCTGAAGCTTCCATTGTCGCGGAGCGCATCAGGGCAGAGATGGCTCCCTCCTCTATCCTCCTCTTCGGCTCGGTTGCCCGAGGGATTGAAACAGCATCAAGCGACCTTGATTTTTGTCTCTTATTTGAGGTTTTGCCCGAGAGGAAAATCGAAGTGATGCGAAGGGCGCGGAGCGTCTGCCGACGCGTTTATAAAGGACCAATTGATATCATTGCCTATTCTCGGGAGGAATGGAATGCCCGCATCGTTGCGGGCTCCAGTTTTGAACTAAACCTCCAGAAAGAGGCAATAGCCTTGTGAACGTCTCTCCCTTCCAGGAGTGGATCGAGCTGGCCGATCAGGATGAGGCGAGCGCGCGCTTTCTTGTCGCCATGCGGCCCCTGCCCGTCGAGGTGATATGTTTTCATTGCCAGCAATCGGCCGAAAAGACCTTGAAGGCATTCCTCGCAAAGAAAAACAAGGATGTACCACGATCTCATGATCTCCTTGTACTGCTCGATTTAGTGGCGAGTGTGGCGCCGGCTATGGCGTCCCTTGAGTCGATTCTCCTCCGCTTGAATGATTTCTCGGTCGTCGTTCGCTACCCGGCACATGTTCCCTTGGAGGAGTCGGATGCGATGCAAGCCTTGAAAGACGTTGGCGAAATCCGGAAGCACCTGATGTCGAATTTATGATCCAGCGCGGACGTCTTCTTTTCCCCGCTCATGCAGTCTCTGTTTTTTTGCCAGAATCCACTCTTCTTTGAAGCGTTGCCCGTTGGTGTGCGCGTGAGGGGGGTATGGAGGCGCCCATGCGCATCGGAATCAAGCCGAGGGTCGACGTCCATGCCGAGGACGAGAATCGGCGCGAGTTCCAGATCGAGATGCAGCTCAAAAGGGACTCTGGTCTTCCCTCGCGGGTGATGGACAACCTATCGCGGCTGTACGGCTCGCAGGTCGGGAAGGGGAAACCCTATGGCGGGCACAGGCAGACGATCGCGATCTGGATTTTGGAGCATCGCTTTTTCGGGGACGCGAACTGGCTGTACGTTTTTCGCTTTCGCGACGACACGAGCGGGGAAATCTTGAGCGACGAGCTCATAGCCATCACGGTTGAGCTGCCGAAGCGGGAAGTCTTGCCGGGCAGTGGGGTGCTGGGTACATTTGAGACGGGGATGGACGAATGGCTGTGGTTTCTGGAGCACGGAGAAGAAATCGACCCGGCGGAAAGCTGGTACCAGGGCCTGCGCAGTGAGCTACAGGAGGCGGTGACGATCATGGAGGCGTTTTCGAAGCAGGACAAGGCGCGCTACACCTACGATCGGCGGCTTGAGTGGGAGCGCTTGCAGCTGGGCATGAAGGAAGAGGCTCGCGCCGAGGGGGTGGCTGAGGGCAAGGCCGAAGGGTTGGCCGAGGCAACACGGGATGTTGCGAAAAAGATGCTCGCCCTGGGCATTCCCGCCGAAACCATTGTGGCCGCCACCGGCGTGCCGAAGGAAGAGCTGTCGGCACTGTAGGTCGGCATCCTTCACCTCGTAATTAGTGCGATCGCATCACGGGCCTGTGGGTCGCAACCCTGACAGAAGTCATTCTTGGGGGTGAGCCGCCAGTTCCCCCCGCACGACCTCGGCGAGGCGCTTGATGCCCTCCTCAATATCGGCTTTCGAGGAAAACGAAAAATTGAGGCGCATCGAGTTGTGCTCGACATCGTCGAAGTAGAAGGCCGAACCGACGACATAGGCCACGTTTTTCGCGATGGCCTTGGTGAACATTTCGTCGGTATTGATGGATTTGGGCAGGCTCAGCCATAGAAAGAGGCCACCCTCGGGCTTCGTCCAATGGATGTCGGGATGCGTGGGCATGTGTTTTTGGAGCTGCTCGAGCATGAACATCCGCTTGGCGCGGTAATTGGCTCTCGTGTTCTCGATGACAGACCGGAGCTTGCCGGTAGCGAGAAATTCGGCGATCCAACGCTGTGTGAAAACGTTGGTGCAGAGGTCCATGGCCTGTTTTGCCACGACGAATTTCGCGATGAGCTCCGGATGGGCGATGATCCAGCCCATTCTGGCGCCCGGTATGAGGATTTTCGAAAAGGTCTTCAGGCCTACGACGATGCCTCGATTCTCCATCTCCTGATCGAGTTGGTAGATCGAGGGAATATGCTTCCCGACGAAGCGGATTTCGCGATACGGCGAATCCTCGATGATGAGCAGATTCTCGCGATAGGCGAAGCGGAGCAGGGCTTGCCGCTTTTCGAGGCTCCAGCAGATGCCGGTGGGGTTCTGGAAATCCGGAATGACATAGATGTACTTGATGGACATGCCCGCGGCCCTGTGGGCCGCATAGCGGCGCTCCATCTCCCCGAGATCGAAGCCGTCCTCCTCGGCCGCGAAGGGGACGCCGAGGATTTTGCCTTGATAGGATTGGATGGCCTGGATGGTGCCGAGGTAGGTGGGATGGCCCGCAATGATCCAATCGCCGGGATCCAAAAAGACTTTGGGCAAGATGTCGAGGGCCTGCTGGCTGGCCGAGGTGACGAGGATGTTGTCCGGGCCGACCTTTACGCCGTCGCTGGCTTCGATCTTGACGAGTTCTGCCTTGAGCGCCGGGTCGCCTTCGGTCGTGCCGTACTGGAGGCCGACCTCGGGGTTCTTGGTGAAGACCGCGTCGGCAGCAACCCGAAGGTCTTCGACGGGGAAGGTTTCGGGAGCGGGGAGGCCGCCGGCGAAGGAAATCAGACCTGGTTTGTTGGTCAGTTTGAGGAGTTCGCGGATGATGGATTTCTTCATATTGAGCGCATTCTGCGAATAGAGGGAATTGAAATCGGGCATGACTATCTCCTCGGGGCCTGTGGCCCAGGTGCCCTCGTCGGCGACCTGCACTGGGGCATGCCTAGAATACACCCGTCCGCCTCTGCCGTAAAGGCATTGGGCTTATTTTTTGAACCAGTCGTTTCGATATACGAAATCATTATCTTCCTCGAACCTTGTTGGCAGGCCTGTTCAGCTCCTTCGCTTTTCTATAGAGTCGCAACGAACATCACCGACTGAGAGAGGAAGCCATGGCCCTCAATTGTGGAATCGTCGGCCTGCCCAATGTGGGCAAGTCCACCATTTTCTCGGCCCTCACGAGCGCGAAGGCCGAGGCCGCCAACTATCCCTTTTGCACAATCGACCCCAATGTCGGCGTCGTGGCGGTGCCCGATCCGCGGCTTTCCAGGCTTTCGTCGATGTTCAAGCCGAAAAAGACGGTGCCGGCCATAGTCGAGTTCGTGGACATCGCCGGACTTGTCAAGGGAGCCTCCACGGGCGAGGGGCTCGGCAATCAATTTCTCTCGCATATCCGCGAGGTCGGCATGATCGCCCATGTCGTTCGCTGCTTCGACGATCCCGACATCATCCACGTCGCCAATCGGGTCGACCCCGCCGACGATATCGAGGTCATCCACACGGAGCTCGCGTTGGCCGATCTCGATACGGTCGACAAGCGGGTCGACAAGCTGCAGAAACAGCTCAAGGTGCAGGACCCCCAGGTCAAGAAGGACACCGAGCGGGAGCTGTCCGCCCTCGCCAAGATCAGGCCCGCCCTGGAAGTGTGCAAGGCGGCGCGCACCGTGGCGCTGGAGGCCGAGGAGGCCGAGGCCGTCCGCAAATCATTTCTTATAACTATGAAAAAAGAGATATACGTCTGCAATACCGACGAGGCGGGCGTCAGATCGGGCAACGCCCACATCGAGGCCGTCCGCGCCTGCGCCGCGCGCGAGGGTTCGGAGGCCGTCGTCATCTGCGGGAAATTCGAAGCGGAACTGGGCGACCTGGGCAGCGAGGAGGAGAAGCGCGAGTTCCTCGCGGAGCTCGGGCTGGAGGAATCGGGGCTCTCGTCGCTCATCCACGCCGCCTATCGTCTCCTTGGCCTGCGTACCTTTTTTACCGCCGGCGAGGACGAGTGCCGGGCCTGGACCATTCGCGCCGGCGACAAGGCGCCCCAGGCGGCCGGGGTCATCCATACCGATTTCGAAAAAGGTTTTATCAAAGCTGAAATTTATAGTTACGATGATATCGTCCAGCTCGGCACCGAGAAGGCCGTCCGCGAGGCCGGCAAACTCCGTCAGGAAGGCAAGGACTACGTCGTGCACGACGGCGATGTCGTCTTTTTCAAGTTCAACGTGTAGGGATCATGGTCCTTTTGCGGCACCATCCGTCGGCGGGTCGGGGGGCGCGGGAGGCAGCCTCACGGTGAAGGTGGTGCCTCCGTTCCCCGTGTCGAAGCCGATGGTGCCGCCGTGGTTTTCCACGATCTTCCGGCAGATGGCGAGACCGAGGCCCGTGCCTTCGCCGTTCGGTTTCGTTGTGAAGAACGGCTCGAAAATCCTGCCGCGAATTTCGGGCGGGATGCCCGGTCCCTCGTCGCCCACGGTGACGACGATACGGTCCTCGATGCGGCCGACCCGGAGTGTCAGCCGGCCCTTTTCGCCCATGGCCTGAAGGCCATTGTTGATCAGATTTATCCAGACCTGGTTGAGTTTGTTGCGCTGGCCGACGACGAGGCCCTCGTCGGCGAATGCGGTGACGAACTCGACCCCATGGCGCATCTTGTCTCGGTAGAGGGCGAGGATGTTTTCCATTTCCTTTCGCACGCTGAGGACGACCGATTCGTCCTTCTGGTCCGGATGGGAATAGTACCGAAGAGTTCTGACGACGCCGCCGGCCCTTTCGCAGGCGTCCCTGATTATCTCGGCGCTCTGTCGGTGCATCGCCCATGCGTGGAGGGACGCGAGGATGGCATCGCGGTCCCTGAAGGGAAGCAGGTCGGGCACTCCCCCGTCGGGGGCGACGAGGCGCAGGTCGAGAAGCATTTCGGCGGTATGGGTGTCGATTCGCTCGCCCTTTCTGCCGAAGGTTTCCTGAAGCGCGCGCTTTTCCCTGAAACTTGGGGAGGGATGCAGATCGGCCATGCCATCGCCGGTTTTCGAGAACAGCTCGATGACGCGGGCCGCTTCCGAATCGTCCATCGTGCGGGCGAGGATTATCAGGCTGGCGAGGTCGTTGCGCAGGGTCGCGATGATGTTGCCGTTGGCGGAGGAGATCGCGCCGAGGGGTGTGTTGATTTCATGGGCGAGGCTCGCCACGAGCTGGCCGAGGGCCCCGAGTTTTTCCGACTGGATGAGCCTCGCCTGGGTTGCCTTGAGTTCGTCGAGGGCGGCCGAGAGCCTGTCGTTGCTCTGGCTGAGGTCCCCAAAGCGGCGGCTCAGGTGGAAGACCGCCCAGGTCGAGAGAATCGCCAGCATTAGGACAAAAAAGAGCAGGCCGAGGAGATTGAGGAGCTGGCTCCCGTGGGCCGCGGAGACTTTGATCCCCACTCGAACGACGCCGATGACCTCGTTGTCGAAGCCGCCGCGGTAGGGGATCGCGATCTCCTTGATCAGGTCCTTGCCGACGCGCCGTTCGGCGAGGGCGGGGCCATCGTTCTTGAGGCTCGAACGGCCGAGGGCGAGGCTGTCCTTCGAAACCCGGGTGTCGTCGAGGGCTGGGTCGCTGTTGGCCACGATCCGGCCTTCGAGGTCATCGACCGAGATGGAGCCGAGTTCCGGCACATGGGCCTTCATCTCCTCGACGAGGAGGCGCGTCTCGTATTTGCCCGAAAAGCTTACGCGGCTAATGGCGTCGCCGAGGATGGAGGTGATGGTCCCGACGAGTCGGTTTTCTTCGCGTGTCTGGAGGCGAAGGTAGGCGAAGGATGCGACCGCCGCGACAATCAGCATGAGGACGAGGGAGAGGATGCCGAAGCTCGCCACGAGGCGCCTGTTCCCGTCGGGGAGGGGACGGGGGGCTGGGCCCGGTGGCGAGCCGGCGCCGGTCACCTTCATTGCTTGACCACGCGCAATACGCCCGCCCAGCGCGGCTCGAGGCTCGGCCAGGGCTTGGTGAAGGGCTTGGGGATGGGGCCGGCCCAGCCAGGGTAGTCAGAGAGGGTTTCGCGGGTGATCGGAAAGACCGGTACGAGGGCGTAGGTCGGCACCTTGTTCCCGAGCAAGATCCCATAGGCGGCCCGCAGTGCCTCGGCGCCCAGGGGGCCGCAGAATTGGGCCGAGTCGATGACCGTGAGTCGCCCCGAGCGGATGTTGGCCACGGAGCTTGGGTCTCCATCCACGGTAGCGACGAGGATGTCGTCCCTGTCCGCCTTGGCGAGGCCATCGACGACGGCAAGTCCCCCTCCATCGTTTACCGTGAAGACGGCATCGATCCCACCCTTGGCGGGGAAGTCGCGGAGGATCGCCTGGGCCGCTGCCGCCCCCGAGACCGGCTCGACGGCTTCATACCTCTTGAGGATGGCGTAGGGCCGATGCAGGCCGGCGAGGGCGTCGAGGAATCCATCGACCCGCTCGACGGTGGAGGAAACATGGGGATACTCGACGAGGACGATGCGGAGTTCCTGCGTCGGAGGAAAGCGGGAAGAAAGGTACTCGCCGTCGAGAAAGCCCGCCTGGTAGTTGTCTGAACTGCGATAGGCGGCCAGCGTTCCGCCGGAAATGTACTGATCGTAGGCGACCACGGGAATGCCCGCGGCGTTGGCTTCGCGAAGGGGAAGGGCGAGGGCGGCGTTGTCGGTCGGCTGCACGATGATGAGGTCGACCTTATCGGCGATGAGCTCGCGCATTTGGACGATCTGGTGCTCGATCCCTGCCTCGCCGTCGCCGGCAACATGGGGAATGAGCTCCACCCCCTCGAGGCCTGCGGCGGCTGCCTCGCGGTTCACTGCCTTCGCCTCGGCCTCCAGACCCGCCCGCATCGCGACCTGCCCTGCGATATTCATGGACCAGTACAGGACGCCGACCCGAAAATCCTTGGCGAGGAGGGGCTGGGCGAAAACGAGACAGGCCATCGGCAGGCCGGCTCGCAGTATTTTGACGAGATTCATTCCCTCTCAACCTCATCGAGTGATTCGGCGATAATGGCGTCATCATAATTCGGTTTGTCCGCGGGGCCAAGGGCGATTGGATCGAAAGTGCGCCGAAGGATTTTCAGGGGAGGAATTGAGGATGATGCAGCCGGTGAAAAAGGTGAATCGAGAATGACGATGCCGGAGAGGGATAAAGGAGGTGGAGCGCTCAGGGGCCTTGCTCCCCTCGATACGCCCGGCGCCCGCTACCTCGTTTTAGGCTCCTTTCCCTCTGCCGTGTCGCTTGAGAAATCCGAGTACTACGGCCATCCGCGGAATCATTTCTGGCTCCTGATGGCAAACATCGCGGCATCGATAGGGGAGGCAGACGAGGGGGTTGCCGAAAGAGACGAGGGGTTTGCCGAAAGAACGGAAGGCCAGGGTGTAGGCGGCGATCGCGGTGGAATGAAGCCCGACCTGGCCGAGGCGCCGAAGGACTGGTCCGCGAGGGTGGACCTCGCCGCCCGGCTCGGGCTCGCCATCTGGGATCTCGTCGCATCCTGCGATCGGGACGGCAGCCTCGATGCGGCCATCAGGCGTGCCGTTTTAAACGATGTGGAAGGCTTCGTCGCCTCGCGGCGGTCGATCGGCCTCGTTCTGTTGAACGGCGTCACGGCGGCGACCTTTTTCGCGCGACGGTTCGCGCCCGGGAGCGGACTCGATTCGTCTAACGTGGGGGAGGCCAAGACGATTAGGTTCGGGGGGAGGGAGCTTCTCGCCTGCCGCCTCCCTTCGACCAGCCCTGTGCCGACGCGGCGCTTTCGGAGCGCCGCGGACAAGCTATCCGCGTGGGAAGCGGGCTTTCTCCACCTCGACCCGGTTTCTCGGCTGGACAAGCGAGGGTGACTGGGAGAAACTTGAAGAGGGGGGAGCATGCCCGACGCGGACGACAAAAAGGCCATCTTGTACAATCTCATCCTCGATGCGAAACGCGCGGATGCCGTGGCCCTTCTCGACGACGCGATCGAGGTCGATGGCTTTGATGGCGCCATCTCCGGGCTCCTCGATCCCGTGCTGCGGACGATCGGCGAGCGCTGGAGTCTCGACAGCATCTCCCTCGCCCAGGCCTATGTCGCAGGAAAGGTCGCCGAGGACATGCTGGTCCGCCTCGATTCATCGACGCGGTCGACGCCGCCTGCCGCGCATCGGGGCATAGCCGTTCTGGGGAACGCCGAAGATGACTACCACGCCCTCGGCAGGCGCATGGTCGCGACCTTTCTCAGGCTCGGTGGCTGGAAGGTCCATGACCTCGGCAACGATGTACTGTCGAAGGCTTTCATCGACGTGGCCCTCGAAGAGGGCGCCTCGGTTATCGGCGTGTCGGCGATGATGCTCACCAACGCCCGCAACATCCTCAAAATCCGTGAGGAACTCGACGCGCGGTGCCTTTCCGGCAGGATCGCCCTCGCGGTCGGCGGGGCGGTCTTCGCGCTGAGGCCCGGCCTGGTCGCCGAGGTGGGAGGTGACGGAACGGCCCTCAGCGCCGTCGACGCGCCCGCCCTCTTCGATAGGCTCGCGGCCCAAAAGCTCCTGACGGCCTCGCCGATGCCTCGATGACCTCCCTCGAACGCGTGCTCGCTGCCCTGTCGGGCGAGGCCGCCGATCGCCGGGCCCTTTCTCTCACCCTGTCCCTCTACGGCGCCCGCCTCGCGGGTATTGCTCCGCATTCGTACTATCGCGACCCCCTCCTCTATCTGCGCGGGCAGGAGGCCGCCGTCGCCCGTTTCGATTCCGACATCGTCTTCGCCCCCTTCGCCCTCGCCCTCGAAGGCGAGGCCTACGGGGCGACTCTCGCCTGGTATGACGACGCGCCGCCGAACGTCAAGCGCCCCCTGGGAAGCGCGCGGGAGGCTGTCCTCGTCGGGCCGAAGGGGCCGGCCGAAGCGCCGGGACTCGCCTTTATCGTGGAATCAGTGCGCAGGCTTTCCTCGCGCTTCGAGGGAGAAAAGCCGGTGGCCGCCATCCTCACGGCGCCCATCGATCTGCCCGCCCTCGTCATCGGCCTCGATGCGTGGCTCGACACCCTTCTCTTCGACAAGGTTCTCGCGAATGAGCTTTTCGATCTCGGCGTCGCCCATTTCGTGGCCATGTCGAGGGCCTGCTTCGCGGCGGGGGCCGCCTTCGTCGTTTCTCCCGTTATGCTCGTCAACCCGAAACTCCTCACGCGCGAACTCATCGAGGGCCAGGCGCTTCCGACCCTGGCCAGGGCTTTTTCCGCTGCCGGCGGCCCCCTCGTCTTCCATCATGGCGCGATCGGCATCGGCTCGTCGCTCGAGTTCCTTCGCGAGCTGCCGGGGGTGGCGGGCTTCGTCATCGATCAGCGGGACGATTACGCCTCGGCGCGGGCTGTCCTCGGCCCCGGGCGACTCATTCTCGGAGGATTTTCCGGGCCCCTCATGGAGCGCTGCGGTCCCGACACGATGCGGAAGCTCGCGAAGCGGGCCCTCGACGCCATGGGCTCAGACCCGGCGGCCATCCTCGCCTCGACGGCGGCCGACATTCCCTGGGACACGCCGGCCGAGACGATCGACGCCGTCATCGGCGAGGTGAGGCGGCGGGGCGGGGAGAAAGGATGAGCGACGATCCTGTCCTCCTCATCGGCTGCGGCATTTTCGCGCGCGAGTTTTCGCTCCTCGACGCCGCCCTGCGCCGACGCTTTGAGGCCAGCTTTCTCGATTCGATGCTCCACATGAGGCCGGCCCTCCTCGGCGAGGCTCTGGCTCCCATCCTCGCCGAGGCGGGCGAGAGGCCCCGCGTCATCCTCTACGGCGACTGCTGCCCGGCCATGGCGGAGTTTTCCGCCGCGCCGGGGGCCTGTCGGACGTTTTGTACCAATTGCGTCGAATTGGCCCTGGGGGGCGCGCGTTACCGCCGGCTGCGTGGCGAAGGGGCCTTTTTCTTCATGCCCGAATGGTTGCCGCGCTGGGAAGAGGTTTTCGAAAGGGAGCTGGGCTTCCTTTCCATCGATCGGGCCGCGGAGTTTTTGCGCGAGTCGGCGAGTCGCCTCGTCTACGTCGACACGGGCTCCCCTCCGCCCCCCGAAGCGGAGCTCGCGCGGCTCGGCGAGCGTTTCGGCCTTCCCGTCCTCATCGAGAGGGCCGAAGTGGCAGCCCTGGAAGGCGCTCTCAGGAAGGCCTTGGCCGAACTCGATCGGCGCCCGCTCCGCGAGGGGTGCCCGGAGCCTGCCCCATGACCGATGCCGCGGGTCCGGAAGGCGCCCGCGCCTTCGAGTTCCTCTACGGCGACCTCGTCGAGCGCATCATGTCCCTGGCCGACGATCCGCCTCGCTGCGTCGATTTCATGGCGACCGAGCTCCGCAACATCGTGGGCGCGAAGACGGTGATCGTCTTCGAGTGTCCCCATCTCACGGGCGCTCAGCGCCATGTCGCCGTCGCCGTCCATCCGGAACGGCGCCGCGATCTCGGCTCCGACCCCCTGATCGAGAGGCTGGCGGGTCTGGCGGAGGAGGCATCGCGCGCCACCATCGTCGCCCCGGGCGACGGATCTGCCGCGGGGGCCATCCTCGCCGAGGCGGGCATCGGGGTCACCCTCCTCCTTCCCCTGCGATTCGGGGCCATGCACAGCGGCGTCATCATCCTTCTCGACCTCATCGATCCCACCAACGAGTCGAGCATCATGTCCACCCTCGACAGACTTTCGTCGGCCCTCGCCCTCATCCTCAGGAACGCCTGGCTCTATGCCAACCTCGAAGGGGAGGTGGCGGCCCGCACAGCGGAGCTCAGGGTCAAGACCGGGCTCCTCGAGGCGAGCCTCCGCGAGAAGGAGGCAATGCTCAAGGAAATCCATCATCGCGTGAAGAATAATTTACAAATTGTGATGAGTCTCCTCTACCTGAAGAGCGGGGCGGCCAGGGACGAGGCGACGCGGGCCCTTTTCGAGGACATACAAAGCCGCGTGGCGGCCATTTCCCTCGTGCATGAAGAACTCTACCGGGCCGACGATTTTTCCCTCATCGACATGCGGGAATACCTGGCGAACCTCGTGACCAGGTCCGTGGCGGCCGCCGCGACGAACATCGAGCTCGTCCTCGACCTCGATCCGGTGGCGCTTTCTCCCGAGGAGACCCTGCCCTGCGGCCTCATCGTCAATGAACTTGTGATGAATGCCATCAGGCACGCTTTCGCCGGCAGGACGGCGGGCCGCCTGGAGCTTTCGATGCGCGACCTCGGCTCGCGGCTCGCCATCGAGATCGCGGACGACGGTCCGGGCATTGGCGGCCTTCCCCTCGACGAAAGGCCCGGCGCCGTCGGCCTTTCGATCGTGGCGAACCTTGCCGCCCAGCTCCATGGCAGCGTCGATTCGCTGGAAGGTCCGGGGACCCGCATCCGGCTCGTCGTCAGGAAGGTCCCGACGGGCTAAGCGTCGGAGCCGGGGAACGCGCGTCCAGCCGCCAACTTGCACCCGCCTTTCCCTTGTGCTACCTTGAACGGATGGATGTGCTCATCGTCGAAGACGAGCGGATAATTTCCCTGGCCACCTCGAAGATGCTCGAACACCTCGGACACAGGGTCCTCGCCCGCGTGCCGAGCGCCGAGGAGGCTCTTTCGCGCCTCGAAACGCTCAGGCCGGATTTCATCCTCATGGACATCCATCTTGAAGGGCCGATGGACGGCATCGCCGCTGGCGACATCATCAGGGAGCGCTGGAACATACCGGTGGCCTACACGACGGCCTACACCGATCCGGACACCCGCCACCGCGCCGAGGCCACCAAGCCCGTCGCCTTTCTCGCCAAGCCGCTGACCGTGGCCGTCTTCGAGCACCTTTTCGAATCGATGCCGAAACGCAGCTGAGGCCTTCGCCGCCTCCGGGGATCAATCATGGACAAACTCATTATCAGGGGCGCGCGCGAGCACAACCTCAAGAACATCGACCTCGAGCTGCCCCGCGACAGGCTCATCGTCATCTCGGGCCTCTCGGGCTCGGGCAAAAGCTCCCTCGCCTTCGACACCATCTTCGCCGAGGGCCAGAGGCGCTATGTCGAATCGCTGTCGGCCTACGCCAGGCAATTCCTCGGCCGCATGGACAAGCCGGACGTCGACTACATCGAAGGCCTCTCGCCCGCCATCTCGATCGAGCAGAAGACCACCCATCGCAACCCCCGATCGACGGTGGGAACGGTCACCGAGATCTACGACTACTTCCGCCTCCTCTGGGCCCGCGTCGGCGTGCCCCATTGCCCCAAGTGCGGTCGGGTCATCAAGGAGCAGAGCGTCGACCAGATCCTCTCCGCGATCCAGTCATGGCCGGCCGGTTCGAGGCTGCAGGTCCTGGCTCCTGTCGTGCGGGCGATGAAGGGCGAGCACCGGAAGATCCTCGAGGACGCGGCCAAGCAGGGCTTCGTGCGAGCCCGCATCGACGGCGAGCAGGTTTCCCTCGAGGACGACATCAAGCTCGAGAAACAAAAAAAACATACAATTGAGATAATCGTGGACAGGCTCAGGCTCGCCGAGGACTCCCGGCGCAGGCTAGCCGAGGCGGTGGAGACGGCCCTCCAGATCGCGGACGGGACGGTGATAGTGGCCAGGGAAGGGCCCGACACCAAGGGCGGAGCCGATGGTTCGGGCACCCGCGGCGACGGAAGCACCCGCGGCGACGGAGCCGGGGCCGCTGGGGGAAGCGAGGAGTTCTTCAGCCAGAAGGGCGCCTGCCCCGAGTGCCTGATCTCCCTGCCTGAGCTGGAGCCGCGGCTCTTCTCCTTCAATGCGCCTCAGGGCGCCTGCCCGACCTGCACGGGCCTCGGCCAGAACCTCGAGTTCGATCCCGATCTCATCATTCCCGACAAGACCCTGTCCTATAACGAGGGTGGCTGCATTCCCTACAACCCCGACGCCGCCTGGAACCGCTCCAAGTTCGAGGCCCTCGCCAAGCACTTCAAGTTCAGCCTGGACACGCCCTTCGAAAAGATCCCGAAAAAGGTGATCGACGCCATCTTTAACGGCAGCGAGGAACCAGTTCGTATCAAATATGAGAATCGCGAGGGCACGGGCAAGTTCGAGTACGAGTCGCGCTGGATCGGCATACTCGCCGACCTCAAGAGGCGCTACCTCGAGACCATGAGCGACGGGGTGAAGACCTGGCTCGAGCGCTTCATGATCGAGAGGGTCTGCCCCGACTGCGGGGGCAAGAGGCTCAGGCCCGAGGCTCTTGCCGTCACCGTCGGGGGGAAGAACATCCTCGAGGTCTCGGAGCTCTCCGTCGAGGAATCGCTGGCTTTTTTCGACTCGGTCGAGCTGTCGGCAACCGAAAGGCAGATCGCCAAGCAGATCTTCAAGGAGATCGTCGCCCGCCTCAATTTCATGAAGAACGTGGGCCTCGACTACCTCACCCTCGAGCGCAAGGCCGGCAGCCTCTCCGGCGGCGAGGCCCAGCGCATCAGGCTCGCCACGCAGATCGGCTCCTCCCTCGTGGGCGTCCTCTACATCCTCGACGAGCCCTCGATCGGCCTCCACCAGCGCGACAACCAGCGCCTCATCGACACCCTCGTCTACCTCCGCGACATCGGCAATACCCTCATCGTCGTCGAGCACGACGAGCAGACCCTGCGCACAGCCGACTGGATCGTCGACCTGGGGCCCGGGGCAGGCGTCCACGGGGGCCATATCGTCGCACAGGGCACGCCTGAGCAGGTGATGAAGTCGAAGAAGAGTCTCACGGGCCAGTACCTCGCGGGGACCCTCACCATCGAAGTGCCGGCCATTCGGCGGACCGGGAACGGTTCATTCATAACTATAAAGAAGTGCCGCGAGCACAATCTCAAGGGCATCGACGTGTCCATTCCCCTCGGCGGCTTCACCTGCATCACGGGGGTCTCGGGCTCGGGCAAGAGTACCCTCCTCACCGACCTCCTCTATCCGGTGATCTCCAATCGCCTGATGGGCACCAGTTGGCAAGAAGGCGACTACGCCTCGATCGAGGGTCTCGAGGCCATCGACAAGATCATCAATATCGACCAGAGCCCCATCGGGCGGACGCCCCGTTCAAACCCCGCCACCTACGTCGGGGTCTTCACCCACATCCGCGATCTCTTCGCGAGCCTTCCCGAAGCCAAGGCCCGGGGCTACAAGCCGGGGCGCTTCTCCTTCAACGTGAAGGGCGGCCGCTGCGAGAACTGCCAGGGCGACGGTACGATCAAAATCGAGATGAACTTCCTGCCCGACGTCTACATCACCTGCGATGTCTGCCACGGCAAGCGCTTCAACGCCGACACCCTCGACGTGCGCTACAAGGGCAAAAACATCGCCGAGGTCCTGGACATGACGATCGAGGAGGCCGCCGCCTTCTTCGAGCACATACCACAGATCGCCCATCGCATGCGAACCCTCCTCTCCGTCGGCCTCGGCTACATCCGCGTGGGCCAGTCAGCCCTCACCCTGTCGGGCGGCGAGGCCCAGCGCGTCAAGCTGGCCTTCGAGCTTTCGAAACGCCCCACGGGCAAGACCCTCTACTTCATGGACGAGCCGACGACGGGCCTCCACTTCGCCGACGTCAAACAGCTGATGGAGGTCATCCAGCGCCTCGTCGACACGGGCAACTCGGTGGTGATGATCGAGCACAACCTCGACGTCATCAAGCAGGCTGATTGGATCATCGACCTCGGGCCGGAGGGCGGCACGAGGGGAGGGGAGATCGTCGCACAGGGCAGGCCCGAGGACATCGTGAAGGTGAAAGCCTCGCATACCGGGCGCTACCTCAAGCCAAGCCTCCTTCCGAAATAGGCCAAAGCCTTTACTAGATTGCGAGGGGCCGGATACTATGCCCGAACCATGCCGCGTCCGCCGACGAGGGTCATCCTCCCGTCCCTCGCCCTCGCCGTCCTGACGGCACAGAGCCAGTTCGCCGCGCCGCTGCCGCTCGCGCCCGACGGATGGCAGGCGGCCTCGGGCAGTGTCGGCACCGTCACGAGGAGCCCGCCGCCGAACCCTCGCCCCGCCCTCGCTCCGCCCGATCTCCTCATCTCGACCCTTCCCCTCGACATATCCACATCCTCCTTCTACGAACTTGTAGACTGGACACGATCGCTGGGGCTGTCGGATTCGGGCGGGGCCGAAGACCTTCGGGCGAGGCTCTATGAGTACTTCAAGGTCAAGCCCCCCTCATCCACGAAAAGCGGCGGACGGTCGGTCGTCATTTCCGCGGCGAACCAGGCCACCTACAGTGGAGGATCCGGCGACCAGGGAGTGGTCAGTCTGTCGGGCGGGGTGGTGCTCTCCATAACGGAGGATGGCGGCAATACCTACAGGATTTCGGCGCGCCGGGTCGTCTACGATCGGGGCAGGAACTCGGTCTATGCCTCGGGCACCGTGGTTTATACGAGAACGACCCAGGGGCGCACCGAGGAATTCCGGGGCTCGACCCTCGCTGCCGACCTTGACGACTGGTCGGGACTCTTTCTCGACGGAGTCTGGCGGCAACAGGGAACCAGCATCGGTTCAGGCGATCGGGGCCTCACCTTTTCGTCATCGACCCTGGAGCGGATATCGGGCGACTACATCACGCTCGGCGACGCGACCGTCTCATCGGGGACGAGCAAGACGCCCAATTTTTCGGTGCACGCCAAACGGCTCTGGTTCGTCGGCGAGAGCGACTGGGCTGCCCTGTCGGCCCTCATTTATGTCGGAGAGGTTCCCCTCCTCTGGATGCCATTTTTCTATTATCCCTCCGAGGAGATTGTCTTTCATCCGGTGTTCGGCTTCCGTTCCAGGGAAGGCAGCTTCCTCCAGACCACGACCTGGCTCGTGGGCCAAAAGCCGGCTTCGACCACCAACAACGCGATCATCCAGTTTGCGCCCGTGGGCGGGCCCACCGAGGTCCGGGGCATCTTCCTGAAGCATGTGCCCGGGAAGGGAAGCTCCGGCCAGGGAACGGCGGCAAATCCTTCCGCGGGGCCGGCGGCCGGCGGCGGCGCGACGGGGGCCAATGTCGCCACGGCGGCAGGCGCAGGGGCTGCCGCCCTTGCCCAGGCCGCCACCACCACGGCTTCGACCTCGAGCTCCACCTCGACGGACAGCGTCATGCTCCTGGGCGACTGGTACTCGGGGCTGGGAGCCTTCGCGGGCCTCGATGCCTCGCTCAAACCCGCGGGCATCGTGACCCGCTTCGACCTGAGCTCGGGAATCGGCTTTTCCCGAAGCCTCTTTCCGGGCATCCTGATCTACTCGCCCTTCAGCGAGTACGGCAACTGGCAATCGGTCTGGAACAATTCCTATATCTTCGGGCAACAAGTGCCCTTCCGTTTCGGCGGCCAGCTTTCGATGGGGCTCACCCTCGGCCCTGTCAGGACGACCTTCGATCTGCCCGTCTATTCTGACTCCTATTTCGAACAGGATTTCCGGAACCGCAGCTACGACATGGATTGGCTTGGCATGTCGAACAGCACCAATGTCCTCACAACTTCGACAATCGCTGCCCGCACCGCCCTTTCGCAGAAACTCACCCTGACCGCAGCGGTTCCGGTGAACGCCCTTTCGCCCTGGCTGCAGAACTTCGGCCTGACCCTGAACTCGAGTTTCAACTGGCTTTCGAAGACGGACTACAATTTGGCCAACTCCGAATCGACCAACCTGTACCAATACGATCCCGCCCGCCAATTCTTCTATCCCGACAGCCTCCGCCCTGTGGATTTAAGCCTGAGCCTGGGCGGAAGTCTTCTCGATTATCCCGGCTCCCTCACGTCCTTGGCCTCTCCCTCGGCCGCCATGACCTCATCGACCAAGAACCTTCCCGTCCTCCATTCTCCCTGGGCGGCGAAGGACCAAAAAAAAGCCTCGACCGTATCGACGACGCCCCTCGCCCAGCCCGACTTTCCCGATCCTCCGGCCGCCCCCGATCCGGCCCTCCCGACACCGCCCATCCCGCTTTCATCCAAGGTTACCTGGAACCTTCAGCCGGGACTCGTGCTGGAGCGGCGCTATCTGTCGGACCCCTGGAAAGGCGAATCTTCCATCGACTACTCACCATTGTGGGATCTCGCCTCGTGGAGGCTGGGGGCGACCCTCGGTTCATCGGTAGCCCTCTTCGGTCCGATGCTCAGCGGCAGCTACAACCTTTCCTGGGCGGAGCAGGAGCAGGCACGACAGCTGACGGCGAATTCGGCCTACGCCAGCACCACCTCGTCGGTTCTCCTCTCGGACGCCCAATACGCCAACCGCAGGTTGAGCGGCACCCTGTCCCTCGTTTCGCAACCCCTTCCTGTCTCCAGCCTCTTCTCGCCGTCTTCGGTGTCCTGGAATTTCAGCTCGACCCTGTTTTCCTGGGCCTTCGATCATTTCGCGAATCTTTCCGATCCGACGAGCGCCGTCTATGTCACGCGCCTTCCCGAATGGAGTAACACTGCGATTTCCGCCAACAGCGTCGGTCTGACCCTCGCGGTGATAACGGGCCCGGTCCAGCAGAGCCTGGCCTTTTCCGCCAGTCTGCCGCCCCTCACCGAATCCTACTCGGCCACCCTCGCCCTCGCGGCGAAACCCGCCGGCTGGAATTTCGGCCTCGGCGGCCAGGCTCGTTATGCCCGGCAAACAGGGGGCGGCCTAAAGCCGAGTCCGTTTTCGGCCAGCGCCTCGGTGGCTTCACCCATCGGCCTCTCGCTGCAGGACAGCCTCACCTGGGATTTCGACCTCGCCAGCTTCAGTTCGAACGCGGCCACGGCGACCTGGGGCTGGGCTACGGCGACCCTCCAATCGCAATATGCCCAGCAACTGACGCCGGTTGCGGGCGTGGGCTGGCAGGCCGCGGGCGGGAGCGCCTTCATCCCGGCTTCCTTCTCCGCGACCATTGCGCCGCGCCTCGACCCGCAAAAAGACGCCGACTTCCAGCCGACCCTCTCTTCATCCCTGAGCTACACCCAGAGCCTCATACGCTTCTCCGATTCCCTCATGATTTTCGGCGTCTCCGTCAACCTCAGGCTGGGAGCCGGTTTTTCGCTCGACTTTTCGACCCAATCCCAAAACAGCCTCGCGTGGAAATATTGGCCCCAGTTCTTCTCAATTCCCTCGAGTTTCGGTTCGCCTGACGCATTCAGGGTCGACCCGATCGCCGACATCGGCAATTCCCTGAAATTCTGGGATTCAGCCTCCCTCCAAAAGGGCAATTTCAAGTTGAAGAATCTCTCGTTCCGGCTCAGCCAGGATCTGGACGACTGGACCCTGGCCGCGAGCGCCTCGGCCACTCCGACCCTGAGCACTGATGGAACCTATTGGTACATAAATCCGAGCTTCAGCGTAAACATCGCCTGGAAGGACATCCCGATGTTGAAGAGCGCGATCGTCTACCAAAACTCCAACCTGTCTTGGTGAGGCGGCCCTTGAGGCAGGTCCCCGGCCCTTGAGGTAGGTCGTCGGCCCTTGAGGTAGGTCGTCGGCCCTTGAGGTAGGTCGCCGGCCCTCGCGGCTTTTCAAGGGGAAGCCGCGGCATTTCGCGGTGCGGCGGGGGGTCTTGAAGCGACCGCCTCGACCTGCTATCATTTTGTTCCCACCACGACATCCAGGAGTCACCGGCATGATCATGCCCCTCGAGCAGCTTATCGAATATGACAAGAACGCCTATGAACTCACGGTTGCCATCACCCACCGCGCCTACCAGCTCGCCGTGATCAGGGGGCCCGAGGTCGACAAGATCTCCGGCAAGGTCGTTTCGCTCGCCACGCGGCAGCTGTTCACCAAGCAGATCGAATACAAGCTGCTTCCCTAGCGATCCGAGGGCGCAGGGCTGTCCTCCTCATCTCATGGATTTCGATTCCGTGCTCGTGCTGGTCGGTCCTACCGCTTCGGGGAAGACCGACCTCCTGGCCTCGCTTTTCGGGAAGGGCGCCGCGTTTGAGGGGCGGGCCGAGGTCATTTCGGCCGACAGCATGCAGGCCTATCGGGGCATGGATATCGGCACGGCCAAACCGGGCAGCGACCTTCTCGACAGCCTTCCCCACCACCTTTTGGACATGCGCGATCCCGACGAGCAGTTTACCGTCGGCGATTTCGTAAGCCTCGCCGAGGTGGCCATAATCGACATCATCTCCCGCGGCCGCCTTCCCATCGTCGCAGGCGGCACCGGCTATTACATCCGCAGCCTCATCCTCGGCCTTCCCGATGCGCCCCCTTCCGATCCGGCAATCCGCGCCGCCGTGGCCGCGGACCTCGCGCGCCTCGGTCCGTCGGCGCTTCGCGCCGAGCTCGCCTCCGGCGACCCGGCCTCGGCTTCCCGCATCCATCCCAACGACCTCTATCGACTGACGCGGGCCCTGGAGATTCTCCGCGCGACCGGCCGCCCTCTCTCCGATTTTCTGCCGGCCGCTGTGCATCAGGCGGGGAGCGTATCGGGTGGCGTATCGGGTGGCGCGTCGGGTGGCGAGGCGGGATGCGTGGAGGGAGCGGCGTCTGTCCATCCCTCCAGGCGGCCGGCACGGAGCTGGCATTTTGTGCACTATCGCCGTCCCCGGGAGGAACTCGCGTCCCGGATCGCCTCGCGAGTGGATCGCATGCTCGCCGCGGGACTGGCCGACGAGGTCGATTCCCTCGTGGCCAAGGGCTACGGGACGAAGGCTCCCGGCATGCGGGCCATCGGCTACGCGGAATTCCTCGAACTCCGGGGCGCCGGGCTTGCGGGACAGGCCCTCCTCGAAGCGGCGCGCGCTCGAATTGTCGTCGATAGTATCAAATACGCCAAACGGCAGGAAACCTTTTTCCGCGGCATCGCCAGGGCCCTGCGCCACAACGGCGCGTTCGAAGATGGCGCGTTAGAAAATAGCGTGTTCGAAGGCGGCGCGCTAGAAAACGGCACGTCCCAAGATGGCGCGCGCCAGAACGGCGCGAGAGAGACTGGCGCGCGTGAAGGCGAGGCGCGCGAGATCGCCGATGACGGAGCGGCCGCGAAGGGACCTGGGGGCCGTACCGCCACGGGACAGATCCTCACACTTACTACGATCGACGCCACGGATTTCTCGGCCGACGTCGCGCGTCTGGCGGCCGTCGCGAGCGATGCTTTTGCCGGGGCGGCTGGCGTGCGGGTTGCTGCCGCGAGGGCAGGCGCGGGTGTCGCGAGGGCGGCCGATGCAGGTGCAGCTGTCGCGCGGCTAACTGCTGCGAGGCCGCCCGATGCGTGAGCAATGGGCCCGGGGGCTCAACCCCGAACAGATGGAGGCCGTCGAGACGATCGAGGGACCC
>JAJXVS010000297.1 GCA_021782015.1 bacterium | reverse complement strand
CCCCCCGCTGGCACGGTGTCGCAGCCGCGCCCGCAGCCGCGCGGCCGACTCCCCCCCGCTGGCACGGTGTCGCGGCCGCTTCCCAAATCTGCTATCGCAGGGCTGTCATGATGAGGGCCCCGATATCGGCCGCGATCATGACGATCGCCGAAACCCCATGAACGCGCGGCAGCGTCTTTCCCGCCTCCTTCGAAGCCAGCATCGAAATCCCCGCCACGAGTTGAACCAGGAGCGCCACGCCAATGAAGACGACGGGAATCATGAGCGCCGACGGAGCCTTGATTCCCCCGAGGAAAATGAACATATACCCCATCGTGAGCCAGGCGAAGAAGAATACGTGGATGATGATTCTCACCTTTCCGTAGGGCTTCCGCGCCTTCCAAAGCAACAACCCGATGACGGCGCAGATGAGCGCGAGAATCCCCTCTACGATAAAAGGCGCCAATGCGATATTCACGATAAAACCTCCCAATTAGACACATGAAATATACGGGCCCACGGCCCATAGCCCGGTCGCAAGACTTTGGGCGCATTGCGGTTTCGCCACGGCCCGACTTTGGAAGGAGCGTGACAAACCGGAACCCGCCAAGGGTACTATCGCTCTTTATCCTTGAATAGCCCGTTTCCCCGCCACCCCGGGACAGCCTGTCCGGGATGACGATATTCCGCCACTCCGTGCGAAACAGGGTTATGATAATGGGCCGCGCAGCCGAAAATACTCGCCACCGATCGCGCGAAATCACCTTGCAATGTCCGCCACCGGGCGGCTTGCCCCTCGGCCGCCTTACATAGCCGGTTCTACTTGTAGTACATCAAAGATATTTTTTCCCGAGCCGCCCAAAAATCCAATCCCAAGACTATTCTTATTCCATCATCGATTTTCGTCATGGCTCCACTACTCAGTTTTTGACTTTTTCTATCAGCCTTTTCTTGTTCAGAGAGGATATATGTGAAACAACTATTACTTAATCCTTGGTCAATCCGGATCTCTCCTGCTCAATAAAAACATTACCTGGAGCATTCCCCAATTCAAGATTCGGCGTAAATGGAAGTATAACAATTGTGTTTATTATGCTTCTATAAAATGAATCATCTTGAACTATAAGAATAGGTCTTCTGAATCCATGCTCACTTCCGAATGGAATTCCAAGATTTCGCGCAGTCAACTCTGCATCTTTATAGAGAGAATCTGGAAGAGAGATTGCAGTCTTCATGCCTACGGTATAACTCGGGTATAACCATGGCGTAAACTGACAACACCAATTCCCGATCGAGTCTGGTTCCAGCCGAAAATCGACACGGCCTTCATGTTCCGACCGGCGCCGCATTCGTGGAAAGGACAGGATGGAGGCCAGCCCTCCCTGTCACGACAGCCTTCCTCGTCATGCCGGCGGTGGCCCAGAGGCTGATACGCCGCGAATACCTCCCCCGCCCTCCGTCTTGACCCACCCTTTCCCCCCGTGCTAGCGTCACCTCGTTGCGCTCGCGCAATAATCGGGCATTAGCGCAGGTGGTTAGCGTACAAGTCTGGGGGACTTGGGGTCCGCGGTTCGAGTCCGCGATGCCCGAAAATGAAAAGGCCGTCCTTTTGGACGGCCTTTTCATTTTCCATAAGGCATCGCGGGCTCGAACGCTCCGCCTCGCCGAGCGATAGCGAGGAAGAGCGCGCAGGGATGCGCGCGGAAGAGGCGGAGCGCGGCCCGGAAGCCCGAGTCAGGAAGACGAGGGCTGGAGGGCGAGTCCGCGATCGAGGCTGGTCCGGCCGTCCTTTGGGACGGCCTTTTCATTTTCCATAAGGCATCGCGGAGGTCGGCTACGCCGAACCCGAACGCTCCGCCTCGCCGAGCGATAGCGAGGAAGAGCGCGCAGGGATGCGCGCGGAAGCGCCGAGGCGCGGCCCGGTTCGGGATCGCCGTTCCTATGCGTTGAAAAAGCTATTCGCATGCGCTTCTGCAAGGAAGGATTCGGGCCTAAAACCCCGGCCTGATACCGCGCTTTGACTATGTAACTCGCGTTACGTAAATTGAAAGCATGGAACGACAGCCACTTTCAATCAGGAAAAGCCAGGCCTCGATCGACGGGGCCGGCGTGCGCCTTCGGCGGGCCTTCGGCTTCGGCGATTCGGCCGAATCGGACCCCTTTCTCCTTCTCGATGACCTCCGCAACGACAGGTCAAAGGACTTCATCAGGGGTTTCCCCTGGCATCCCCACCGGGGCATCGAAACGATCACCTATATGCTCGACGGTAGGGTCGAGCACCAGGACAGCATGGGCAATCGCGGCGTAATCGGCGCGGGCTCTGTGCAATGGATGACCGCGGGCCGCGGCATCATCCACCAGGAGATGCCGGTCGACGACGGCAGCGGCAAAATGGGAGGCTTTCAGCTTTGGACGAACCTGCCGGCCAAAGACAAGATGATGAAGCCCCGCTACCAAGACATCGAAAGCGCGGCCATTCCCGAGCGGCTCCTCGCCGACGGGTCGAAGGTGCGTGTGATCGCGGGCGACTTCGAGGGCACGCAGGGGCCGGTCGAGGGCATTGTCACGGAGCCGGAATACTTCGACCTCCATCTGGCGCCCGGCGCGGACCTGGTACATCGAGTCGAGCCGGGGAAGAGGGCCTTCGCCTATGTTTTCGGCGGCTCTGGTCGTTTCGGCGAGGGGCCCGTCGTCGATAATGGCACAATTGTGTTCTTCACGGACGGGGATTCGATCCGGCTTCGGGCGGCGACCGATTCCGACTTCCGCCTCCTCTTCTGCAGCGGGATGGGCCTCGGCGAGCCGGTGGCCTGGCGCGGCCCCATCGTGATGAATACCAGCGAGGAACTCGATCTGGCCTTCAAGCAGCTGGAGAGAGGTGACTTTATCATCTGAGACGCCTCTCGACCTCGGCTTATTTCTATGGGATGATGTGCAGGTACCGGCGCGGACGGGATTTGGGGTATAGGGTTCCGGAGAATAGGGGCGAAGAGCATGAGAGGAAGGTCCAGCCCAGGCGGCACCGCGGGGCGCGGGTCGCCTGGAACTTCCGCGGCGTCGAAGGTTTCCCTGATCGGTTCATCCTTGGCCGGGGCGATAGCATTGGCCGGCGCCGCCGGCTATATCCCCGGCCTCGGCCTGCTTGGGAGCCTTGGTAATTCATACATTCCGATGGCGCCGAGCACCTCGCTGGGCCTCTTTATCGTCGCCGGCCTCGCATTCCGGTCCGGCCTGGTGAGGTGGGCCGGTCGCCGGCGCGCGGTCGACCTGGCCCTTCTGCCCTTTGGGCTGGCCGTCCTCCTCTTCTCGGCTGCGAAGATCGCGAGCGCAGCCGTAGGCTGGGACCTGACGCCGGAATCAAGGCTCTTCGCCGGAATCGGCAGCATTGGTCGCATTCCGATCGGCTTGATGTCACCGGCCACGGCCGTCCTCATGCTTCTTTCGGGCCTGGGGGCCCTGCTTCTGGTTCTCTCCTCCGCGCGCGAACCGGAAGCCGCGGGCGCGAGGGTCCAGGTCGCCTCCGCCCTCGGAACCCTCGTCATCCTTTCGGGATTGACCTTCATCTTCGGCTACCTCCTCGGGACCCCGCTTATGTACGCCGCGGAGACGATTCCAATGGCGGCGACGACGGCTCTGGCCTTCCTTGCTCTGGGGGTGGCCATCATCGCCGCGGCCGGCAGTCGAAGCTATCCCCTCCGCTTCCTGTCGGGCGGGAGCACGGCCGCACGGCTGTCCCGGGTCTTCATACCCTTGACCGCGGGTATCGCTGTCGCGCAGGGGCTCACCTGGCGGGCGCTTTCGGAGCAGGCAGCCTTAAATCAAGCCCTCCTCCTCGCGATTTTCCTGGTCTCGTCGGGTGTGATCGCTGTGGTGGCGATCTCCTTCGCGGCTCGAGGCATCGGAGGGGCACTCGACGGTTTCACCGATCGGCTCAGGCGCAGCGAGGAAATGCATCGGGACATACTCGCGACGGCGATGGACGGATTTTGGCTCCTCGACAAGGATGGCCGGATACTTCAGACGAACGACGCGTATCGCCGCCTCTCGGGATACGAAAAGGATGAATTGATAGGAATGCCCATCTCCGATCTCGAGGTCAGCGAATCGAAGGATGAGGTGGCGCGGCACATTGAACGAATAATCGAGCGCGGCGAAGACCGCTTCGTGACCATGCACCGCAAAAAGGACGGGAGCCGTGTGCCGATAGAGTCGAGCGTCCAGCATAGACCGGGGGAGGAGGGGCGATTCGTGGCCTTTCTCCGCGACATCAGCGACCGGGTGCGGTACGAGGGCGAACTCCGCGCATCGGCCGAGGAAAACCGGAGGCTCCTCTCGGAGCTTCAGCACCGCGCGAAAAATAGTTTCAACCTGATCGTCGGCCTCCTGTCCTTTGCGGCCCAGTCCGACGAGTCAGAGGAAATGCGGCTGGTCCTGGAATCCCTCGAGAAAAGGATCAGCTCGGTGTCGGAACTCTATTCCCTCCTCTACGCGTCCGGATCGACCTCGGTCGTCCGTCTCGATCACTACTGC